>CAZLDN010000004.1:0-76595 GCA_964558355.1 uncultured Candidatus Solibacter sp.
CCGCCGGAGCCATCGAAAACACCCTCTTCGACATGCTGGTCTTCGCCGCCTGGCAACTCTACAAAATCCGCGACCTGGAGATGTTCTCCGAACTCGACCTGGGCCTAATGGGTTCGTTTGGTCGCAGCGAGAAACTAGCCCGCTACCGCGGCTCCCACGAACGCCTCTTCTTCCGTAGCCTCAATCAACTCAAGCAGATACAGCAGGAGCGTCTCCTCCGCGAAACAGATCAAAAAGCCGCCATTCCAGCCCACCTACCCCCTGCGGTCCGCCTAAAACCCCTCCAAGATCACCTCAAACGCCTCCACCGCCACCCCAAAACCCGAACCGTCTCGGCCACGGGGAACCGCGAACGCAGAGAGCGGGTCTCTTCGCCCCATGTTCGCCCAAAACTCACGCAATCCTGACCCCGGTTTCCCCCTCCAGACGGACCCCTGCGCCCCAAGTGTCTTCGCCAATGAGTGATGGGAAACCGGTCGCCGGCTCAGTTCAGACCCGCACCGGCGCTGAGCACATCCGGCTCCGCTGGCGCCTCCGCCGGCAAAGGTCCGATGATGTCGTGCGTCAGCCTACGCGCGCCGAGGTAGGTCCTTCGGTAGTAAGGAGAGTCCAAGGACGACACTTTCACGGAATCGTGACGGTTCGGCGAATGAATGAAATCCCCATCGCCCGTGTAAATCCCCACATGCCACCCGCGCCGGCCCCGGAAAAAGACCAGGTCGCCGCGCAGCAACTCATCCCGGCCGACATCCATCCCGACCTGGTATTGCGCGCTCGCCGACCTCGGCATCTCCAGTTGACAGGACTTCTCGAAAACATGCCTCACGAACCCGCTGCAATCGAACCCGGTCTCGACCGAGGTCCCCCCGCGCTTGTACCTCAACCCGACCAGCGAATGCGCCCGCACCAGAGCCTGTTCGGAACAGGTCACGCAGGCTGTCGCCGCACCCGGCGCCGTCACACCCAGCGCACACTGCAATCCTGTCACCGCCGGTTCCTGAATTACGATTTTTGGCCGTGCCGCCCTGACCGGCTTCTTGACCGTCCGCTTCCTGGTTGCGACCCGCTTCGTCTGCGACTTCGAAGCCGTCTTCCGCGCCGCTCTGACCGGGCCGGACTTCGTCGCTGCCCTCTTCGCCGCTGTCGTCCCCTTCGCCGGTGCTTTGGATTTCTGTGAAGTAGGCTTCGCCTTGCTGGTGGCGCCCGGCGCCAAGCCCAGCAGGACCAGTATGGAGAGGATGATTACGGCGAATCGAAACATCGGTATCAGGTCGATCTACACGGCCTCAATCAGCTTTCGGGGGGCGGTCTCGCACCACCAAAATTGGGCTAACCCTGAAATCATAGTCCATCCGATGTGCAAGCTGCATCTTTTAAAAGTTTAACTTCCGTCGGGAATGCCGCACCTACGGCTTACCTGGTTGCTTCAACCACATCCCGCGCAGGTCGAACAGGTTCACCAGATGCTGATCCATGATCCGCTCGGCCGCCCCAATCTCGATGTTGGTCGATACGTCCGCACCGTAGCCGCCATGGGCGGCCGAACGCAGATCCGGGATGTAGCCGGGCCAAGGATTCGACGTAGTTTGCGTGTATCCATGGAAGAACGCGTAAGGCGCGGCGGCGGCGGTCTTCCAGCGCGTCTGCATCTGCAGGAATGGCTCGCCGGGAACGGTGGCGATGGCAATCTTGCCGTTGATCAGCAAGGTGGTTAAGCCGACGGGGAAGGCGCGCGCCGCATCCCAGCGGCCCTTGAACGGCATGGTCTGCGTCCGGTAAGCGATCGAGGCGGACCCGGCCGCCGGGACCGGTTCCATGCTCTTGGCTGCCCGAAGCACCTCCGCCGCGAGCAGTTCACCCATCTTGGTCATCGTGGCGAAGTCCGCTTCGCTGTTGCCCGTGCGGCCCTGAAACAGGGGATTGATGTCGCCCGCCGCCCCCTGGACAAACATCGCCTGGACTCCCGGCATCGCCGCCTCGACCCGCGATCTCATCACGCCGGGATAATCGGCCGAGTACAGGCAGTTTGTGGTTCCCAATGCCACCGGATGCGCCGTGTAGTGAACCAGCAACGCGCGCGGTTTGCCATCGGGCTCTTCAACCTGTAACAGCATCACATCGGGATCGACCGGACCATAGGGGACGCGGTCCAGATTATCGAACACCGCCCGCGCACGGCCGTCTTCCCTGACCAACAGCCGGTTGTAGCCCAATTGGATCGACCCTCGCCCCACCGCCAGCCGCGCCGGCGACATCGACTCCAACGCCAGTTTGACCACCTCAAAAACCTTGCCCTCCAATTCGGCCAGGTAGGTCGAAGTCTCCTTCGGCCCCAACGAAGACGCCATGAACGCCGGCCCGGAATGGGTGTGCGAAAGCGACAGCAACAGCACAGGAATCTTCAGTTCGTCGGCCGCCCGGCGGAACAGCACCTCGCTCGTAATGCTGCCAAGGTCCAAAGTCACGATCGCCACTCTCTGTTCGCCGGCCTGCAAGACCAGCGCCTTGGCGTAGAGCGGATCGTGGACCGCCGTGGACAGCCCGCATTTGCGATTGGCGTAACCGAACATCGGCCCGTTGGTCGAGGGGGTGATCTCGATCCGAGCCACTCCGGCCAGCAGTTCCTGTCCTGCGGACGGCAAGCTGGCGATACAGAGGATGGCGGGCAGAAGGACTCGCATCAGAACCATGGCCGGCTCCTTTCAGGTACTCCAGGTTATCACTCCCGCCGCCTCGCGTCCTCCGCCGCGGGACGCTTCTCCGCCACCATGCGCGCGATCCGCTCCGGCCGCCACGCCCAGTCCGCCATCACCCTCACGTCTTCATAGCGCAGGATCCGCAACTGCCCAAACGCCTGCAATAACTCGTTCGGACGCGGCAGCCACCTCGCAGCGTTCTCGCTGCCGGACTCTTCCATCAAGTGCTCAAAGACGATCAGGCCGCCGGGCTTGAGAGACCGCGTGATCGGCCCAATCCACTTCGCTTCGAGCGGCACCCATGTGTAGCTCATCACGATCAGGTCCCATCTTTCGGACCCGAACTCGAACTCCTCATGCCGCGCAACAACGGCGTCCAGCGAGACGCCAGCATCGCGGGCGGCTTTGCGGGCGGCGGCGACGCCCTCCTTGGAGAAGTCGAATCCGGTCACCTGCCAGCCCTGCTTCGCCAGATAGACGGCATTTCGCCCCTGGCCCATGTGGATATCGAGCGCCCGGCCGGGCCTCAAGGGCTTCGCCTCTTCAACCAGCAGAGCATTCGGCTTGGTGTTGAATCGAGATGACTCGCTCCGGTAGGTCCTGTCGAAGAAGGCCGGGTGCCACTCGTCCTTCCGCTCACTCATGAGCCGTTCGACGGCGCCTATCCGTTCCGCCGCGGCCGCTTCGCTCAGCCCGGCGCCCAACAGGCGATCGCGGTAAGCTGCGCGAGCATCGGGTATCGGCCCGGCCGCTTTGCGGAACCATTCAAGATACTCGCGCCAGATCCTGTCGTCGTCCTTGGCGCTCCATCCCCGCGCCATGGCAGTCAACAGGCCGAGGATGAGCCGCCGCTTCATCTATCTCCACGCCGATTATATGTTCACTCGCCCGGCTACGGCTGTTCCGCCAGCATCGCCTCGATCACCTTGCGAAGCCTCTCCACATCGAGCGCGGCGCTGTGCGCGGCCACGATCCCACCCCGGCGGTCGATAAAGACCGTGTGCGGCAGCGTCTTCAGGCCGCCATACTTCCGAGCCACCTCCGGCGTGCCCATCAGGATTGGGTAGCCGAAGCGCTTCTGCGCCAGAAATTTGCTCACCACCGGCCAGCCCCGTTCATCCATGGCGACGCCCAGCACGACGACGCCCTTCGCCGCGTACTCCCGCCCGATCCGGTCCAGCGCCGGCATCTCCTCGATGCAGGGCGCGCACCAGGTCGCCCAGAAGTTCAATACGACCACCTTGCCATGGAACTCCCCCATCGTCCGCCTCACTCCCGCTTCGTCGAACAGTCTGAATTCAGGCGCCTTCGCCCGCCCGCCAGCGGACTCCGGCGGCGCGGCGGCGGCGCAGCAAAACAATACGGCAAGGGTCAAGATGGAACCGTGCATGTAAGTCCTTCATGCAATCGTACTTGCAAATCGTTTGCAATGGATGACCGCCGGTGATAGAGTGAAACCATGTTGCGGGTCCTGATATCCTGTTGTGTCCTCACGTTGCTTGCATCCGCCGCTCCCGTTCAAATCCCCGCTACTCAGGCCGCCGCGAAAGCGCCCGCTCTGGTCGTCAAGGTCCAGGATGCTGACGGCAAGCCGGTTCCTGGCGCCGGCATTCGACTCGGACGACAGACCGTCGCTTCGCCCGTCAACAGCAACGGTGAAGCGGTATTCGATTCAACGCCCGGACTGACATTCAGACTAGCAGTGGAAGCGGCTGGGTACTATCCGGGCAAACTGACCCAGGTCGAGCTTCGCGAAGGCGAAACGACGACGGTTGTCGTTGAGATGCGCAGGACCGAGGTTGTCACCGAGATTATCGTCGTCACCGCCACTGGCACTGCCGCCGAACTTCAGGAGACCCCCATCCGGACCGAAGTGATCACCACCACGCTGGCTGACCATCAAGTCAAGACCACCCTGGCGGAAGCGTTTCAGGCCACCGTGGCGGGTGTGCGCGTCGAGATGAACTGCCAGAACTGCGGGTTCATGCAGATCCGGATGAACGGACTCGAAGGCCCTTACACGCAGATCCTCGAAGACGGCATGCCGACCTACTCCGGCGTCACCGCCGTCTATGGCCTGGAGCAGATTCCGGTCGCGTTTCTGGAACAGATCGAGGTCGTCAAGGGCGGTAATTCGGCGCTCTATGGACCCGGCGCCGTGGCCGGTGTCATCAACCTGATCCGGCGCGAACCGCGGGATAACCGCTTCCGCTTCGATTCGCTCATGGGCTGGCAGCACGGCCGGCCGGAACAGCAGGTTGGCGCATCGGCACAGATCGCCGGCATCCCAGGCGGGTTGTCGGGCGACTTTTATTTCAGGTCGGTCAATCGCGTTCCCATCGACCGCGATGGCGACGGCTTCTCCGAGGCCGGCAAACGGCGATTGGATTCGGGCGGTTTCAGCCTCTACCGCCGTTCCTTCGAAGGCCGTGGACGCCTCTCCACTACAGGATCGATCGCCAGCGAGTTCCGCCGCGGCGGCGACCAGCTTGAAGCGCCGCCGGAGCAGAGCTGGATCACTGAGCAGATCGATTCCCGCCGCTATACGCTTGGCCTGAACTGGAACCACACCCTTTCGGCGAACACCTTCTACACCCTGCGCGCGAGCCACGCCTACTACGGCCGCAAGTCCTATTACGGCTCGGGCATGGATCCGAACGCCTACGGCAACACGCGCAATCCGGTCTGGGTGGGCGATTCCCAAGTGGGCCGCCAGGCCGGCAAGCATTCGATTCTCGCCGGCTACCAAGTCTGGTGGGAGCATGTCGAGGATAACGCGCCCGCCTATGGCCGCGCTTACGGCGGCACGTTCAAGAACCATGGCGCATACATCCAGGACGAATGGCGCCCGCGCCCGAACCTGACCCTGATCGGCGGGACTCGCATCGACAAATCCAACCGTGTCGATCATGCCATATTCAGCCCGCGCGCCGGCGTCCGCGCCGGACTCACGAAGAGCCTCATCCTGCGCGCCACTGTCTCGACCGGGTTCCGCGCTCCGGCCGTCTTTGACGAGGACCTGCACATCGCCCAGGTTGGCGGCGAGGGATTTGTCCTCCAGAACCGCGACGACCTGAAGGAGGAGCGTTCGATCAGCGTCATGGCAGGCCTGGACTACGCCGGTCTCCTCTTCGGGCGGCGGCTGCAGTTTGGGCTGAACGTGTTCCGCACCGACTTGCACGACGCCTTCACCTTGGTCGAGGATATCGTCGCCGGCAGCGAGTTCCGCCGGCTGCTACGCGTCAACGGCCCAGGCGCCTCGGTCGGGGGAGCCAGCCTGGACGGCACTCTGCGTTTCAATGACCGGTTCGGCCTGCGCGGCGGCTTCACGTCTCAGTACGCGCGCTGGAATGAGCCTGAATCCCAGTTCGGCGCCCGATCGTTTTTCCGGACTCCCAAGCGCTACGGCTTTTTCGGCTACGATTGGACACTGCCCGGCAAAATCGAATGGTCGGCCACCGGCGATTTCACCGGTTCGATGACCGCGCCCCACTACGCCGGCTACATCGATGCCGACCGGCTGGAGGTCACGCCGAAGTTCCTGACCTTCAATACCGTCCTTAGCCGGACGTTTGAGGTCAGCGAAAAGGGCCGTCTGCGCTTGTACTACAACATGCAGAACATCGGCGACAAGTACCAGAGCGATCTCGACAAGGGTCCGGACCGCGACTCAGCTTACGTTTACGGGCCCACTGAGATGCACCGGTCCGTGGCCGGCCTCACGTACGAGTTCTAATAGTCTGCCCGCGGACCCTCCGGCCCCGGACAGCCCACCGATTCAGAGTTCAGCGGGATCCTCACGTGAACGCCTTCAACCTGCCATGATGGGAGCAAGACGCTCAGCGAAAAGCACCCGTGGAGGAGCCGCGGAGGAGGGATCAAGGAGCTATGGCTGGACTGGAATTCATCGCCGGCCGGGTGGCTGTGGTCACCGGCGCCGCCAGCGGAATCGGAAGGGCGATCGCGGTTGAGTGTTCCAACCGCGGAATGAAAGTTGTCTTGGCCGACGTGGACACAGCCGGCCTCGACGCCTTCACGAGCGAACTCGCCGGACAGGGCCGCGAAGGGCTCGCCATGCGATGCGACACGGCAAGCGCGGCCGATGTTGAAGAACTCGCGGAGGTTGTCTCTGGGAGATTCGGCCAGGTTCATCTGTTGGTGAATAACGCTGGGGTCGCCGGGGCCGCCGGTCCGTCGTGGACGATCAGCGAACCCGATTGGAAGTGGACTTTTGACGTCAACCTCTTTGGCCCGGTCAACATATTGCGGTCCTTCCTTCCTCGGATGATCGAGGGCCGCCAGCCCGGCTGGGTGGTCAACGTCGCTTCTCTATCCGGCCTGCTGCCGGCGCCGGGCGCCGCGCCCTATAGCGCGTCGAAGGCAGCGCTGTTCGCCCTGTCGGAGGCGCTTTCGATCGAGCTCAAGCAGGCCGGCGCGTTGATCGGCGTCACCGCGGTCTGCCCCGCCGCTGTCGCTACATCCATCGGATCTTCCCTTCGGCCAGCTTCGACCGAGGCGGCGGACGCTGTTCAAGCCGCCACATCCGCCCTCGCCCGCGGCATGGCGCCGGCGGAGGCCGCCCACAGGATCCTCGCGGCCGTCCAGGAAGGCCGGTTCTCGTTGTTTACCCACGCAGGCTCTGAAGCCCTTGTGGCAGATCGAAATGGACGGTTGCTCGAAGGCGGCGATCCGGTTCTGCCGGACTGGAGCCGCGTTCCGCCATCAGGGGATTAGGCGAATCGGCCGTGTCGACGCGGCTGTTTGGTTTTGGCGCAATGATCGCACCCCGGCTCGCCCGGGTTACGCTGACGCTCCAGCCCCGTACCTGACTACATCCTGCACCTTCACCAGCAGTTCCAATTCCCGGTGCGGAATCCCGAGCGCCGAGGCAATTCGCTCTAGTGGCTCACCGCGCCGGTGCATCCGCAGCGCTTGCGTTCGTTTGCTCAGATTCATCGAGTTCGCTATCGGCGAAGCTGACGCCAGGGCCGGGAACTGCTCGACATCGCGGCGGTTCTCAGCCAAATCAGACTCCAAACGGCTCATGGTCGCCCTCAGCAGTTCCACCGCGGCCACCGTCTCCCGCCTATCCTGGCGGATCCGGCGGTCAAGGGCGCTCGTCTCCCGCTTCACGCTCCAGAACAACGTCAACACGCCCGCCAGGCTGGCCGCGCTCACGATCATCGTCGCCGCGGCGATCATCATTTCATTGCCCAATTCGAACCTCCTTACGCATCGATCCAGCCGCCGCCTAGAACAGCGTCCTCAACCGTTCCTCGCGGCTGACGATTTCCTGGATCCTCACTCCGTAGTTGCCTTCCACCACCACCACCTCGCCCCGCGCGATCACGCAATTGTTCACGATCACCTCCACCGGTTCGGTCACCCTCCGGTTCAGCTCCACAATCGAGCCCGTGGTCAGTTTGACGGCATCCCGCAGTTTCATCTGCACCCTGCCAAAGCTCACGCCGACGGGCAACTCCACCTCGAGCAGCAGATCCATTGTTTTTGATCCGCGCATGGCTCTCGCCGCCACCTCTGGCCTGACATTTTCAACCGGCGGGGTTTGCTCCTGCGCGCCCGGCCTGGTTTCTATCGCCAGCGCCTGCCCAAGCGCCGGCGTGATCGACAGTTCCAGGGCGGGATACTCCACTCCGGCCAGGACGATGCTCACCTGAGCCCACTCGAGTCCTTGGCCCGCGGCATCCTCGACCGTGCCCGCAAGGAAGGCGACTTCCCTCTTCAGGCGCGCCCCGATCGCCTGCGCCAGCGGCGACAGCGACTACTGAAGCACCTCAAGGAAGGTTCCGCGAGCCTCTTCTTCGGAAGACTCCTCCAGGCCGGCGCTTTCGAGCACCTTCGCCCCGATGGCGCCCCATGTCGCCGACGGGACCATGACCCACAATTGGGCGTCCTGGCCGATGTCGGTCGGCTGCCGGAAGATGACCGCGCCCGGCTCCACCGGGCCGGCAACCCCATCCCTGGCTTCTGTTCGCGCGGACTCTCCGGTCATGGACTCGACCGCCGATGCCAGCCGGACCGCCCATTCCCGCTGCAGCCATTTCAGTTGGTCTCTCATGGCTTCCCTTTCCTAAATGCCCCTTTCCGTGGGCCACTTCTTCCGCATGAACGAACGCAATCGCACGATGGCCTGCGTCTTGAGCTGCGACACTCTGGATTCGTGCAGGTCGATCACTTTGGCTATTTCGCGCAGGGTCAGCTCTTCCTGGTAGTACAGGCCCAGGACGGTGCGCTCGACATAGGGCATCCTGGATATCGCCTGAGCAAGGAGCCGCTTCAACTCGGCTCTTTCGAGCACCCTTGACGGCAGGTCTTCTTCCTTGTCGGCGACGAACCTGAGCAGGTCGCGGCCCTCCTCATCGGGCGCGTGTTGGTCCAGGCTACCCAGATTCAGACTCCTGATCTCGCCCAGCCACTCGTGGTATTCGGCCAACGACACGCCCAACTCGGCTGCGATATCCTCTTCCGGCGGCGACCGCTTCAGTCTCTGCTCGAGCGCATTGATGGCCTGCTCGATCCGCTTACTCCTTCGCCGCTGTTGCCGCGGCGCCCAATCCAACCCCCGGAGGCTGTCGAGGATCGCCCCGCGGATCTTGTACTCGGCATAGGTTTTCAGCTTGACGTTCTGCGTTGGGTCAAAACGGTCGATCGCCGAAATGAGACCCACCACCCCCGTGGAGACGAGGTCCTCCATACTTACGCTCTCCGGGAGCCGCTCGTGGATGCGGCGGGCAATGAGCCGGACCTGTGGCAGGTGCTCAAGAATCACTCTCTCCCGCTCTTCCGCGGTGAGAGCCGCCGCTGTGGCCTGATAAGGATTCATCACAGTTTCATCCGGGGCCCGCCTCAAGCGGCCGCGGCCCGGAAGCCCTTTTCCCGCCCAAGTACGAGGTTCAATAGACCGCTGACGGTGGCCTCCTCGATGTCCTCCGGCACCGACTGCCCAGCGCAGGTGAACGACACCGGCAACTGGGTCTTCACCGCGCATGCCAGCATTCCGCCGTAACTGGTGGTTTCATCGAGCCGGGTGAAGATGAGGCGCGATGGATTCAGATCCGCCCATCTCGCGGCGGCCAGTTGCAGGTCGCGGCAACGCATGGTGGCGTTCAGTACAAGCTGGACTTCGACCTCGCCTCGCGACACGAACAGGCGCGCCCACTCCTTGGCCATTTCGAAGTCCCGTGGACCGAAACCGGGCGTGTCAATCAGCACCAGGCGCTTGTTCCTGTGTTCTTCCAGCGCTCTAAGGAGCGCCCCTGGCGTCTCAGCGCAGGCAAACGGCAGCCCGAGGATAGCCGAATAACTGCGCAACTGATCCGAGGCAGCCACGCGAAAGGCATCGGTCGAGACGATCGCCGTCGAAAGACCGCGGGAAACGCCCTGGGTTACCGCGAGTTTGGCCAGGGTCGTGGTCTTTCCCGCTCCAGGCGGGCCGGCCAGCACGACGACCTTGCGCGCTGCCGCTTCCATCCCGACGCCAGGCTTCGTCATGATGCGAGACTCGATCTCGGCGGCCAGCGCACGTTGAACATCCAAGTGCGAGCAATCGTTCCGTCCCGGCCCGTACCCCAGGCGGCGGTCGATCCCATTCAGAATCGCCGACGATAACTCTTCAGGGAACCCGGCCTCAGCCAGGCTGGCCGCCACGGGCGCGAGTTCGGGATGGATCCTGTGGGCCGCCGCCGCCAGGTGTCTCAGCAGATCCGTCATCTGGGCCAGATCCCGCTTCAGACCCGCGACATCGCTCATCAATTGACCCGTGGCGGGATTGTCTTCGGCAGACCGCGCCGCGGAACGCGCCGGATCATCGACTTCGAAGAGGACCTCGTAGCCCGCCGCGGCGTCACCCTCGCCTGCAAGTCGCCGGGTACCAACAAGAAAAGTGTCGTCCCCAAGCTCCATCCGGGCCTCAGCGATCGCGGCTTCGACAGTCGCGGCAAAGTAGGATCTTCGCTCTTTACTCATGTGATGCCACTCCCTTCAACACGCCAAAACTGACCACGCGCGTCGAGGACGGCACCTCTCCGTGCGATAGCAGGGCCACCTGCGGCGCTTGCGACTCGATCATCTGGCGCAGGAAATGCCGGGCTCCCGATCCAGTGAGAATCACCGCGCTGTTCTGAGCTCCGCCAATCCCGCGCACAACTGCGTCCACAATCTCGCGCACCTTCTGCGGCGACAGGTTCAGGTGCGATGCATGTTCACCATGTTCGACACTCTGCTCGATCGTTCTTTCAATCTCGGGATCGAGGAACCACACGCCCAACTCGTTATTGGAGTTGAGGTATGGCAGCACGACGCTGCGACGGATGGCTTGCCGCGCGTACTCGGTCGTCAGAACCGGGTTCCGGGTGACAGCTGCCGCTTCGCTGATCGCCTCCAGAATGGTCGATGCATCGCGGATCGAAACACGTTCCCGCAGCAGGTTCTGAAACACCCGTTGCACCGCGCCCAGGGGAACCAGTTTCGGCACCAGATCCTCGACGAGCTTGGGGTTTTCCTCGGCGATCCGGTCCAGGACCTTCTTGGCGTCCTGCCTTGTGAAGATCTCATGCGCGTGACGCTTCACCAACTCCGAGACGTGCGTTCCCAGTACGCTGACGCTATCAACGACCGTGTACCCTTCGGCCCTGAGACGCTCAGCCTGGCCGGACGGAACCCAGAACGCCGGAATCCCGAATGCCGGTTCGATCGCAGGCGAAGCGTTGGCCGGCGCGGTGCCCGGCCGCGGCGGGATCGCCAACTCACAGCCCTGCAGCAGTTCGTAACGTGCGACCTCGATTCCCTTCAAGAGGACCGCGTATTCCCTCACCTTGAGTGAGAGATTGTCAGTCACGCGCACCGCGGGCAGCAGGTAGCCCATCTGTGACGCCATCTGGCGCCGGATGCCGGCGATCCGTCTCAGCAGAGGAGAACTTGCTCCGCCCTCGACCAGCTTGACCAGTCCCAAACCCACTTCGATCGCCAACGGCTCGACCTTCAGGAGCGACTCGAGATTCTCCTTGGGCGCTGCCGGCCGCACCTCCGCTTCGCTTCTCACCAGCTCCGCATCCTGCCGCTTTCGCAGGTTCCAGGCGGCGTATCCGATCCCGCCGCCAATCAAGAGAAACGGCGCCGTCGGCAAGCCAGGGAACAAGCCCATCGCCACGAGCGCGCCAGAGGCCATCAGCAGAGGTTGGGGCGTCCCGAACACCTGTTTGCGGAAGTCGGACCCCATCTCTTCTTCCGAGCCGGCCCTTGTCACGATCAGGCCGCCGGCGATTGAAATCATCAGCGCAGGGATCACTGTCACCAAGCCGTCGCCAATCGTGAGGACGGTATAGGTTTCGAGAGCCTGCGAGAGATCCATTCCGTGCTGGAAGACTCCGATCAGGAACCCGGCGATGATATTGATGGAAGTGATCAGAATGCTGGCCACGGCATCGCGCTGCGTGAAGCGGGTGGCTCCGTCCATGGCGCCGTAGAACTCAGCCTCCGACGAGAGCTCTTTGCGCCTGGTTTTCGCTTCGTTTTCGTTGATGAGGCCGGCATTCAGGTCAGCGTCGATCGACATCTGCTTGCCGGGCAGGGCATCGAGGGTGAACCGGGCTGTGACCTCCGAGATGCGGACTGCGCCGTGGTTGATGACGACATATTGAATCGCGATCAAGACGAGGAAGATCACGATACCGATCACGAAGTTGCCGACGACGACGAAGTTGCCGAAGCTCTCGACCACCTCGCCTGCGGCGGTCGTTCCCTGCGATCCATTCAGCAGGATGAGGCGGGAAGTCGACACATTCAGCGCGAGCCGGAACAGGGTCATCAGCAGGAGGGTGGTCGGAAATACGCTGAACTCAGACGGCTTGCGGATATGCATGGACACGAGCAGGACGATGGTGGAGAGCGTGATGTTGGCGCTGATCAGTATGTCCAACATGAACGACGGCAGCGGCGTCACCATCGCCAGCAGGATGCCCAGAACGGCCATGGGCACGGCCACCTCGCCGCGGGCAAGCCGCTTGAGTCCACCCTGCAACGAGCTCAGGCTCGAGCCGGCCGCTGGCCGCGAGGCTTGCCCGTTCAAATGAGCCGGCTTCGGATTCGCGCCGGCGAACGGAGTTGCGGCCGCGCTGGGGATCCGGGCTGGCATCATTGGACTGGCGGCCATCTTCCTTCGCTCCTTCTATCGCTTCCCGTTCATCAGCCTGAACACGTAGGCCAACACTTCCGCCACTGCGCGGTAGAGGTGCGCGGGGATCTCCTGTCCCACGGCGCAGTGCTTGTATAGAGCCTGTGCCAGCGGCTTGTTCTCCACCACGGGCACCTGGTTCTCGAGCGCCCGCGCTTTGATCCGGAGCGCCAGGTAGTTCTTGCCCTTGGCGACAACCTTGGGCGCCGCCATCGAGTTCATCTCGTACTTCAGGGCAACGGCGAAGTGGGTTGGATTCATCACCACTGCCGTCGCCGTGGCCACCTCGGACATCATGCGCCGCCGGAGCAACTCGCGCCGCATCCTCCTCAGGCGCATCTTTATTTCCGGACTGCCCTCGTTTTGCTTCCACTCATCACGGATTTCCTGCTTCGTCATCCGCAGATCGCGAGTGTACTTGCGCTGCTGCCGGAACATGTCGATGGCGCCCCACACGGCCAGCAAGGCCGCCGAACGCCACAACAGGGAACTGACTGCTTCGCCGACCCGGCCGGTGGCCGCATTGAGGTCGAGCAACGGCAAGCTGATGAACCCGTCAAAACTGTCGGCGATGACAAAGTAGACGGCTCCGAGCACGACCGGAAGCATGACCGCCGCGGCCACGGCGGCCCTCAGATTCTGCGCCGGCAACTCGCGGAGCTTCGAAGCCGGATTCAGTCTGGTGAAGTCCGGCGCAAGGCGCGCGGTTGCGAAACCAAATTGGGTGATGGACAACTGCGCCAGCATCACCACGCAGAACATGGCTCCGCCAGCGGCCAGCAGAGGCAGAAACGCTGGCGCCAGCCGCTCCCGCAGCAACCCGGATACCACTGACTGATCCAGTTGAATTGTGAAAGCCGAGGCCAGCATCGCTCGTGTTCCTTCAAGCGCGGCCGGCCACCAGCGATCGGCCAGACCGGCCATCAGGGCCACACCGGCGGCAAATTGAACGGCCGAGACGAGCTCCTTGCTGGAAACGAACCGCCCCTCGGTCCGCGCCTTGCGGAGCCGTTGGGGGGTCGGTTTCTCGGTGCGCTGGGAACGGTCCGACATCAGCGTCCAAGCATCCTTTCGAGCGCCACAAAGCTGGTGGCGAACGCCCGCTGATAGATGGCCACCCATAACGGCGCCAACACCGCGAGGGTGACGACGGTGCCGAGCATCTTCACTGGGAACGACAGCGACAACAACTGCAGTTGTGCCTGCAATCTGCTGACAACGCCAAGCGCGATCTCAGCCAGAAGCAGCAGCCCCGCCACGGGCAAGCCCAGCCGCAAAGAGAGCTCGAACATGGATGCACCCAGCCGCGTAATCACGTCTCCCCAGGCTGGATTGACCGCTCCTCCGCCGACGGGCCACACTTCCAGGCTTCGGGCAAAAGCCCGAATGATCAGCCGGTGGCCGCCGAAGCTGAAGAAGAGCAGGTTGCCGCACAGCAGGGCAAAGACGAGAAGCACGCCGCTGTCGGCCTCGCTGTTCGGATCGATGCTGGAGGCGTAGGAATAGCCGGCCTGGAGCGAGAACATCTGCATGGCGAAAGTGAGCACTTCACCCAGAAACGCCACGACCATCCCGACTGCAAGCCCATACGCCGCCTCGCCGGCCATCGCCTTCACGAACGAACCTGCTGTCGCCGGAACGCTCTGCACTTGGGGCAAGGCGGGCACGATGGCCGCGGCCATCGAGACGATCAGGACGACCCTCGCCATCTCCGGCGCCGACTTCACTCCCGGCAGCGGGACGAAGGCTAACGCCAGGCCCAGCCGCGTCAGCGTCAACAGGAAACCGCCCAGCAGGTTCCAATCCAATAGTGCTGCGGCCGCTGCGAGATCATTTGGCATATCGGGCGAAGTCTCCCAGCAATGAAGCCGCGTAGGAGCACAACCGCATGAGCATCCAGGGCAGAAACACAACCAGCGCCGCGAGGAAGGCCGCCAGCCTGGGCACGCTGCCAAAGGCGGGATCCTGCACGGAAGTGATGATCTGCAGCAGGCTCACCACGACACCCGCCACAAATCCCACGGCCAGCAAGGGCAGGCAGAGCCAGAACGTGTTCATCAGCGCTTCGCGAATCAGGTCGACGACAACATGCTGGTTCATATGTGGCGGCTCCTAGGCGAAACTCTTCATCAGCGAACCGACGACCAGGTTCCATCCGTCCACCAGGACAAATAGAAGGATCTTGAAAGGCGCAGAGATCATTACCGGCGGGAGCTGCACCATGCCGATGGACAGCGTCACACTGGCCACAACGAGATCAATCACAAGGAAAGGAAGAAAAATGACCGCCCCGATCTGGAATCCAGCGCGCAGCTCCGACAGCACGTATGCCGGCGCAAGCACCCTGAGCTCCAGTTCTTCGGGCGTCTTTGGCGCCGGCGATTTCGAGATTTCCAGCAGCAGCGCGATGTCCTTCTCGCGGGCGAATCGCAGCAGGAATTTTTTTATGGGTTTGCTGCCCTGCTCCCAGGCTTCAGCCCCGCTTGTCTTGCCTTGATCAAACGGTTCCCACCCGCGCGAGTAGGCCTCGGACAAGACCGGCTGCATGATGAGGAAAGAGAGAAACAGCGAGAGTCCCAGCAGGACCTGGTTTGACGGCGCGGTCTGAGTGCCCAACGCTTGCCTCAGGAAGTGCAACACGATAGTGATTCGCAGAAACGGTGTCAGCGCAACGATCAGCGCCGGCACGAACGTCAAAGCGGTCAGCAGCAGGACGATCTGCAACGCCGCGGTGGGCGCTGTCCCGCTTTGCGATCCCTGTACCGGCAAACCGAACAGCGATGCACCCGGCGCGGCCCACGCCGGAGACGCTACTGCAATGAGGGCGGCGAGCCGGATCATTGCCCGTCACCATCGGCCAGGACGCCGGCCAGCGAGCGTTCAAAGGTGGAACCCTGCGGCTCCATCGTGACGCCGCCAGGGTAAGTCGCCACCAGAATCGTCCTGCCGTCGACTTTCACCAGATGCAGCGTGTGTTGCGCCGTCAGGGGCATCCGCGCCAGACAGATCATATGCTCCTGCACTCCGCCCTTACGCACCCAAGGCGGCAACCGCAATCCGCCGCCTCTCCGGCCCAGCGCCCAGACGGCCCCGCCCAGGAGTAGGAACACAAACGAAATTGCCAGTGTCTGTTCGGCCCAGTCCATTTCACTCCTCGATGTTGAAGTCCGTAATGCGAATCCCCATCGTGTCCTCGATGATGACGATCTCGCCGAATCCGACCAGTGATCCACCGATCGAGATGTCGATGTTCTCGCCGGCTGAGCGGTTCATGCGAATCACGCTGCCGATGTCGAGATCGAGAATCTCGCGCACCGTCATGATCCGGCGGTCGAGTTCGACTTCCACGTTGAGCGCAACGTCGGCCAGCGGCAGGATCTCTGCCGGAACTGGCGAAACCGTTCTCGTCAGGGCCGTCGTCATGGCGGAAGGGGCTCCGGACTACCGCTTCAGGTTGATCGTCTCCTGGCTGATCTCGTCGACAGCCGTCACCACGCGCGCATTGGCCTGATAGCCTCGCTGGAGAACGATCAAGTTGGTGAATTCCTTGGCGATATCGACGGTCGAGAATTCGACCGACCCGCCGAGTATCTGTCCGCGGCCACCCGTGCCGGACACGCCGATCGCAGGCAGCGCTGACCGCGCGCTGAGTTGGTAATTGTTGTTACCCACGGCGATCATCGATTCCGGGTTCCTCACCGAACACATCGCCAACTGCCCCACGGCCACCTGTTGCCCGTTCGAATACTGTGCCAGCAGAACGCCGCCATCGCCGATGCCAACTCGGATCAATTGCGCCGCAGCGAAGCCGTCTTGCTCGTTCGCGGCGACAGCCGAAGTCTGAGAGTACTGCGTCAAGCGGGGCGTTAGACCGTCCCACAACTGCCAATTGATGGTCAAGTCGTCGGCGCCGCTGTTGACGCCTGTCACGGTGATGGACGGCGCCGCTGACAGTGCGTCCGGCGTCTGTAGTCTGCCCGACGAATCGAATTCGATCGTCCCGGTTACCGGAGCAATCGGCGTCCCCACATCACTGTCGGGGAAGCTCAACGAATAGGACCATTCACCGGCGTTTGCCGTCTTTTCGAATTGCACCGAGACAACATGCGAGACGCCAAGCGAGTCAAAGACTTCAATCGAGCTCGAGAACTTCGCAGCGGGCGGTCCAACGGTTCCGGCCGCGTCCAGGTTCAAATCGAAGGAGATGTTACCAGTAGCGGCGGGCGTCCTCAAGGAACCCACCGGCACTAAGACGTCGGTCACCGGCTGTGTCGTGTCGAGAACGCCATTCACCTCGTTCCAGCCCCGCACGCGAAACCCGGTCGCCGTCACCAGTTGCCCCCCTTTGTTCACCTGCAGGTTCCCGCCTCGGGTGTAGAGCTGCGCCCCGGAAACCGGCTCTTCAACCACCAGGAACCCGTCTCCCTGGATCGCGACATCCAACGGCCCGCTCGAAGCCTGAATCGCGCCTTGAGAGAACTGCCGGATCGTCGTCGGACGCGCCACGCCGAAACCAACCTGCGTCGTGCCCAGACCCGCGCCCAACGACTGCGTCACCAAGTCGCTGAATGCAACGACGCTGGCTTTGTAGCCGGGCGTGTTCAGGTTGGCAAGGTTATTCCCCACCACATCAATCGCGGTGGTATGCGCCCCAAGGGCGGAAAGGGCTGTCGAAAACGATGTAAACATGATGTCTCCTGTTTCTTTTTCTGTGCCGGCTGATTTACGGCGCTTCGCTCGTGTCTCCACTCATGGAGGAGATCATCTCGGTCATCGACTCCACCCCCTTTCGAATCGAGACCATTTGCTCCAGCTCGCTGAACTGCGTCAGTTGCGTCATGAACTCAGCACCGTCAGCCGGGTCCATTGGGTTCTGGTATTTCAACTGGGCCACCAGCAACTGCATGAACACATCCTGGTTGGCCAGCCGGCTCGCGGTCGCCGTCACATCCTGGACGGCGCCAGTTTCTGTTGTCGAACCCAGTCCACTCACTGCACTCATCGCATACCTCCACTTCTGCCCTCGTCTAGAGAGTTTTCAATCTCGTCAGCCCATCTGTCTGCGTCCCTGCCCGAACGCGACCCGCTCTGTCCGTCGCGCCCTGCCCCTTGCCCCGAACGGCCGTCCGAGCCGGTCCCTGACCGGGTCTCCGGCTTCGCTTCTTTTTCAACCGTCAGGCGCTCGCTTTGCGAGGTCCAGACATCCGCCGCCATGCCTGAATCCTCGATATTGCGCTTCAGTTCCGGCAGGCCCTCTGCCAACTCCCGCCCCAGCGCTTGATCTGTTGTCCGCGATACGACATGAACCTCGCCGCGCCGCTCGGTGAATTTGAGATGGACGGTCGCGCCGGACTCATTCTGTACATTGAGCGAGACCTCGCGTAGCGCGCCGCCGCCCTCCGCCGGTTCCAACTCCCCGCCGACGTTCGCGTGCTGGACGTCCCTCATCTCCGCCGGCGCGTCGGGGACTTGGTCTGGCGGTACGTCGCCGGGTTGAGCCTCCGCCGAAAACGCCGCCCACGACAGAGTGGGCCCACCCTCCCGCGAAGTGCCGGTTTCCGGCCGGGCACTCACGACCATCGGCTGGCCCTCGATGCGAGGAGCGGATTCGCTCGGCTCCGTGCCCGAGTCCTTCGGGTCCCAAGACGTTTCTGCATCCAACCCGCCACCCTCGCCCGTTCTCACATGAAGCTGTCGTGCTGAAACCTGCTCTTCACCTGCGCCTGAGCCGCTTCTGGGGCGACGATCCGAGAGCCCGGAAGTGACACGCCGGACCGCCGCCGCCGCTTCAGGGCTTGCGGACGTCACGGGCTGTTCCTGTGTCTGACTAACCGTCTTTTCCCGGATCAACGCTTCGAAGACTTTTGGCGTCTCTTCATCCGATGCCCCAACTGCAACCGGTTCGACTGTGTTTGGCGTTTGCCGGGGATTCATCCCTTCATCGGCCCTGGGTGCGCGCCTCACGGATTGGTTCACGTCCGGGGCAACCGGACGGTGCGGTTCGATCTGATCGTCGCCATCGAGTGTGGCGACTGGGGACTGCGCTTGAACCGGTACTGCTTCGCAATTCTGAATGTCGTTGCCTTGAGGCAGGCTCGTGAACTCACCTCTCGGCTCCGCACTCGCTCCGCCCTGCGTTTCGACATCTGCCGGCTCATCACTGACTCGGCACTGGCTTTCGACGCCTGCCTTCTCGCATTCACCATCTGACGAGTCCCTGGCTATCGCCACAACGGTCCAGTCCTTTGTATTGGCCTCCGGAACGGCGATTTCAACGACAGTTACAAAGCCCTCCGGGGCAGCCCGTTCCACATGCTCGGCTTCGGCGGACTCTGCCTGGCCGGAGCTTCTTCGCGGTTCATCTGTGGTTGGAACAGAAGCAACTTCTTCGACGACCTGCGCCACAACGGGCAAGACGCAATTAGCATCGACGCCAGCCTTCCCCTTCGGCGCGGCTGGCAGCGGACGCGCCTGGACTGCCTGGTGTGGCTGGGACTGTACCAATAGAAGAGGGGCCCCGATCCAACTCGGTTTCGGAGACCGCCCGGGACCAAGGTCCCCGGTCTCACCCAGTCCAGCGGCTTCGGTTAGCGCGACATCTGAAGTTGTTGCCGAGTCCGCCAGCGCCACCTCCATCGATGGCAAGAAGGACTGTCCATCGGCTTGCGTGGCGGCGGAGCCAGAGCAGGCCAGGAAATCCAGTGCGCCGGGTGTCGTCCCTATCATCAGGCCAGGTTGCACGCCTGCTCAAAATGCACTTCCAGGGCCAACGGTGGCACCGCTTCTTTTTCAATCAGTTGCGCAAGTTCGCGCCGCTACGCTGGCGATTCCGATTCCGGATCGGCACACCAAACGTTCGCCCTGACGTCCCAAAGTGGGATCAGCGGACGTAAAACATCACATTATAAAGGACTTTTTCGTTGGCCTGCCAATTGCATATTCCCTTATGGGTAACTGCTAGATGGATCCGCTCACCGTCACCGCCGCCTCTGGCCTCCGGTCCAGAATGGACGCTCTGGACCTGCTGTCCAACAACCTGGCCAATACTTCCACGCCTGGCTACAAGGCCGACCGCGAATCCTACAACCTTTATATGTCCGCTGAGGCGGCCGAGGAGGCGACGGGCCTCAGTGTGCGCTCGCCGCTCGTGGAACGCCAGTGGATCGACCTGAGTCAGGGTTCGTTGCAATCCACGGGCAACGCCTCCGACCTCGCCATCAGCGGCAAAGGCTTCTTCCTGGTCGAAAGCCCGCAGGGGGTCCTGCTCACCCGCGGCGGCCCCATCTCTATCAATAAGGAAGGCAAACTCACAACGCGCGAGGGCTATGAGTTCGTCACCGTCGAACCGCGCCGCATTCGCGCCGACGCGCTCTTGCCGGTCGAGATCGACTCCGCTGGGGTCGTTCGCCAGTCTGGCCAGCCCCTTGGGCAACTAAGACTCGTCGAATCGTCCGACCCCTCCGGGTTCTCCCGCCGCGAGGGCGTTTACATGGCGCTTGACACCCGGCAAGCCGGACAGTTGAAAGCTGCCACGGCCGAAGTCAAACAGGGCCATATCGAGGCCTCCAACATCGGGCCCGCCGAGGCGGCCGTCCGCCTGGTCAATATACTTCGGCAGTTCGAAACCTTGCAGAAAGCCGTCCAGATCGGCGGCGAGATGAACCGCCGTGCCGTGGAAGAGGTCGCAAAGGTTCACTCATGATCCGCCTTCTCATGTCCACGCCCGGTGAAAGGAAGATCCCATGATCAGAGCCCTATTCAGCGCTGCCAGCGGCATGAATGCCCAACAGACCAACGTCGACAACATCGCCCACAACCTGGCCAACGCCAACACGGTCGGTTTCAAGATGCGGCGTGCACAGTTCCAGGACCTCCTTTACCAAACGATCTCCCAGCCAGGCGCCGCCGCTGGCGCCCAAACCGTCGTACCAAGCGGACTCCAACTCGGTCTCGGCACGCGCACTGTGGCCAACGCAATCTCGTTCTCTCAAGGCAGTTTCAGCGCAACGAACAACCCGCTCGATATGGTCATCGAGGGCCGCGGCTTCTTCCAGGTCCGGCGTCCGACGGGAGAGATCGCCTATTCTCGCGCCGGCCAGTTCCATCTCGACCGCGACGGGAACTTCGTCACCATGGACGGCGACCCCCTCGAACCACAAATCACCATCCCACCCGAAGCCCAAAGCATCCAGGTCGCCTCCGACGGAACCGTCAGCTACACATTGCCGGGCCAGTCCAATACCCAGCTCGCTGGACAGATCCAACTGGCCAACTTCGCCAACCCAGCCGGTCTCAACAGCATCGGCCGAAACATGTACCTGCCCACGGACGCCTCGGGCGAGCCCACTATCGGAAACCCCGGCGGACAGGAAGGCCTAGGCACACTCCTTCAAGGCTACGTCGAGCAGTCCAACGTCAGCGTGGTTGAGGAGTTCATCAACCTGATTGTCAGCCAACGCGCCTATGAGGCCAATTCAAAGGTCGTCAAGGCTGCCGACGAGATGTACAGCCAGGTCAACAACATGGCGAGGTAAACCAATGCGCGCGCTCACTCACCGCAATCCCACAATACCAGCCATCGTATTGCTTGTTCTCGGCCTCCTTCCTGCCGGCCAATCCTGGCTCCACCTTGTCGCCCTGCCCGCGCTTACGTGCGAAACCAGCTATGCCGTACGTCTATACATGTCGGAAGACCGGCGGGAGACAATAGCAAAACAGCGCGAGATTGCCAAGAACGGCACTCCTTTCGAGAAATCGACGCTGGCCCTGATCCTGATGCTTGGGAGCCGCCGGTGACGTTGCTCGGCCCTCTCTTCGGCGCTTGCCTCACTCTCGCCGAGGCCGAAGCCGGCTGTGTGCAGGTCGAAGGCGACCGGATTCTGGTCCGCCACCTGGCCACTGTCTTACCGAATCTGCGCGGCGTCCCGCCCGACGCCGTCATCGGCTTCGCGCCGAAACTCGGGCTCTCCCGCTGGATTGATCCCTCCCTGATCGAAAAGACGGCCGCCCGCTACGGCCAAAGCATCTCTGCGCCTGAATCGATTTGCGTCGAACGCCTGGCCGCGCCCCTGGCCGAGGACGCGCTACGCCAGGTCCTGGCGACCGCACTCGAGAAATCTGGATATGCAGACTACCACCTCGTCATCCTGGACTACCCGCACAACCCACTTCCCAAGGGCGACCTCGATTTTTCACTCTCCGGCCTGACCGTTGCTCCTGCCTCCGGTGCAGGCACGCTCTGGCGCGGCCGAATGCGTGTGGAAGGCGGCCAGTCGATCCCGGTCTCGGTGCGCGTCGAAGTCAAGGTCAGGGTTTCCGAACTGCGGGCTGCCCGCCACCTCTCAGCCGGAGCCATCATCGCGGCGAGCGACCTGTCCGTGGCGACACGCCAGGTACCGCCAAGCTCGACGCCATCCTCTACCCCGCCATCCGCCGCCATTGGCATGCAGACCCGCCGCGCGCTGAAGGCCGGCGAGGTGGTCAACCCTCGCCTACTTGCGGCCCCGCCCGAAGTGCAGCGTGGCGAGCGTGTACTGGTTGCGGTGGCCGCAGGCCGCACCGCGATTGGCGTCGAAGCTCAAGCCGACACAACGGCGCGCAAAGGTCAGACGGTGGTGCTGACGAATCCAACCTCGGGCAAGAAGTTCAAAGCGACGGTGACGGGACGCGCCCGTGCCGTCATCCAATTGGAGATCCCAAATGACGAAACCACGCCTGACACTACCGGCCCTGGTTCTGCTGCTAACGGCGGCTCTGGCCTTGGCGGGGGCGAAGCGACCGCCGGTACCGTCCGAGTTGGACAGGATCATCGCTGAGGCTGAGGCGGCAAGCGCCACGCCGCGATCCTCGCCAGGCTCGCTCTACGACCCATCCGGCCGCTTTGCCGACGTGGCGCGGGATTTGCGCGCTTCCCAAATCAACGACCTTGTCACCATCGTCATATCCGACCACGCCAGCGCCATTTCGCGCGGCTCGACGGCCTCCAGCCGCAAGTCCAGCGCTTCAGCGGGCATCTCCGCCTTGGGCGGCGTCACCCGCGTGGCGGGACCCTTGTCCGCCATGGCCGAACTGGGCGGCGACCAGAAGCTGGACGGCCAGGCTGAGACCAGCCGCGAATCCGAGTTGAAAACCACGTTGACCGCCCGCGTCACCCACGTGCTGCCGAATGGCAATCTTGTCGTCGAAGGCAGGAAATCGGTCGGCGTCAATGCCGAGCGGCAGGTCGTGCGCGTCCGCGGCATCGCGCGCTGGAACGATCTCAGCGGCGGCAACCGGATCAGCTCGGACCGGCTCGCACTGCTCGAGGTCCAGGTCGACGGCAAGGGCGTCGTCAACGACGCCATCCGCAGACCCAACTTCCTTTACCGTCTGCTGCTTGGCATTCTCCCCTTCTAGTCATGCGAACCCTTCTGATCTGCCTCATCTGCCTGCTGTCCGCCGCAGCCGTTCCGCCGGCCAATCAGGTGCGGGTCAAGGAGATCGCCGCTATCGAAGGGGTACGTGACAACCAACTCATCGGCTATGGGCTCGTCGTCGGTTTGAATGGTACAGGTGACAAGCGCCAGACCTTCTTCTCGGCGCAGACTCTTGCGAACATGCTGGACCGGATGGGAGTCCAGGTGACCCCAACGGCCATATTGGTGCGCAATACCGCCGCCGTCATGGTCACGGCTAACCTGCCCCCGTTCGCCCAGCCCGGCACCCGTATCGACATCCATGTCGCCGCCATCGGCGACTCCACCAACCTCCAGGGGGGCCTACTTCTCCTCACCCCGCTGAAAGCCTCCGACGGACGTGTCTTCGCCGCAGCGCAAGGCCCCGTCGTCACTGGCGGATTCGCTGCATCGGGAGGAGCGGGCAACCGCACGACCGTGAACCATCCTACCGCCGGCCGCGTACCCGAGGGCGCCATCGTCGAATCGGCCGCGCCTTCCGTGGTGGAAGGCAACACTATCCGGCTTCAATTGCGCCGGGCTGATTTCACCACCGCGGCGAGATTGACTCAAGCTATCAACAAGGCCTTTGACGGCGGAGTCGCCAAGTCTTCGAATGCCGGCCTGGTCGAGGTTTCAGTCCCGCCGGCATGGGCTGACAAGAAAGTCGAATTCATTTCCGCCATCGAGAGCCTCACGCTGGAACCCGACGTCCGGCTTCGCGTGGTTGTCAATGAGCGTACCGGCACGATCGTCCTCGGCAAGGATGTCCGGGTCCGGCCGGTGTCCATCCTCCATGGCAACCTCACTGTGGAGATCCAGACTTCCTTTGACGTTTCGCAACCCAATCCGTTTGGCGGCGGCGAGACCAAGGTCACGCCGGAGATCAAGGTCGGCGCGCGCGAGGATCTGGCCAAGAACGTTCAACTCAAGGACGGCGCCACGGTTGAGCAACTCGTCCAATCGTTGCTGGCCATCGGCAGCACGCCGCGCGACGTCATCGCCATCCTGCAGGCGCTCAAGGCCGCCGGAGCGTTGGAAGCTGAAATCGACGTCATCTAGAGAATTGGAGGACCACCGTAATGGAAGGCATCCAGGCAGCAATCTCCCCTTTCGACTGGCAGAACGTCAGCCGGTCCACGGCTGAGGATTCTCCCGAACGGATCCGCGAAACCGCTCAGCAGTTTGAATCGGTCCTGCTCGGCATGATGCTCAAGTCAATGCGTGAAGCCTCTGGCGGAAGCGGCTGGCTTGGCGCGGGCGAGGACCAGTCACTCTTGTCGATCTCCGAACTGGCAGAGCAGCAGGTGGCGCAGTCCCTCGCTGCTTCCGGCGGGCTGGGCTTGGCCAGGATGGTAGAAGACGGGCTGAATCGCGCGCGGGTGGAAGCGAGCGCGCCGGCGAAGCCGGAGGCGGGCGGCTGAACCCGGCGGTCCTCTCAACTGCCTGACGCAATGTTCCATCACCAGCCATATCGGCTGGAGTCGGCGTGTCACCAAACAAAATCGAGCGCGCATCCGCGCAATTCGAGCCAAGCTCATATAGGATGTACGGTAGGATCGCCCTATGAAACGACGTGACCTCCTGAAATCCGCCGCCGCGCCCGCCGCCGGCCTCACCATTCTCAGAAGCGGTATGCTCCGCGGCCAGACCGCGCCGAGCAACCGGCTCAATGTCGCCCTAGTCGGCGTCTGGGGCCGTGGTACCGCCCACTACAACTCGCTGCTCAACGAAAACGTCGTCGCCATTTGCGACGTCAACGACCTGCGCACCAAGGAAGCGGTTCAGATCTTCCCCAAGGCGAAGACCTACGTCGACTGGCGCCGGATGCTCGACCAGAAGGACATCGAGGCCGTCGTCATTTGCACGGCCGACCACCATCACGCCTTCATCGCCAACTGGGCGCTGAACCGCGACATGCACGTCTTCTGCGAAAAGCCGCTTGGCATCTGCGTCGACGAGGCGCGGGTTGTACGCGCCAACTATCTGAAGCGCCGCAACAAGGTTGCCACGCAGCACGGCACTCAGCGCCACGCCTACCCGAATTTCGAGCGCCTGCGCGAACTGATCCTCGACGGCGCCATCGGCGAGCTGAAGGTTGTCCATAGCTGGGACAGCCGCCAACTGCCACGGCCCGGCTATCCGCAGGCCGAGGGTATGCCGCCGGCGTCGCTGCACTACGAACAGTGGATCGGCCCGTCGCCTTACCATCCCTACAGCCCGCAGTATTTCGGCGGTTCGAGCGGCCTGAACTGCCTTTTCTGGAACATGTACCGCGACTTTGGCGTCGGCCAGATGGGCGACATGGGCGCGCACACGATGGACCTGGTCTGGAATGCCGTCGATGCCGGCGGCCCTACTGCCATCGAAGTCGACCACGAAATCAGCGACAAGTTCAATGCCGACATCTGCCCTGTCAAACTGAAGGCCACATTCGATCATCCGGCCAATTCGTGGCGCGGCCCCGTCAAGTTGGTGTGGTATCAGGGCGGACTGAAGCCCGACAATCCACGCGGCTTCATCGACGTCAACAAGATCGGCAACGGCGCCATCTTTGAAGGCACTAAAGGATCGATCCTGGCTGACTTCACCACGCGGCTCATCATTCCCAATAACGACGACGGCGATTTCACTTACTACAAGCGCCGTTCGAAGGACCAGCTTCTACCGCTCGTTGCCGGCACTGGCACGCCCACTCAGGCTCAGCCACGTCCGGCGCGTCCACAAGGCGGCCAGGGCGGCCGGCGTCCAGCGCCGCAGGCCCTGCCAGGCGGCATGAAGGCCATGCCCAGTGCCACCCCCGGCCCCAACGGCTTCCCCGAAATGCAGTTCATGGATGGCAATATCCCGCCGGCCATCGGTATGCCGAATACGAACGTCGAGGCAGTCCTCGCCGCTCAGAAGTCAGGCCAGCCTTACCGCGGTAGCATCGACCCGTTCCAGATCGACTGGCTCAACGCATGCAAAGGCCTGAGCAACGACGCCGTCCACGGCACCAGCCACAAGACGCATTGCGACTTCGACTACTCCGGCACGATGATCGAGCAAATGCTGCTCGGACTGGTCGCGCACCGCGCGGGCAAGCGTCTGGAGTATGACCCGGCGGCCGGCCGTGTCACCAATATGGACGAGGCTAACGCCTGGCTGAAGCGCAAATACCGGGAGAACTGGACACTGAACGGATAGACACGCGGCTCCCGCCGCAGTCAGAAGGCGTCTTGGACCAAACGGTTCGAGGCGCCTTTTCCTTTTCGAAGGGCCTCTTACCTGGCTGGCGCGAGTGTCCGGTATTCGATCTTGCGGATCGCGCCCTTGGTCGCGTACGCGGCGAAGCCGAGCGGCGCTGACAGTCCGATCTCGCCATAACGCAAGCTGATCTCGCGGCCGCCGATCTCCACGTTGAAAACCAGATCAGCGTCGATCCATGCCCTGATGCGATCAGGCCGGACTTCGAGCCGGAACACGTACCAACGGCCGTTGTCGAAGTTGAAGTACGAGCGAGTCTCGTTCTCCGAGGCGTCCCTGCCGTCGATGCTCGACATGCCGACGATGTCGCCGCCCCAACCGCCAGTAACCCAGGTGGCGAAGGCGCCCGCCACGGGAAATGTGAGGCTGGCAAAGAAATCGTTGCCCTGGACACGGGTAGCTTCGAAGCGCAGCTCATAGTCCGTCTTGGGGAACTCGCCGGTCCAGGTGACGCCCGTCATGGGCGAGCCGGGCAGGAGCATGATCGCGCCGCCATCCACCTGCACCCTGCCTCTAGTTGTGAACGGCGTTTCGCGCCAGCCTTCAAGGCTCTTGCCGTCGAAGATCGGTCGCCATGCGCCCGGCTGCGACTGGGCGGCAACGCAGCAGCAGACGAGAAGAGTCAGCAGCGCAAGGCGCCGGGAGGTTGAGCGCGCAGGGTGGATCCGATTCGGCATTTCGTAACGGACTATAGCACGGGCGTTGCGGCCCCCGGAGGCACGTACCCGGCCGTCTTCAAGCCGTGCCTGGCGGTCTGGGGGAGGGCGGGCTGAAGCCCTTCGCAGACTGAAGTCCGCCCCACGGGACGTGGGCGTCACGCTGCTTCACTGTGTTTCCTGACCCGCTTCCGGCATCGTGTCCGTCTGCTGCAACCGCGACCAGACGCAGCCATAGAAGTAGAAATCCAGCCCGTGCCGGCTCAGCAACTCACGGTCGCGCGCCACTTCGAGCGCCTCGCCATCAGCGTCGATGACGCCTTCACCCATCACAATCATTCTCTGGCAACACGCCAGCGCAGGCAGGATCTCGTGCGAAATCAGTACGACAGTGATCGGCAGTTCGCGAATGATCCCGGTCAAGTGCTCCACCATCGCCGGATCCAGGTTCGCGAATGGCTCGTCGAACACAATCAGCCCCGGACGCATCGCCAGCACGGTCGCCAGCGACACCCGGCGCTTCTCGCCGTAAGAGAGTTCGTGGTTCAGCCGGTTCTCGAAGCCCGTCAGCCGGACCACATCGAGCGCCGTCCTCATCCTCGCTGCCGCTTCGCCTTCCGTCAACCCCTGATTCAATGGCCCGAACTGGACGTCTTCGCCGACCGTCGGCGTGAATAGCTGGTCGTCGGGATCCTGAAAGATGATGCCGACCCGGCTGCGTACCCAGGCCAGATGCGACCGCTCGACCGTCTGCCCGTCGATCCGCACCTCGCCCGACTCGGCAGTAAGTATCCCGTTCAGATGCAGCGCCAATGTCGACTTTCCGGCGCCTGACCGCCCGGCCAGCAACGCATGCTCGCCCGGCTTGATGCTCATCGAAATCCCCTTCAGCGCCTCGCGGCCGGAAGCGTAACGGTGGTGCAGATCGCGGATCTCGACCAAACACGGCTCAGGCCAAGGTGAAACCGATCCGTTGGAACGGGACGTGTCCTGGGAGTTGGAACTCATGCGATTCGGCTGGCGGCGGGCTGCATCAGTGACTTGAGTTCTCGAAGGTTCCTACGGGCTTCAGCCGCATCCGTGCACAAGCGGATCAGCCGGTCACTCGATTCGTCTTGAATCGCCCCGGCTTCCCACCGTTTGACGCTGGCGGCGCCGACTCTGAGGCGTTCGGCGAAGGCTACCTGAGAAAGGCCGAGGCGCTCGCGAGCGGCTTTAATATGGCTGGTCGTGAGAAGGCCGTGGGCGATGCGGTAGGCGTCAGAGCCGGCGATCGTGTAGGCATCAGCCTGCTTATCATCGAGGAGCACCTCACCACAACGCGAACACACTTCGGCCTCGACCCTTACCGTGTATATTTCGCCGCGGACATGGGCCTCGATATCGGCGGTCTGGACCTTCATGGTTCCCTTGCCGCAACTAAAACACTTCATCTCGCTTTCCTTTGCTCCCTTGGCGGGTGGCACGATATGAATGCGACCTGGCTCCTCTGGCCTGAGACTTGAATCTGAAACTTCAGATAGACGGGCCGCACGAGCCGGTTACTTTCATAAATGTATGGGTACCCCGGAGGTTCATCGAGCCGGTACGGTGGTTCGTAGTCATCGGGTTGCGCTTCCCTGATTCGTTCGAGCAGAAATCCACGCCGAGACTCCGTGCTTACAACGCCAAAGTTGTCCCGAAGATCGTCCGTGACCTTCTTAGTGTATCGAGCAAAGCCTTGTTCCAACTTTGAAGACGCCAACTGGAGCGCCGCCTCCGGATTTAACTTGCCGAGATAGCCCTTTCGCAAAACCTCCTCGCGCCGCTTGGCAGGGTACTCGGAGAAGTGGCCTTGCGCATCCAACTTCTCAGCCTGGGCTTTCCAGAGCGCCGGGTAATCCTTGCGCTGCGGGGCGCTCATTGGACCCGATTCCACGGTATCATATGATACCGTCCCAGGCAAGCCCAAAATCAATGGCAGGCAGCGACGCGACCAGCCGCTGGGTCTCCAGGGAGACGGTGATGACTTGGGCGACCAGGCGGAGGATGTATTCGGGATCTTCGGCTCGGTTGGGGTCGGAGGTGATTTGGCCCTTTTCGTCGCGCTTCATCCGGTATTGGTCGATCACCCATTCCAGGGCCGAGCGGTGGCCCAGGCGGTAGTCGAACGTTTCGGGCGGGATGCCGGTCAGGGTGAGGCAGTTGTTGTAGACGATGGACTGGCGGTCCTTGGAGAGGCGCATCCGGTCATCGAGGACCAGCGTGTAGGGGGCGTGGGGGTTTTCGGTCCAGTTGAGGGGGTAGGGCTCGGCGGATTCGTAGTGGATGTGGAGGTCCATCAGGCGCTCGCCCGTTCGGGCGAAGGCGGCGAAGTCCGGGGCGAAGGGGATGCGGGGGAGTTCCTTCTTGAGGGCCTCGGCGTAACGGGCGCGGTAGGCGGGGTGGTGGAGCAGGGCGTAGAGGTAGTGGAAGAGGTCGGCGCGGGTGATGGAGGCGGAGGGGTAGTGGGCGCGGAAGAGGTCGAGGGCGGAGTCGGGGATGTGGGATTCGGGGAAGCACTGGTGGGCGTCGATGGCGGCGCAGAGGTGGAGG
Source organism: uncultured Candidatus Solibacter sp. (assembly GCA_964558355.1). GTDB lineage: Bacteria > Acidobacteriota > Terriglobia > Bryobacterales > Bryobacteraceae > PNKE01. Next base: position 29,798 of record CAZLDN010000004.1, read on the forward strand.
TCGGGGATGACGTCGGTAGCCAGGCAGGTCCAGTTCGTGGCGCGGTAGGCGAGGTCGCTCATGACGATGATTCGGTTGGGTTGGCCTGGGGGGAAGTACTCGCCAAATCGCGCGGGCCGATGGATGAGGACCGCATCGTAGAAGACGTGGCGCTTGGTGAAGGGGCGGTAGAGACTCCCGCGTATCTTCGAGTCTTCAAATTCGGCGAGCGTACCCCGTCGAAGGTGGGCCTTGAGACTGCTGCTCCACTTGAGGAGAGCATTATTGACGAACCCATCGATGTCCTGCGGGGAGCGTGCCCGCCGGTGACGATCGACCTCTGAGTTGTAGTTCTCGATGAACTGGGGAATCCGATCTCGGAGGGCGTCGGGTTGGAAGTCGTAGACGACCTCATCCCGCGTAGTTTCCAGCCCGCGGCAGTAGTCGGAGAACAGATCGGTTAGCGGAGTGAATGAGGCAAATTCGGCTTCGTTTTCAGTGACGAGCCAGTTGTGGGTGGCGTCGGGGGTGAGGGTTTGCCAGGGGATCTCGCCGCTGCGGACAGAATCGAGCTTTTCACGCTTGTTCCACATCTCGGGGACGCGATGGTAGCGGAGGCGGCGCGCGGCGCCGGACTTGCGGACGGCGAGGGTGATGCCGACGCCGACCTGGATGCCGAAGACGTTGTGCGTTGTTCCGGAGAGCTTGGGGTTTCTGCGGACGTTGCCATGCAGGTCGATGTGGTCGATGAGGGTGAAGTCCTGGGCGAGATGCTTGCGCATCCCGTCGAAGGCGACCTGCTCAACAAAAGAGTTGTTGGAGACGAAGCAGAGGATGCCGTCGCGATCGCCGATGCGGTCGGTGGCCCAGCGGAAGAATTTTACATATGCGTCGGAGAGGGCGTTCTTGTTGGTGGCGGTGGAGTCCTTTGAATAGGTGTCGCGGATGCGGCGGTCGATCTCCTTGTAGGCGCGGTTCTTGTTGTTGTCGTTCTCGCTCTTCTGGCCGACGTTGTAGGGCGGGTTGCCGATGATGACGTCGATGGGCGCCTCTTTCTGGCGCTGGACGCGGGCGGTGTTTTTCTCGGTGAACAGGCCCAGTTGCGGGGCCTCGGCCATGTCAAGGGTGTCGACGAAGCAGAGCCCTTCAAACGGGCGGCGCTCGCCCATGCGCTCCCAGTAGGCGTGTTCGATGTTGAGCGAGGCGATGTAGTAGGGCATCAGCATCACCTCGTTGGCGAACAGTTGCGAGCGGTACATCTCCTCCAGGTTGCGGCGGGGGATGAAGTTCTGGATGAGGTGGGCGATGAAGTTGCCGGTGCCGGTGCAGGGGTCGAGGATGAAGGTGCCGGGGGAGCCGAGCGGGCGCTGGAATTCGTTTTCAAGCGCGGCGGCGACCGAGGCGCACATGTAATGGACGATTTCGGGCGGGGTGTAGACGATGCCGTGGGTGTCGGCGGTGTCGGGCGAATAGGCCTGGAAGAACTTTTCGTAGACGCGGTCGAGGAAGTGCTGTTTGTCGGAGAATTCGGTCAGCGTCGAGGCGGTGGATTCGATGGTGTTGTAGTAGGGGTCGAGGTCGCGGAGGAAGGTCTTGCGGGAGAAGTCCTGAGAGGTGAGGGCGGTGATGACCTGTTCGACTTCGGAGGCGATGACGTTGGCGGAGACGAAGTTGTCGTAGTCGAAGACGCGGCGGATGAGGCGCTCGGTGAGCAGATGCTGGACGAGCATCTCCTGGACCTGTTCGGGGGACAGCGCGGGGTTGAGCGAGGCGCGGCAGAGGGTGAGGAAGTTCTCGAACACACTGGCGAATTGCTTGCGGTTCGACAACGCATAGGCGACCTTCTGTTTCAGGGTGTCGGCGATCTTCGGGATCTCGGCCTGGAAGGTGGCCATGGCGTTTTCGAAGCCGTCGATGTCGGGGCGGCGGTGGTGGTAATAGGTCGTCAGAAGGTCAGTAAGGGCCTTTTCGTTTTCCAGACCGATATCGAGCGCGGGGATTTCGTTCTGGTAGAGGACCGCGCGCGTGTTGTCCTCGAAGATAATGTTGGAGGCGGGATAGCCGGCGGCGAGTTTGGCGCGGATTTCGCGGTCGAGATCGTCCTTGGAGTCCTTGGCTTCGTAGTGGCCGCGGGGGATGGAGTATTCGTCCTGGAGGGTGGCGTCGGGACGGATGAGGCGGCCGCCGAAGGCGCGGCTGGGATGTTCCTCGATCAGGAGCCAGCGATGGGGGCGGGCAGTGTCGGCGAGGAGCGTCAGGAACGCACGGCGGATGGAGGTTTCGTTGTCGATGGAGCGGGAGGCGTAAAGACGGCGGGTTTCGTAGTAATTCCGGATGGATTTGCGGACGGCGGCGGTGGACATCGACGAAGACGAGTTTATCAGGCGCGCGAGGCGGCCGATCAGCCTTGCCGCGGCGCGGAGGCTCCGGCGAGAGCTTTGACCAGCGCCGGCCAGCACGGTTGCAGGGTTGAAACCTTTGATCGGCGGCCCTGACACCGCGGGCGTAATCCGACCGGAGGCTCGTATCGGGCGCACTGAACGCCTTGGTGGCGCAGACGCCTTGAAATCGCCTCCCGGCCGGACGCTTCAGCCGGTCTTCAGAATTTTCGCCATGCCAAGTCCTGCCAGCGCGAACGACAGCGTCGTGTCGAGGATCTGGACGAGTGTGAAGTGCCCAGTGTACCCAAACCAGTTCCACGCCGACGCCTGGACGAAGATCGAGGCGAGCAACCCCAGCGCGGTTACGAAACACACCTTCCGCCAATACGTCAGCCCACTGGTCTGCATCAGCAGCCATGCGGCCGTCAGCGCCGACGCCAGATCAATCAGGAATCCAATGCCCATCGCCGGACCCATCGGCGCGGGTGGTCCTGGCCGGACCGCGGCGAAGACCGTGGGTCCTGCCGTGGGCATGGTTCCGCCTTCCGAACCCTGCGGACCCGGATAGGCGTACATCCCAGCGTCTTTCACTTGCGACATGACCTCGACCACGGCCGCTTCGTTCGGGAAGGACTTTAGCGTGCCTTCGTTCCAGGGAAGCACCATCCAGGAGATGGCGCTGTAGACGAAAAGAATCACTGCGCCAGCCAGGCCGGCCAGCCAGAATGAACGGTTCATCGGTTTCATCCTCCCGGTTCGCCTGACTCGAACGGGCTGCTGCTACTACTCGCGCCTGAGAATCAGGGTTTGATCCTGCTCGCCGCCGCGACCCTCGTAGCGGCGCAGGAGTGTCAACGTCTTGCCATCGCCGGACAACGTGTAACGGTCTGTCAAACGGATAGCGTTGTCTCCGAAACTGCCCGACGTGCAAATCACGACGCCATGAACAGCATGGCGCAGCCCAATCGCATCACTCCTCGTTGCCTTCCGGCTTCGCGCCGGCTCCGATCGCCCGGCGGGATGCCTCGGCGACCTGTTCGGGCGTCAGGTTTTCGATCCGTTGAGCCAGCGCCCAATGGTGGCCGAACGGGTCCAGCAACATCCCGTAGCGGTCGCCCCAAAACGCGTTCTGCAACTCCATCCCGATCCGGCAACCCGCCTTGCGCGCCCGTTCCCAAGCCGCATCCACGTCCCGGCAATAGATCTGAATCGTGATGGGCGTGCCTTCCAGCGTCTCCGGACCCACCACTCCCCACTGCGGAAACTCGTCGTTCAGCAGCAGCATCGAATCGCCGATGCGCAACGTCGCGTGCATCACCAGTCCGTCCGGCGATCGCTGGATCGAATCAAGGACGGCCCCGAACGCGTTGGCATAGAAGTCGAGGGCTCCATCGGCGCCTTTGACGACGATGTGCGGTGTCAGGGTATGGAACCCCGCCGGGATGGGTTGGACTGTGTCATTCATGGCGTGCAGTTCAACAGGATACTCCGAATCCGGCTCGAATGTTGCGACAACGCCGCCTTTTCCGCCCGCCGCGCCCATACGCTCAGGTGATAGACTTTGAGATCCGCCTGTCCGCTTTACGGTGAAATCCAAATGAAACTGTCCAGACTCTCGCGCCCAGCGGCCCTCGGCCTGCTCCTCACTCTTACCATGCCCGCCCAAACCCCCGACAAGACCAGCGACGAATTCCGCGCCCGCTTCCTTGAACAGTTGCCGGGCACTTCGCTCAGTTCCACCCACGGCGACGCCATGATGCTGCGCGTCCTGATTCAGAACGGCAGTTTGAAGCGCGGCATCGAGGTCGGCGTGGCGCTGGGCTATGGCGCCATCCATATGGGCATCGCCTTCGAGCGCAACAAGGGCACACTGACCTCGATTGAGATCGACCCTCAACGCGCCGAAACCGCGCGCCAGAACATCGCCAAAGTGGGCTTGGAGAAGACCGTCAATGTCGTCGCCGGCGACGCGCTGGCTGTACTGCCGAAGCTCGAGGGGCAGTATGACTTCATCTACATCGACGCCAACAAGCCCGACTACCTCAAGTACATGAAGGCCATCGAGCCGAAGCTCCGCAAGGGCGCCGTCGTCGCGGCCGACAACGTCATCGTCTCGGCCCGCGCCATGGCCGATTTTCTCGACTACATGCGCACAAGTCCGGATTACGAAGCCGTCACCATCCGGGCCTCCGACGAAAAGCGCGACGGCATGTTGATCGCCTACAAGAAACGTTGAGGCGGTCTTCGTTTCAGTCAGCCGCCCGCGCCTTCTTGGCCGGAATCCCCTTCGGGTGGCAGCCGGCGCACTTCACCCAGTGGACGTTGTGCTTCGACTCCTTGTTGAAGAAGGTCGTATCCATCGTCTCGACGTCGCGATTGCAGTTCGACATCTTCGGGTGGCAGGTCGAGCAGGACGCGCGGGTCGATCCGCGATGGGGGTCGTGGCAGGCCAGGCAGGAGATGCCCTCATGGACGCCCATCGGCGTGCGGTCGTCGCCCGTCCCGACAAGCGATGCCGTCCACGGCGCATGGCATTGATAGCAGAGCGCCTGCCGTGTGTCCGGGCTCATGCGGATCTTGCGCTCGCCGTCCATCACCTGTGGCACGGGCAGCAGTGCAACGGCGATGCCTGACTGCGTCCGCCGGTCGAAGAAACCGATCGACGGCCGCACGATCTCTTCCTTGCGCGAGATCACCGCCTTGCGGACATGACCCTTGAGCGGTTGGCCTTCGCGGTGAACCGAATGGCACGTCAGGCACGGAATCGCCGGCGCATCTTTGAGATCCTGCCGCACCAGCTTCCACGGACCCTTCGTTTCCAGTGGCGACACAAGATCCTTCACCGGCCCGTCGAAGTGCATGGCGTGGCAGCGCAGACAGTCGTCCATCAGCCGCCGCTCCGAGTTGTGTTTTTGATCGAGGAAGATCGATTCGTAGGTGACCGAGTGCGGCCCGTTTTTCCAGGTCGCGAACTGCTCCTGGTGGCAGGATTGGCATTGCTGCTGCATCCGCAACACGTCGTCCAGCTTCAGCCGCGGACGCTCCGGCGCTTCGTCGCGGATGTGAGTCCGCAGCCGCTGCAGGTTGTTCAAATGGAAACGCGCTTCCATCGTGAGCGCGTCGCCGTGGCAGCGGTCGCAAGTCACTTCACGGTGGGAACTGATCTTCCACTTCTCGACTTGCGGCCCAATTTCGTGACAGCGCCCGCAGGCGTCCGGTCCTCCGGATTCATAGACGAAACTGCCCAGCGGGACCACTAACACCACGCCCGCCGCGACCAATGCGATGACCAGCAGCGGCTTCATGCGCGGCCTCGCTTCGCCTGGCGGGCGATGTGGCCGCCGGCCCGGTAGGCCAGCGCCATGATGGTCAACACCGGGTTGAATCCGCCGTTGGTCACGTGGACGCTGCCATCGACGACATAGACGTTATCCGACTCGTGGACGCGGCAGTTCTCATCCACGGCCGACGTCTTCGGGTCCTTGCCCATGCGCACCGTGCCGGCCTGGTGTTGGCCGCCGCTCAGCCCGCGGCCGCCTGTCTTGCGCCAGGTCTGGATTGCGCCGGCAGCCTTCAGCCATTCCTCGGCCTTGAACGACATGGCCTCGCCGATCTCCACGGTGTGCTGATGCCGGAAACCCGACAGGCGAGCGACCGGGATGCCCCACTTGTCCTTCACCTTCGGATCCAGTTCGACGCGGGCGTCCCATGCCGGAATCTCCTGAGTCGGACCCTGCACGGCCACCGTCCTGCGGTAGTTCCGCCGCATGAAGTCCTTGAACTCCTTGCCCCACCGCGCCGTCCCCGGCGGACGTGTGTTGAAGGCTTGAATTGGCAGACGAATGAACTCGTTGGCCAGCATCGCGCCGCCTGCAAGTCCCGTGTTGCCGTGGTTGTAGTCGCAGATGGCGATCGAGGCGCCGGGGCCGAGATCGTCGTACATGTCCTCTTCAAACAGTGCGAATGCGCCGGTGTAGTTGTGACCCTGAAGGTTGCGGCCCACCCAGTCGTAGCGGTTGCCCAAGCCCTGCGGGAAGAGCTTGCTCTTCGAGTTCAGCAACAGCCGGGCGCTCTCGGTGGCGCTGCAACTCACCACAACCACCGACGCCGGCTGTTCCTGCAAACGCCCGTTTTCGTCATAGTAGGCGACGCCGGTGGCGTGGCCCTTGTCGTCCACCATCACTTCACGGGTCATGCACTCGGTACGCAGTTCCAGATTGCCGGTCTTGAGCGCCGTGCGCAGAACCGTATTCTGCGTACCGCACTTGGCGTCCACCTCGCAGGCAAAGCCGACACACCACCGGCACCTCATGCACGCCGGACGCCCGTTGTACGGGACCGAATTGCGCAGCATCGGGATGTCGAACGGATGCAGTCCCATATTCCTGGCCGCCGCGTCCAGCATCTTATGTTCCTTCGACGGCGGCCCGACCGGCGGCATCGGCAGGGGCCGCTTCCGCGCGCCCTTGAACGGGTTGTTTGAATCGTCGCCGGAGACCCCAATCTCCCACTCGGCCTGTTCGTAATAGGGTTCGAGATCGTCGTAGGTGATGGGCCAATCGTCGAGCGTCGAGTCCTTGATCGCCCCATACTTCGACTTCATCGTGAAGTCCAGCGGATGGAAGCGCCAAGCCATCACGCCATAGCTCAACGTGCCGCCGCCGACGCATCCGGCGTTGGTGTTGTAGCCGCCCTCCCAGGGCAACACGACCCTTTCGCGGCCCTTGCCATCAACGACGACGCGCGGCTCGCCCTCGCTGTCGGGGCCGAAGGAATTTCCCAGAATGTTGGTGCGCTGATTATAGAGATCGTCCTTGCGGCAGTCCGAGGGCTGGTAGAACTTGCCGCGTTCGAGCAGGACAACGCGATAGCCCGCCACGGCGAGTTCCTTGGCGACGATAGGTCCGGCGGCGCCCGCGCCCACGATGACGGCGTCAACTTTGTCGAGTGCCATCAGCTTTTCTCCTGGAAACTGTAGTGGAGGCGGCCGCGCACCGGTAGCGGCGATACTCCGACCAATCGCCATGAGGCGAAATCACGGTTGCCGCCATGGCGGGGATTGCCGAAGAAGCCCTGCATGGTGTGATTGAGAACCATCTCGAAGGCCGCCTTGCCTCCATCAGCGCCCCAGAGCGCCTTGTCGCCGCCGCCCTTTTCGATTGCGGCGAGCAGCGCGGTCTGCTGTTCGATTGGCAGATCGGCGAAGGGCTTTGAATGGACGCGGCGGGCGGTCCCGTTGATGGCTTCAACGGCCCGGCGGTAAGGCTCCTGGAGTTTCCTGAAGCGGCGGGTGAGCTGGAGGTCGATGTAGTGGATCACCTGCGCCTGGCTGGCGCCCGGCATGTCGTCGGCCGGGATCAGACATTCGGTCCAGACGTCGATCGTGCGCGCTTCGTCCTTCGAAAAGAAACGGAAGCCCGGCGCGAGACGCGCTCCGCATCCGGCGGCGGCGGCCGAGGCGGCCGTGGCGACAAAGTAGCGGCGTTTCAGATCCGTACCTCCTGAAGTGGTTTCGGCAACGATCATATACCGCTAGTGGATGAATCGGCAATAGGGCCGCCGGAAGGCAGGCCAGCCCCGGACGCTGGCGTGGCGGGGTTGCGCTCAGCGCCGGGCGCGGAGTTGCTCGAACGTCTGGTTGCCGATCGGGTAATGCCGCCAGTCCTTGTAGTCGAAGTGCCACCACTCGAACGGGTAGACCATGAAGCCCTCGGTCTCCATGGTCTCGCGCAGCAGTTCCCGCAACTCGCGTTGACGCGCCGTCCCGCCAGGGTAGTCGGGAAAGGATCTCTCGCTCATCTCGTCGTAAAGGGAGGTCATCTCGACGGTCTTGCCGGTCTTCAGTTCGTAGAGCGTCACGTCGGCCGCGCAGCCGCGGTTGTGTCTCGACCCTTGCGCGGGGTTGGCTACGTAATCGCGCAAGTTCGCCGGCGTCGCCTCCCAGAAGATCCAGGAGACGCGCCAGGGGCGGTAGGTGTCGTGGATGACGATCCCATAGCCCGAGTCCTTCAGCCGCCGGTGCGCCCGCACCAGCGCTTCGGCCGCCGGCTTCTGCATGTAGGCGGCGGCGGATTCATAGACGGGCGTCGAGAGGAAGTTGTCCTCGCCCGCATAGCGCACATCCAGACGGATGGACGTGTCCAGAGCGGCCACGTCGATCAGGTCGGGCGGGCGGAAGTCGCCGGTCTCGGCCGGCGGCGATTGCTTCAACGCCTCCCGCCGCAACTCCTCGATCGGACGCGCCGGTTCGAGCCGGAAGACCTGCTGCCCGAGCAGCGGCAAGCCAATCAGGAGCAGGAGAAGAATGCGTTTCATTGGAACGATTCTATACGCCATGACCAGGGGAGTAAAATGAACCCGAAGACGGCCCGAACGCTCACCCATGCAGCAGATTCACGTGATTGACTCCCATACCGGCGGCGAACCTACACGGGTTGTCGTCTCCGGCGGACCGGATCTCGGATCGGGTCCTTTGAAGGACAGGCTCGAACGGTTCCGCTCCCAGCACGACCGGTTTCGCTCTGCCATCGTCAACGAACCGCGCGGCTCGGACGCCATGGTGGGCGGCCTGATGTGCCGACCAAACGAACCTGGTTGCGCCACAGGTATCATATTTTTCAACAACATAGGCTACCTTGGAATGTGTGGCCACGGGACGATCGGGTTAGCTGCAACGCTCGCTCACCTGGGCAGGTTGGATGCCGGCATCCAGCGCATCGACACGCCGGCCGGGGTCGTGACTGTTGAATATCACGGCAGCAGCGAATCGACCATCGGGAACGTCCCGAGCTACCGGTTGGCGAAACAGGCAGAGGTCGAGGTCCCCGGCATGGGCAACGTCCGAGGCGACATCGCCTGGGGCGGCAACTGGTTCTATCTGATCGAGGATTCGCCAATTCCCCTGACCCTCGACCACCTCAACGAGCTGACAAACTACACTTGGCGTATTCGGCAGGCGCTGAATGCCGCCGGCATTACCGGGGCTGATGGCGCGGAGATCGACCACATCGAACTCTTCGGCCCGCCGTCGTCGCCAGCCGCCGACAGCCGCAATTTCGTCCTCTGCCCCGGCAAGGCCTACGACCGATCCCCTTGCGGGACGGGAACGAGCGCGAAGCTCGCGTGTCTCTACGACGACGGCAAACTCTCACCGGGCCAGACCTGGCGGCAGGAATCGATTACCGGCAGCATCTTCGATGGCCGGGTCGAAATCCGCGGCGGCCAGGTGATGCCCTTCATTCGCGGGGCGGCCTTCATCAATTCAGATGCGAAGTTGATCCTCGACGAGAACGATCCGTTTTGTTGGGGGATCAGGCAGTGAGCGCGCCGGACGTCATTATTGCCGGAGCCGGAATCGTGGGCGCGGCCTGCGCGCTGGAACTGGCGCGCGGCGGGATGAAGGTGGCCGTCCATGACAGCGGGATCGTATCGGGCGGCGCATCAGCCGCGGGGATGGGCCATGTCTGCGTGATGGACGACTCCGAAGCGCAGTTTCAACTCACCCGCTATTCGCTTGAACTCTGGAAACAGATCTCCCCGTCGTTGCCCGCGTCAGCCGGGCATGTCTATTGCGGCACGATATGGGTAGCCGCCGACGAGGAAGAGATGGCCGAGGCCCGGCGAAAAGTCGAGTTCTATCAACCGCGCGGCGTGCCGGCCGAACTGCTTGACGAGCGCCGGGCGCGTCGAGGACTGCGTTCGCGGTTCCAGACAGTGCTACCCGCTCTCTGCGTTCGCGGCCTCCGCGTGGGTGGTGTGCAGGCAGCCCTAACGGAACCGGCCCCGTCTGCGCGGGGCAGGCGGGGCCGGTGGGGGATATGGGTTCGTTTGGTTTACCAGAGCAGCTTGGCGCCGAACTGGAAGTAACGGGGCGAACCGATGTCGTTGATCTGGCCGAAGGCGGCGTTGCCAAGGGTGGTGTTGAAGCCGCCGAGGTTCATGTGGTTCATGGCGTTGAACGACTCGACGCGGAGTTGCAGCTTCATGTTCTCGAGGATGCGGATCTCCTTGAGGGCGAAGGCGCTCAGGTCGATCGAGCCGGGTCCGCGGATAACCCATCTGCCGGAGTTGCCGTAGGTCCAGGAGGCGGGGCGGGCGAAGGCGGCGGTGTTGAAGTACCGAAAGAGCGACCGCTGATCGGCGGGCAGGCGCCAGTCGCCGACGACGTTGGGCCGGGTGGCGACCTGTCCCGCGACAGAACTCAGGCCGGGAGAGAAGAGGCGGCCGGAAGTGATCGTCCAGACGCCGGTGACCGACCAGCCGCCAAGCACGCGGCCGAGGAAGCCCTGTTGCTTCCTGTACCAGGGCAGTTCGTAGGTGTGCATGATGACGGCATAGTTGCGGCGGCTCTCTTCAAGCTCGGAGCGGTCGGCGCGGATGTTGAGCGGGTTCTGGTAGCCGCCGGCGATGCCTTCGTTGCCGTAGCCGATGATCTTGCCAAGGGTGTAGGAGAGGCTGTAGGTCAGGTCCCCGGTGCGGCGGCGGACCGACGTCTGAAGTGAGTTGTAGCTGGAGGTAGCCGACGGTTCGACCATGGTGATACCGCCGACGCCACGGTAGGGGAGATAGCGGCGCGTATCCTGGCCGACATACTGCGACTGTTGCTCGGGCGTAAGGAAGTTAAGCGGACGCGACGAGGAGAGGTGACGTCCGGTGTTGCCGACATAGCTGACATCGAGCTGCGTCTTGTAAGGGAGCAGCGTCTGGATGCCGAAGCTGTAGTTGTACACGGCCGGCATCTTGTATTCCTCGGGCAGCGAGTTGGCGCCGATGGGGAACTGGGTGGTGTTGGTGATGCCGCTCGACGGATTGTCGGCCAAGCCATTGGAGATGGCCGTGGTCTGGATGAGCGGGGCGCGCGCGCCCAGGTACCAGCCGGAGTAGGCAATACCGGTGACGCCATGGAAGATGCCGGCGCCGGCGCGGATGGCCAGTTTGCCGTTGCCGAAGACATCGTAGGCGAAGCTCAGGCGAGGCTGGAAGTTGGTCTTGCGCAACGGGTTGAAGCCGTTGGGCAGCCCTTTGAACATGGCCTTGAAGGCCGGGTCGTCGTATTGCAGAACGCGGCCCTTGGCGGAGTCGGGCCAGCCGGAGCCGGGCAGGACGAGGCCGTTGAAGTAGTCACCTGTTCCGGGAACGATTGAGCCGTTGGCGGCCACCTGCGGAGCCTTCGCCGGGTCCCAGTATTTTGCCATGAAGGCGACCAGGTTGTTGTTCTGGGCCCCCCAGGGAGCGATGAAGGCCCAGCGTACGCCGTATTCCATCGACAGGCGGCGGCTGATGCGCCAGCTATCCTGCACATAGAATTCGCGGACGTAGGACTTATAGATGGTCTGGACGGGTGAACTGGTTTCGCTGTAGCCGTCGAAGTTGCCGAGCAGGGCGTTGGCCCAGGGGTGGCCGGAGTTGCGGGGGTTGGAGGCGGAACTGGAGAAGCCGAAGGCGCCGTTGTCGGTGGCCTGGTTGAGCTCGTTCATGTTCATCCATTCCAGATACGCGCCGGCTTTGAATGTGTGGGCGCCGACGATCTTCGAGAAGTTCTCGCGCAGGATGAAAGTCGGGGTGCGGACGTAGCTGGGGTGGCCTGAACCGCTGATGCCGGTGAAGTTGCTGATGGAGACGTTCGGAATGCGGTCCAGACGGTTGCCGGCGAAGACTTCGGGGAAGGTGAAGCCGTAAGCCGAGCGCTTGATGCCGTCGCCGATCATGCGGAAGTCTTCACGGTAGTCGGAGTAGCCGTAGCTGAGCTCGTTGATCGTGGTGGCGTTGACGACGGTGTTGAGGGTCAGCACGTAGTTGTTGCCGCGGCGATCGCGGTAGGCCTGGAAGAGCGGGATGTTGTTGCCGGTGTTGTCGAAGTAGGAGGTGAAGTCCTGCTGGCCGGGGAGAGCGCGGAGGCTGAGCGACCAGTTGGGTTTGATGTTGTAGTCGAGCCGGTAGATGATGTCGTTGGACTCGGTGGGCTGGGAGTTGCTGGCGTAGTAATTGGCGCCGGGACCGGTGTAGTTGGGGCTGGGGTAAACCTTCTGCAGGGCCTTGCCGAAGGTGCTGATGCGCGATGCGGGAATGAGATTGTTGGGGAACGGCAGTTTGGTGTCAGGGTCGAGGGGTTTGAGCGTACTGGCGCTGAAGTCGCCGCCGCGTTCAAGCGTGGTGGGCAGGATGGATGTCTTCTGGTTGAAGCCGGAGTTGGTGCGAAGTTCCACGCCGGCGAAGAAGAAGAGTTTGTTCTTCTCGACATTCCACCTGCCGGGGATGTAGACAGGGCCGCCGAGGGTGAAGCCGTAGTTGTGGTAGCGGATGCGGGGGCGTCCGCCGACAATGTACCGCTGGGCGGCGAAGGCCTCGCTGAAGTAGAACTCATAGGCGGAAAGGTGAAAATCCCGGGTTCCGCGGCGGGTCGTAAAATTGACCTGGGCGCCGGTGGAGCGGCCGTATTCAGGGGCGTAACGGGTGGAGGCCACCTTGACCTCTTCGATAAAATCGACGCCCATGATGTTGTTTTGCTGAACGCCGTCACGGGTGCGGCCGTTGTTGATGCCGTCGACGGAGATGAAGTTCATATCCTTGCGCTGGCCGTTGATCTGGATGCCACCCATGGAGTAACTGGTGCCGCGGAAGTCGGTCATGAAATTGCCGTAGCGCGAGACGACGCCGGGCATGATGCCGAGCATGTAGAAGGGGTTGCGTCCGGGCAGCGCGAAGTTCTGAAGTTGCTGCTGGGTGACGGTACGGGCGACTTCGCCGTTGGAGGTTTCGATGAGAGGAGCATCGGCGGTCACATCAACGGTTTCGGCAATTTGCCCGACTTCCAACTGAAGGCCAAGGGAGGTCTGCTGGTCTGTTTCGAGTCTGACGCCGCCGCGGACGAGGGTCTTGAAGCCGTTGGCTTCGACGCGGACTTCATACTCGGCTGAGGGTAGCGACGGCACGGTGAAGTAGCCGTCTTCATTGGTGGTTGTCTGGCGGGTGAGTCCGATAGAGACGGAATTCACCTGGACTTTTGCGCCTGGAACGGAGGCGCCGGTCGGGTCGGTTACGGTTCCAGAGACGGTTCCGCGGGTTTGGCCGAGAACGGTCGCCGCGCCGAGAACGAGAAGTAGGAACAGCCTGGATTGCATTATCTTAACCTCATGTCGGGGAGATTATACCATGCCCGAAGCCCTCGATTCAATCTCTTCTGTGGTGTTGGTCATTTGGAGCCCGGCTTGCGGCGCATGAGCAGCCGGGCGGGGAGAACGGCAGGACCTTCGCCGGGCGCTTCGTTGCGCATTGGCAGGCGGGTCAATACACTGCGCAGGAAGAAGGGGTCGCAGACCTCGGCGGAACTGATAGGACGATGGTAGAGCGTCGTTGGCCGGCGGGCAGGCGGTTGGCGACGCACCTGATGCGGATGTAGAATAGCATCCGGCTCACCATGCGAACCCTTATTCTTGTTTCCCTGCTCGCCGCGGCCGCGGCCGCCCAGAATCCAGTAACGAATTATGACGAGTCAAAGGTCCCGCATTACACGCTGCCGGACCCGCTGAAGCTCTCGACGGGCGAGACGGTGAAGGACGCATCGACCTGGCAAGGGAAGCGCCGCCCGGAGATTCTGCGGCTCTTCGAGGATCAGATGTTCGGCCACGCACCCGGCCGTCCCGAGAAGATGTCGTTCGAACTGACGTCGATCGAGAAGAACGCGCTCGGAGGCAAGGCCATCCGAAAAGAGGTGGCGATCAACACGGGCGGGAAGACATTTCACCTGCTCCTGTATCTACCTGCGCAAGCGAAGGGCCCGGTTCCCGTCTTCCTGGGACTGAACTTCAACGGCAACCATGCGGTGACCAACGAAGAGGGGGTTCGTTTGGCGATGACCTGGAGGCGGGATGGCAAGAGTGCCCCAACGGCGGCCTCGCAGGCCGCGGCATCGAGCAGAGGGGCGGCAGCCTCGCGATGGCCTCTCGATTTGATTCTGGCAAAGGGCTACGGGTTGGCCACGATCTACTACGGCGACATCGAGCCGGATTTCAACGGCGGCATGAAGCATGGCATCCGGCCCTCCTACTTTGCGAGCGGCCAGACGGCCCCGGCGGCTGACGGGTGGGGCGCGATCAGCGCGTGGTCGTGGGGATTGAGCCGGGCGATGGATTACCTTGAGACCGACAAGTCGGTCGACGCCAAGCGAGTCGCGTTGATGGGCCATTCGCGACTGGGCAAGACCGCGCTGTGGGCGGGCGCAAGCGATACGCGTTATGCCATCGTCATTTCGAATGATTCGGGGGAGGGTGGCGCGGCCATCAGCCGGCGGGTCTTCGGCGAGACGGTGAGGAATCTGAACACCAGCTTTCCGCACTGGTTCTGCGGCAACTACAAGCAGTACAACGGCCGCGAAGACGCGATGCCATTCGACTCGCACATGTTGATCGCGCTGATCGCTCCGAGGCCGGTTTATGTGGCGAGCGCCGAGGAAGACAAATGGGCCGACCCGAAGGGCGAGTTCCTTGGCGCTGTGGCGGCCAGTCCGGTCTACAAGCTATTCGGAAAGAAGGGAATCGAAACTGACAAGATGCCGGGTCTGCACCAACCCGTGGGAGACGCGGTTGGTTACCATGTACGGGCTGGCAAGCATGATGTGACCAGTTACGATTGGGAGCAGTACATTAAGTTTGTCGACCGCCACTTTGGCCGACGCTGAGACGGAAGATGCGCAGCGCCGCGGTTGAGAGCAGCCGTCCAACCGCCCGCTCTTCATCCACGACATGAGTTGCGCCCGCGGCCAGGAGTCCGGCGGCTGAACGGTTGTGGCGCGCGCGGACGACGAGCGGCATCTCCGGACGAAGGGTCCTGACGGCGTTGACGATGGCCTCGGCAGCGGCCGGGTCGGGCACGGTGACCACCATGCCCAGGGCATTGAAGATGCCGGCTTGGTTGAGGATTTCCGGCTGAGAGGCGTCGCCGAAGTGGATACCCGCGGAGGCGGACCGCGGGTTGAGATCGATGATGTAGGTGTCAAGCCCGTGTCCGGCGAGAGCGCGCGCAACCTCTTCGCCGGCAGGGCCGTATCCGGCGATGACGACGTTGCCGCCGCCTATCTCGCGTGGCTTGGAGAAATCCGGTTTCATGCCAAACAGCTTTGCCAGCCTGGGCGCCAACAGGAAGAGGTAGGGCGTGGCCAGCATGGTCAGCACCGACGAGGAGACCAGGATCGCGGCGGTCTGGGACGGAAGGAGGCGGGATTGCTGGGCGAGGGTCAGCATGACAAAGCTGAACTCGCCGATCTGCGAGACCACAATCGCGGAACGGGTGGCGACTCCGGCCGGGACGCCGGCGAATCTGAGAGCCAGCGCCGCCGCCAGGGTTTTGATGAATAGGATCGAGATGGCAACGAGAACGACGAGGCCAAGGTCACGCAAGTGAGGCGGCGTCGCCAGAAGGCCGATGGAAGCGAAGAACAAGGTAACGAAGACGGCGCGAAGCGGGACAATGTCGGCGCGGATCTGGTGGGCGTAAGGAAGTTCGCCAAGAAGCGCGCCGCCGAGGAACGCGCCGAGGGCCGGCGAGAGGCCAAGGGCGTGCGCGCCCCAGGTGCAGCCCAGGCAGGTGACGATGGAGAGGACCGCCGGCGCTTCCCGCAGCAGTTGCGGAGTGGAACCTCTCACGAGCCAGGGGAGCGCATTCCGCAAGACAACATACATTACCGCGCCCAGTGCGACAGCCTTCACCAGCGCGAGAAGCACGCTGATGACGCCCGCCGCGCCTTCCCGCCCCTCGGCCATCGTCTGCATGATGATGAGCAGCGGCGCGAGGGCAAGGTCCTGCATGAGCAGGATGCCGGTGGCAGCGCGGCCATAGGGCGAATCGCCCTCGCCGCTGGCGGCAATGAGGCGCAGAACAATCGCCGTGGAACTGAGCGCGAACGCCAATCCCATGGCCATCGCGCCGATCGGCGGCAATCCCATGAGCGCGCCCAGAGGCTGGGCGAACAGGACGGTCAGTGCGATCTGTAAGCCGCCGCCCAGCAGGGCGACACGTCCTAACGCGCGCAGTTTGGAGAGGGAGAACTCGAGTCCGATCGTGAACAGGAGCAACGAGACGCCGATCTCGGCCAGACCCATGACGAGGTCCACGCTATGGACAAGGCCGAGCACCCCTGGGCCGAGAGCCAGGCCAGCCAACAGGTATCCAACAATCGCATCCTGCTTCAACCGTTGCGCAGCCAGACCCGTGATGAAGGCGATGGCGAGAAGGGCAACGAGTTCGATGAGGATCTCCCAAAACACCTGCATGGAACCAGGATCGCATGGGAAGTGCGGTGCGACGGCCCTGGACAAATGAAGACCGGTCCCGCCCAGTCCGTCACGGGCAAGGCGGAGCCGGTCTATTCGCGGAAGGCTGCTTAGAGGCCCATCGGGCCGCGACCCGCGGGCCGGGGTTCGGGCTTCGGTTTGCGCGGGATCTTCTGATCGCGGTTGGCGGTGTGGTAGACCAACGACGAGACGATCGTGGCCATCTGAATCATGTCGGCGCGCTGGATGCGGTCGTAGGTGTCCATGTTCGAGTGGTGCGTCCGAGTGGAGTATTCAAGCGGGTCCTGGATGAACTGGAATCCGGGCAGGCCGACGGCGTCGAAGGCCTGGTGGTCGGTGCCCGACGTGTTCTTGATGGTGACCGTGGCCGCGCTCATGTCCTTGAACGGCGCCAGCAGCGATTCAAAGACGGGCCGGGCGGCTTCGTTGCCCTGGAGGTAGATGCCGCGAATTTTGCCGCCGCCGTTGTCGATGTTGTAGTAGGCCGAAAGCTTGTCCCACGCTTCCGTGGTCTTCATCGTCGCGGGATCGGCGAAGACCTCCTTGACGTAGGCGCGAGAACCGAGAAGACCCTGCTCCTCGCCGCTCCAGAGAGCGATGCGAACGGTGCGGTCGAGCGGAAGCTTCAGCTTCGTGAGGACGCGGATCACTTCCATCATGACGGCCGAGCCGGCGCCGTTGTCGGTTGCGCCGGTGCCGCCGTGCCAGGAATCGAGGTGGCCGCCGATGATCACAATCTCATCCTTGTGCCTGCCGGTACCAGGGAGATCGGCCACGACGTTGTAGGACTCGTCGTTGGTTTCGCCGATCAGATTGCGCACCTCGACTTCCAGCTTGACGGGAATCTTCTTGTCGAGCAGGCGGTAGATGCGGTTGTAGTGCTCGGGCGTAATGGCGATGGTGGGCGGGGCGAGCGGCATGCTTGGGTCGCGGTTGCCTGCCGACGATGCGGCGATGGTGCCGCCGTCATTGCGGTAACCGTGCTGCACGAGGACGGCCGGTGCTTCCTCGGCCCAGAACGCGGCGAGCTTCTTGCGCAGCGCCATCTGTTGCATGAAATTGGCGGGGCCGCCGGCGCGGGAGGGACCAAACATGCGTGGGGTCATATCAGGCGCGGCGGCGATCTCTTCGAGTTGCTGACCGGTGTAGCGCGAACTGAACGGCTTGTCGGCCAACTGGATGTCGCGCGGCGCCTCGGCGAGGACGATCTTGCCCTTCAGCTTGCCCTTCCAGTTCGCCATCTCTTCCTCTGTGCGGATGACGGCCAGGACGGCTTCGCCTATCACGACACCGCCGGTCGATTTCGACCAGGCGAGCGGGAAACCGATCAGCGGTTGATAGCTGGGATCGAGCAGGTGGGCCGCGAACCGTTCATTCTGCCAGGCTCGTCCAAACGGACCCCATTTCTCCAGCCGGGCGTTCTTTAAGCCCATCTCCTTGAGTTGCGTGACCACCCACTCGGCGGCGCGTTTGTAGTTCGGCGAGCCGGTCAGGCGCGGGCCATGAACCTCAGTCAGGTAAAACAGGTGGTCCATCACCTTCGAGTTTTGGATGGCCTCCTGCTTGATCTTGTATATCGTGTCGAGATCGACACGGTCTTGCGCGCCAACGGCCAATGTAAGGGCTGCGGCGCATGAAATCAGTCGAAGAGCATTTTTCATAAAGGATTTCCAAACGAATCGAATAGGCGATCCCACGAGGCAAGCGGTTACGGCTGCCTACCCGCCGACCAGAGAATCGAATTCCTGACGAGCCTCCGGTACCAGGGATTTTCGTGCGCCTCGCGGCCATGGCCGAGTTGGACATAGACGACCTTGGACTTGGTGTAGGGGCTGATCCAGGCCAACGCCTCGTCGGATGTCGCGTGTTTCGTCGTCAACAGCACCTGAGTGCCGGGCGCACGCCACATGCCCTTGTAGGTCTCGTCGCGCATCCAGGCTGAAGTCAGGCCTTTGAGGATCGGATGCTTGCCGGAGGGCTCGATGCGGAGATCGACATCGTGCTTGTAGGTCGAGGCCTTCATCGAAAGCTCAGGCACGTCCTTAAGCAAGTACCTGCCGCCGACGACATCCTTCCACCACCACTCCCAATCCTGGTAGTTGGCGATGGCGTGGTGCAGGACCACAAGGCCTTTGCCTGATTCGACAAAGTTGCGCAGGTGCTTTTTCTGCACTTCGGGCAAGTCCTGAATCATGTCATAGAGGACGATGACGTCATAGCGTTCGCGTAGATCGCTGCGAAAGGCCACCGGATGCGGGTCGGTGTTGACGCGTATATCGGGCTGATGTTCGAAGACGCCGTAGAGGCTCGCCTCATGGTCGTGGCCGCCGGTGACGAGCAGCACGCGAACGGCATCTTTTGTTTTTGGGCCGATGCTCAGATTCGGCGGCAGAGTCACGGTTGAACGCGCCGACCACTCGACTCCGCGCGCGAAGGAGTCGATGAAACCCTGCGCCAACTGGGAATGGACGTCGTGGCCGAGGGCGGTGTGGAAGACTCGGCCCCGGCCGTAGGAGTTGGTCCAGATCAAGGGTTCGTCAGCGCCGCTGCCGCCTTCTTCCTTGGCGTTGAGGGCGGTGGCGAGCACGTGGATCTTCGGTGAGAGGACGAAGCTGAAATAGAGTTCGTCGCTGGTGGTGAACGACGGGTCCAATCCGGCGGCGATGGGGTGGGCCGGGTCTTTCCACTTGACGTCATAGACGTGGCGCCGCCCGTGGCCGGTCTTTGGAATGCCCTTGGCTTCGTCGGCTTCCTGCCAGCTTGCGCCGACCATCCCGGCCCAGGCCTTCCAGGGCTGCTGGGTGATGCCCGTGTTGCCCATCTTTTCGCCGAGGACGTTGCGGATGCCGAACGGGTATGACGCGGCGTGAACGACGGCCAGTCCTTTGCCCGAACGCACGAACGCTTCGACGGCGGCCTCGGCCTGAGCGCCCCAGCGCGGGCCGCAATAGTCGGCCACGAGGACATCGTAGGGCCGCAGCGTTTCGCTGGTGAGGCCCGACGGCTCCTCGGTGACGCGGATGTCGAACTTGCCGGTCGCATCGAGGATGCGTCTCAAGTGCGGCGTCGTGGCGCGCCAGTCGTGGTTGTTGCGGCCGGAGAGGATCAGGACGCGGATCTTGCCTTCCTCGAAGTAGAACTTATCGGGCGCCTGTTGCGCGGCGGCGATGCCGAGCGTACTAAGCGCCAGGAGCGATGCGAAGCGAATTGTGTTCATCCAGAGCCTCGAGGACGGTATTCAAGTGGCGCAGGCTACGTTCGGCCTGTTCCGGCGTACCGCACTCAACCGAGAGTACGCCATGGAAGTTGTTCTTTCGGAGGATCGTGATCACACGCCGCCAGTCGACCAGACCATCGCCGCAGGCGCAACCCACGGGCGTTCCTGTCACCTTGCCCTTTTCAGCGGCGGCGTGCTCCATCGAGATGTCCTTGGCGTGGACATGGATCAGGCGGCCGGCGACGGCCTCCAGCCCGGCATAGGGATCCTCACCGGCGATGAGCGCATTGCCGGTGTCGTAGTTGATCCTCAACAT
Organism: uncultured Candidatus Solibacter sp.; assembly: GCA_964558355.1. Taxonomy (GTDB): domain Bacteria; phylum Acidobacteriota; class Terriglobia; order Bryobacterales; family Bryobacteraceae; genus PNKE01. The sequence continues at coordinate 49,979 of CAZLDN010000004.1, forward strand.
CGGGGAGTCGACCAGACTGGCGATACGCAGCAGTCCCTCGGTGGTCTTCGAGAACTCCTGGTGATCCTCGATGCCGACATAGACGCCGTGGCGTTCGGCGATGCGCAGCACCGCCTTCAGCGTGTAACGCATGATGTCGTGCGCCTCGTCGCGGCTCACCCAGGGCGGCCGGATTCCCTCGTCCGTGTTGACGCACTTGGCGCCGAGGGCGGCGGCGAAGCGGATGGCCTTTTCGAGATACGGCACCGAGACCTCGGGCCGCATCAGCGGACAGTGCGCCGACAGAGCCGACGCGCGCACGCAATACTGCTGCAGGAGGTCGCGAACCAACAGCGGGTCTTCATCGAGCGAGACCGAATGGAAGTAACCAGCCTCCGACAGCAGCTCGCGGCCATTGTGGACCATCGGCTCGACCCACTTGTAACCCATCTTCGACGCCCGATGGATGCCCGCGAGGAAGGGCTTGTCCTCGCAGCGTATGTACTCAAGATTAATGCCCGGTTCGATGCTCATGGATCTTCTCCTGCACTCAGATGTCCCATTCCTTGCGCCACTGAACCACCCGGCGTTCCTTGTAGGCGATGTTGCCGATGTGGCATGCCATGGCCGAGTAGTGGCCTTCGAAGGCCGTTGCGTTCGGCTCCTTGCGGCTTTTCACGCATTCGAGGAAGTTGGCCATGTGAGGCGGTTCGGGCGACGACGCGATCGTCACCGCTTCGCCCTTGCCCCGCGGCAGGAAGCGTGCGCGGTGCCGGAAGATGTTCAGCCGCCCGCCCTCGCCGAAGAATACGATGTCGGCGGACTCCTCGCCCCGCATGTCGGTAATGGTCGCCTCGAAGGTGACTGTCAGCTTCTCCGGGTACTCGAGGATGAAGTTGACGTTATCGGCCGTGTCGCGCCCGTCGTTGTGCTGGTAGATTCCACCCATCGCCACAGCCGACGACGGCCGCCTGATGCCGAGATACCAGTGGACGACATCGACCATATGCACGAACAATCCGCCGGTCTGACCGCCGGTGGCGAAGTCCCAATAGGCGAAACGATTGAAGTAACGCTTCGGATCCCAGGGAATCTTCGGCAACCAGCCGAGTACGGCGTCCCAGTCCAGGCCGGCCGGCTTCGTGGCCATGCCTGGCGGGACAGGCGTGAGGTAGCCGCCGTTCGCATTCCAGAGCGTCCGGACCATATGGACCTTGCCGAGCAGACCCGAGTCAACGAACCGTTGTTTGGCCTCGATGAAGTGCGGAAGAGATCGCTGCTGTACGCCCACTTGTACGATCCGCTTGTGCTCCCGCTGCGCCTTGACCAATTCGTGGCCCTGCATGGGCAGCGAGGTCATCGGCTTTTCGACAAAAACGTCCTTACCCGCGCGGCAGGCTTCAGCGGCAATGCCGGCATGGGTATGGTCGAGCGTGGCGACGACGACCGCGTCGATGTCCTTCCGCTCGAGCAGATCCTTGTACTTGGCGATCAGCGCGGGTTTGGCCGAACCGGGGAACCGCTTCACCACCTCAGCCGCGGACTCTTCACGCCGGGCATCCCAGGCGTCGCAGAGCGCAACGATTTCGCAATTGACGCCCGACGCGGCGGCCATGCGAATCAGATGTTGCCCGCGCCCGCCCGTACCGATCCAGCCCATCCTGATGCGATCGTTGGCGCCAACGACACGGGATGCCGACGCCGCCGTTGCTACAAATGCCCGTCTTGAAACCTGCACGATGTCTCCTTTTGGCGGAAAACCGCGTGTTTCAGGCCCTCAGGTCTGAAGTGTGCCGCAAGACACATCATATGTGACTCGACGGATAAGTCAAAGAAGCCGCCTTCGGACGATTCATCTGCCGAAGGCGGCTTCTTCCGTGTTCAGGAATGTCAAACCCGGTGTGGCGTCTACCGCGCCACCCTGGCTGTCCCGCCCTTCATGACCTTCTCAACCTCGCCGAGCAGCGCCATGGTCGTGTCGCCGGGCGTGGTCATCGCCAAAGCGCCGTGCGCCGCGCCGCACTCGACGGCATACCGCGGGCCTTTGCCGGCGAGGAATCCGTAGATCAGTCCGGAAGCGAACGAATCGCCGCCACCGACACGGTCGAGAATCTCCAGGTCCTTGCGCAGCGGAGCTTCATGGAACTCGCCGTCATGCCAGCAGATCGCGCCCCAGTCGTTGCGGGAGGCGGTAGTGGCCTTGCGCAGAGTGGTGGCGACCACCTTGAAGTTGGGATAAGCCTCGATCGCCTTCTGGATCATGCGCTTGAAGTTGCCCGGATCGAGCGACGAAAGATGTTCGTCCAATCCTTCAACCTCGAACCCGAGCGCGGCGGTGAAGTCCTCCTCGTTGCCCAGCATCACGTCGATGTACTGGGCCAGTTCGCGGTTCACTTCACGAGCCTTGTCCTTGCCGCCGATGCCCTTCCACAGCGACTCGCGGTAGTTCAGGTCGTAGCTCACGATCACGCCATGACGCCGCGCCGCCTGCATCGCTTCGCGGGCGACAAGCGGCGTGGTTTCCGACAGCGCGCAGAAGATGCCGCCCGTGTGCAGCCAGCGGGCGCCCTCCTTGCAGAAGATCTCGTCCCAGTCGATTTCGCCGGGTTTCATCTGCGCGGCCGCCGTGTTTCCGCGATCCGAGCAGCCGAGCGCCGCCCGGACGCCGAACCCGCGCTCGGTGAAGTTCAAGCCGTTGCGCACCGAGCGTCCGACGCCGTCGTACTTCACCCATTTCACGTGGGACTGATCGACGCCGCCCTGGTTGATCAGATCCTCGACAAGCCGTCCCACCGGGTTATCGGCGAACGCCGTCACGACCGCGGTCGTGAGTCCAAAGCAACGTCTCAGGCCGCGGGCGACGTTATACTCGCCGCCGCCCTCCCAGGCGCGGAACTGGCGTGTAGTCCAAATCCGGTCGTCGCCCGGATCCAGCCGCAACATCACTTCGCCGAGGCTGACTGCATCCCAGCGGCATTGTTCTTTCGCTTTGATCTGCATAACCGTATTTTCGTACCCTCTTGCCCGGAACGCCAACTTGCTCGTGCCGGACCTGGCCCTTGGGCTAAAATCTGTTGGTGGCAGGACGATAGCGACTGCCCTGGAAGAGGTGATCCCCAATGACCGTGACCCGCCGCCAACTCGCCGCCCTGGTGTCCGCTTTGGCGCCCGCATCCGCGCAGAGCGCCCTGCCGACCAAAGTCTATGTGTGGGAGGATCTCCCGGTGCGTGTGAACGGCCAGAACCGTTCACGCGCCATCCTCGACGGGCAAACCAGCACGGCGTTTCCCATCGAGATCCACGAGACCGAACTCGCCCCGGGCCTTGCCCCTCACGGATCCCACCGCCACATCCACGACGAGATCCTCATCGTCCGCGAAGGCACGCTGGACTCGGTCATCAACGGCCGGACCGCCACACTGACTCCGGGTTCTCTCGTCTACATCAACGCCAACGAGGAACACGGTTTCCGCAACTCGGGAGCGACACGCGCCAGGTATTACATCCTGGCGCTCGGTCCGAAGAAGAAGTAGCGCAACGCTTACAGATCGAGCAGCACCTGAACCGGCGCCGACTTCCGAATTCTTGTTCGCGCGGGCGCCTGGATATCGGCGCGGCGGATCCTCTTCCGCGCCTTGCAGGGAGCGGCCAGACAACAAATGACGGCCACGGCCGCCGTCCATTTCAACATGGTTCCGCTGATCCGTGAAACGCTCGCCGCCATGGTTGGGTTGCGTTGAATTGCAGGACCGGTCTTTCAACTCCGGCTCTTGCGCGTCTTCAGCAGGAACGACTGGGAGTCCTGCGCCTTCGCCTTGTCCGGCCGCGCGGCGCGTTCATAGGAGCCATCGCTCCTCATGAACCGGGCCTTGACGTTGTCGTCGCGGTAGGTCTTCAGCACATTGTCCTTGATCGCCCGCACCAGGGTCCGTTTCAGGACGGGGAACAGCGTCTCCACCCGCCGGTTGATGTTGCGCGGCATCAGGTCGGCCGACCCCATGTAGATCTCTTCCTTGCCCCCGTTGCGGAAGTAGAAGATCCGGGTGTGTTCAAGAAACCGCCCGACGATGCTCGTCACCCGGATTCGCTCGCTTACGCCCTCGACGCCCGGTCTCAGGCAACAGATGCCCCGGCAGATCAGTTCCACTTCCACGCCCGCTTGCGACGCCTCGTAGAGCAAACGGATGATGCGCGTATCCACCAGCGCGTTCATCTTGAAGATGAGCCGCGCCTCGCGGCCCGCCTTGGCATGTTCGATCTCGCGGCGGATCATCTGCTCGAACTTCTCGCGCAGATTCACCGGCGCGACGAGCAACCGCCGGTAATCGCCCTTGGCTGAATAGCCGGTGAGATAGTTGAACAGGTCCGTCGCATCGGCGCCAAACTCCTCGGCGCAGGTAAACAGGCCCATGTCGGTGTAGAGTTGCGCCGTCACTGCGTTGTAGTTGCCAGTCGAAAGGTGCACATAGCGCCGGATCTTGTCGCCCTCTTTTCTGACCACCAGCAGCACCTTCGAGTGCACCTTGACACCGGGAAAGCCATACACGACATGCACACCCACGCGCTCCAGAGCGCGGGCCCACTCGATGTTGCTCTCCTCGTCAAAGCGCGCCTTCAGTTCCACCATGGCGGCCACTTGCTTGCCGTCCTCGACCGCCTCCATCAGCGCTTCCACCACCGGCGAGTTCGGCCCCACCCGGTAGAGCGTCATCTTGATCGCCAGCACCTGAGGGTCCTTGGCCGCGGCCTTGATCAAATCCACAACTGTCTGGAACGAATCGAAGGGGTGATGAACCAGAACGTCCGACCGCCGGATGGCCGCGAACAGGTCTTCCTTCTTCTTGACGCTCTTCAACGGCGCGGGTGTGAAATGCGGGTACTTCAGGTCTGGCCGGTCAGTCGATGAAAGCGCACGCATCCGGCTTAGTCCAAGCGAGCCATCGATGCGATAGACCTCGGTGTCGTCGATCTCCAGGTTTGCCTGAAGTACGCCAAGCACCGAATCCGGCATCGTCGGCTGCACCTCCAGCCGCACGACGGCGCCAAACCGGCGCTGCTTCACGCCCTCTTCCACCGTCTCCAACAGATCGCCGGACTCGAGTTCCTGGATCTCCATCTCGGCGTCCCGGGTCACGTGGAAAAGGTGAGATTCGACCACCTCCATGCCTGGAAACAACTTGTCCAAATGCCCTTGAATCAGATCCTCGATCCAGCAGAACGTGACATGCCGCCGCATCGACCGCCCGCGCGCCCCGCCAAGGCTCACCAGTTGCGGCAATGTATCGGGCACCTTCAGCCGCGCGAACCGGTCCTCCCCGTTCTCCGAGCGGACCACGATCGAGAAGTTCAAACTCAGATTCGAGATGTGCGGGAACGGACGGCCCGGATCGACGGCCAAGGGCGTCAGCACCGGATAAATCGTCTCGTCAAAATACTTGCGGGCAGCCCGCTTCTCCACCTCGTCGAGTTTCGAGAAGCTCTTTAGCTCGATGCCGGCATGGCGCAGATCATCGAGCAGCGCACGCCTGCACTCGTGCGCGTCTTCCATGATCCGCTCATACTCCTCGCGGATCGCATCCAGTTGCTGGCCCGGCGACATGCCGTCCGGCCCTGTGTCCAGAATCCCGGACTCAACCTGGTTCAACAGGCCCGCCACCCGGACCATGAAGAACTCGTCCAGGTTCGAACCGACGATCGACAGGAACTTCACCCGCTCAATCAGCGGGTTCGTCTCGTCCTGCGCCTCATCGAGCACGCGCCGCTGGAACGCCAGCAGGCTCAACTCGCGATTGACGTAGAGGGACGGGTGGCTCAGGCCGCTGGCCTGAGTTCCCTTCCGCGCCCGTTGACGCGCTTTGACAGGCATAAATAGGAATTACTAATCTACCAGCCCACGCGCCTCGCCGCCCGCCGGACGCCTACGCGAATTCCGGCCCGGTGATGCCGAAGTTCAACGAGGCGTCAAATGCCGGAGCCTCGCCCAGGCTCATCCGCAGGAACGGCCGCTGCTTTCTGAATCCCAACTTCGCCAGCATCGGCTCATGTTCGACAGGCGCGTCAACCACCACCTCCCGCGCACAACGCGCCAGCGCCGCCCTCAGCATCTCCTCCGCCGCCGCTTCACTCCGCGCGACAATCGGCCCGACCTGATCGAACCGGTATCCCCTCCGCCCAAAACAGTACCCGTCTCCGTTCACCATCGCCAGTTCCGGCGCGCCCTCGGCCAGCCACCGTAACATCCTCTCGCGTTCCGCTCCAAACGCCTCGCGGTCCAATGCAAGGACGCGATCCCAATCGCCCTCGCCAATCGCGGCGCACCCGGCGGATTCGATCGCGCCGGCCGGCCTCTCATACCGTGCCAGTGCAAACTCCTCCTTGAAACCTAACGGCCTGTACACCCGCTCGCCCGCCGCCGTGGCGTCCAAACGAATCGACTTCCGTCCCGCCAGCAGCTCAATCGACGCTTCCAGCAATCTCGTCCCGACTCCTTGCCCGCGGCAGACCGGATCCACCAGCACCATCGCGATCCAGGAAAATTCATCCCCGTAGTCCAACGTCGCCGAAGTACCCACAACCCGTCCGTTGCGTTCTTCCACCAGACACCCGGCACGCGACTCCTCAACGAAGTACCGCCAGTCCCTCTCCGTCTGATTCCACCCCGCCGCACGGCACAACTCCAACCCGCGCCCGACGTCATCCAAATTCATCCGCCGCATCGTCGCTCCGCTCATGGCCGCTTCTCGTAAACCCTCACATAATCGATCGCCATCTCTTGCGGGAAGACCGCCTCATCCACGCTCTTCCCGCCGCCCCAGTTTCCGCCCACGGCGATGTTCATCAACAGCCGGAACGGCTCGTCGAAAGGCCACACCTCTTTGCCCTTCCCTTCATTCGCGAACGAGAAATACGGCTTGCCGTCCACCAGGATCTCGATATGGTCCGCACGCCAGTCCAACCCGTAAACGTGGAATTCGCTGGTCGCGTCCGCCACCGTCGCCTGCTTGCCCTTCTGCGTCCCGGCCATATGGTTGTACGCCTGGGTATGGACCGTGCCGTGCACCACGCCCTCGTCGTAACCGACATGCTCCATGATGTCGATCTCGCCGCAAAGCGGCCATCGCGGGCCACCCTTTTCCCAGTGGCTCACCGGCAGCATCCACAATGCAGGCCACGTCCCGCGCCCCTTGGGCAGCCTGGCTCTGATCTCGATGTAGCCGTACTTCCACCCTGCCTTCGACACCATGCGCGCCGATGTATACGCCTTGCCTTCGCGGTCCTCCTTGCGCGCCGTGATCAGCAGAAACCCGCCCTTCACCAGCGCATTCTCCGCGCGATTCGCCGTGTAGTACTGCAATTCGCGGTTGCCCCATCCGTGTCCGCCCGTGTCGTAGGTCCACTTTGACGTTTCGGGCAGGCCCTCCTTGTCAAACTCATCCGCCCACACCGGCTTCACTTGGGCCGTCATCGGGACGGCGAACATCACGGCCGCAATCAGTCCCAGGAATCGTCTCATCGCACCCCCATTCTATGTCAACCCGCCGGCGGTGTTCCGTGCCGCGGTACACTCATGCGAAGTGCCGCCCCATCCGTCTTCCCAGCGCGAAATGACCGTCAAGGCCGTCCTGCTCGGCCTCTTTCTGGCTTTTGTCTTTGGCTCCGCCAATGCCTATCTCGGCATGAAAGCCGGCCAGACCGTCGCCGCCACCATCCCTGCCGCCGTCATCGCCATGGCCCTGTTCCGTATGCGCGGGCTCAAGGGCGGCGTCCTCGAACAGAACATCGCCCGCACCGCCGCCAGCGTCGGCGAAGCCCTCGTCGCCGGAGCCATCTTTACGCTGCCCGCCTTCATCCTTGTTGAAATCGACGGCGTGCGCCTCTGGTCCAATCTCCGCACGCACTATTGGGACGCCACCGTCATCCTTCTCGCCGGCGGACTCGCAGGCATCTTCTTCATCATCCTTCTCCGCAAACCGCTCGTTTCCGACCCGTCGTTGCCTTGGCCCGAATCCGTCGCTTCGGCCGAAATCGTCAAGGCCGGCCAGGACTCCGGTTCCGCCCCGCGCCTCATCTTCGGCGGCATGGCCTTCGGCGGCCTCCTACAGATCTTCAAGAGCGAGAAGGGCATTCAGATCTTCCGCGAGTTCACCGAGGGCTTCATCGCCTTCCCCAAGAGCGTCATCCGCCATTTCGATTACTCGAAGACGCCCATCGGCTCGGTCGAACACACCGGCGGCGTCGCCTGGTCCACACCCGCGCTGTCGCCCGCCCTCATGGGCATCGGCTTCATCATCGGACCCGAACTCGCCTCCATCACCGTCGCCGGCGGCATCCTCGCCTGGTGGGTCCTCATCCCTTTGTTGCTCTTCTTCGACCCCGACTTCGCCACCCGCATCTCCACCGCCGGCCACGGCATCGCCGCCTACACGCTCTGGTACAACGTCGTCCGTCCCATCGCCGTCGGCATGATGCTTGTCGGCGCGGCCAGCACGATGTTTCGCATGAGGACTTCCATCACCCAATCGCTGCGCGGCGCATTCCGATCTGCTTCCGGAACCGCTACCCAGGGCCCAACGGAGCAGGACATACCGGCGCGCTGGGTGATTCTCTCCCTCGCCATTCTCTTCATCCCCGTCACCGCCATCTACTACGGCTTCACGGGCGGTTGGGCTCCCGCCATCGTCGCCGCCGCCATCATGGGCGGCGCCGGATTCCTTCTCTCCGCCGTCGGCGGCTACCTCGTCGGACTCGTCGGCAGTTCCAACCAGCCGCTTTCCGGACTCACGCTCTCCGCCCTCGTTCTCGCCGCGCTGCTATTGCTCGCCATGGGCGTGAAAGGCGCATCCGGCGTCGCCGCCGTGCTTGGCGTCGCTGCCGTGGTCTCCGTCGCGGTCTCTGTCTCCGGCTCGATGATTCAGGACCTCAAGGCCGGCCACATCCTCGGCGGCACGCCCTGGAAGATGCAGCTTGTCGAAATCGTCGCCGTCATCTCGCTGTCGTTCTTCCTGATGGGACCAATCATCGCCCTGCATGAGGCCAACCTCACCACCGGCGGCATCGGCGGGCGCGCCCTGCCCGCTCCCCAGGCCGGACTCATGGCCCAACTCGCCAAGGGCATCGTTGGCGGCGACATGGCCTGGGGACTGCTCGCCATCGGCGGCGCATTCGGCATCGCCCTGTTGCTCTGCGGCGCGCGCGCCATGATGCTGGTTGCCGTCGGCATGTACCTGCCGTTCGACACCAGTTCGGCGATTTTCGCGGGCGGCGTCATTCAATGGGTTGGTTCGCGCATCATCGCGCGTCTCGATGAAGGCCGCCGCCGCAAAGCCGAAGACGCCGGCACGCTTCTCGCATCCGGACTCATCGCCGGCGAAGCCATCGTCGGCATACTTCTCGCCGTCCTGTTCCTGGCCGGCGTCAGTTCATTCACCCATGTCTTCACAGGCCTCGACGAACTCCCGTTCTACGGCGCCTGGGGCGGCTGGCTCTCGCTCGCCGCCTTCGCTACTCTGGCTTGGCTGCTGATTTGGGTCCCTCTCCGCCGAGGGCAAGCAGAAACGTCTGTAGAATCTTAGGCGCCGCCTCGCTAGTGGTCTGCGCCCGCTGCCCTTTCCAATCCGGCATCAGGCTCATTACGAGATACTCGGGTTCGGCCATCCCCAAGCCCGCGCCCAGCCGGTAAAGCGCCTGCGACGGCGCCCCCTTGAGCTGGACCATCTTCACCGTCTCCGGCGTCGGCGTGGCACAGTTTTCCGCCGGCGACGTCACCAGATACTCCCGGCACCGCATGGGCCTGTGTTCATAAATCGAACACGACTCCTCTTCAAGAAACGGGCACGGGATCCCCAACGCGAAGTACCTCAGCGCCAACTCCCTACGGCCGTTCTCGTCAAGCGAATGAATGCCGCGCATCGCATCCAGCACGCCTCCCTCCGCCATCCGCTGCATCGCGCCCTCGAATCTCGCCTCGATCCGTGCCTTGCGCTCGGCATCCATTCCGGCGATCAGGTCCTCCAGCACTTCCCCCTCATGCACGCTGATCGGGACCGGCTGCCGGCAGCACGCCCCGCAACTCGCCTTGCAGGAGATCGACCCGCCCGCCTCCACCGTCTCCTCCACCGCGCTCTGGATCACCAACCCGACCACGGCATTCAGCAGCGGCAGCAATTCCGCCACCCGCACCGGCCCCGACGGCATCTCCAGTTCGCACTTGTACTGGTTCTTGCCCAGCCTCAACGTGAACGACGCTTGCCCAGTGTTCATTGAATCTGACAATACACGACTTCGGCCGCGTTGAACACCCGTACCGTCGCTCACGCCCTCGGATGCGACTTGTCGTACACCCTCAACAGATCAGTCAGCGACAGCTTCGTGTACTTCTGCGTCGTCGACAACGACGCATGCCCCAACAACTCCTGAATTGCCCGCAGATCCGCCCCGGCCGACAGCAGGTGCGTCGCATAGGCGTGTCTGAACGAATGGGGATGCAGGCCCGCATCGCCCGCAAGCGCTATCGCATACATCTTTACGATCCCCCTCGCTCCCCGGTCGCCCAACCTGCCGCCGCGGTGATTCAGGAACACGGCCCCGGTCGCTTCGGCCGGCGCCCGCTCCTCCAGCCACGCCCGCAGCGCCGCCATCGCCCTTCCCGGCGCCGGCACCTGCCGCTCCTTCTTCCGCTTGCCCCTCACCCTCAACCAGCCTTCCGTCAAATCGATGTCGGCCACATCCATTCCAACCAGTTCGCTGATCCGCAACCCGCAACCATACAAAATCTCGAATATCGCCAGATCCCTCTTCGGCATCGGACGTTCCAGTTTGCCGGCCGCGATTTCGTCAATCAGCCCATTTGCCTGCTGCTCCGTCGGCACCTCCGGCAGCCGCTGCGGCATCCTCGGCGTGGTCAGCAGTTTCGCCCGGTTCACCCCAATCCGCCCCTGCCGCAACAGGTGGTCGAACAACCCCCTCACAGCCGCCAGCTTTCGCCGGATCGTCACCTTCGACAGCTTCTGCCCATGCAGATCGCCCAGCCACTCTCTCAATTGCCATTGGTCAAACTCCGCCGGCGCGGGCGGCGGCAAGTCCGGCCGCGTGAAGTAGCCCTCAAACTGCCGCAGATCCGCCTCATAGTTCCGCACCGTGTGAATGGAGGCGTTCTCCCGGACGAGCGTCCCCAGATAATCCCGGATCGCTTCGCCCAGTTCGCTCATCGCGCCCCCAGGTACTCGTCCAGCGCCGCTTCGGCCCTCCGGCACACCTCTGCGTGCCGCGCCTTGCGGTCCCGCTTCAGCTTCGCCCGCAACTCGTCGTCCAAGGCGGGCAGCACGTCAAATGCGATGTTCGCCGGTTGGTACCGCTTCGCATCGGCGTTGGCGATGTAGTGGCACAACGATCCCATCGCCGTTGCCCGCGGCAAAGGCCTTGGCTCGCGGCCCAGCGCCGCATCGGCTGCGTGTAGACCCGCCATCAACCCCGTCGCCATCGATTCGACATACCCTTCAACGCCCGAGATCTGACCCGCGAAATACACCCTCGGCTCCCCCTTCAGTTGCAGCGACTCATTCAACAGCTCCGGCCCGTTGATGTACGTGTTCCTGTGCATCTGCCCGTAACGTAGAAACTCCGCCTGCTCCAATCCCGGGATCATCCGGAACAACCTCTTCTGCTCCGGGAACTTCATGTGGTTCTGGAAGCCGACCAGGTTATACGAATCGGCCCGCTGCGACTCCTGCCGCAATTGAACCACCGCCCAAGGCCACCGCCCCGTCGCCGGATCGGTCAAACCCACCGGCTTCATTGGCCCGAACCGTAGAGTGTCCCTACCCCGCCGCGCGATCTCCTCAATCGGCAGACACGCCTCGAAAAACGGAACCTTGCCCGCGTGAATCGCTTCGTCTTCGGGGATATGCGCCTCCGCCGATTCAGCCTCTAACAGCGCATCGACGAAGGCGTAATACTCATCCCGGTTCAGCGGACAGTTCAGATAATCGTCGCCCCCATCAATCGACTTGCCGTATCGCGACGCCGCGAACGCCCTCCCGCGATCAATCGTCGAAGCGTCCACGATCGGGCTGATCGAATCATAAAAGTACAACCGCTCCGATCCCGTCCGCCGTGCGATATCACCGGCGAGCGCGCCCGAAGTCAGCGGACCCGTCGCCACGATCACGATCCCGGCTTCCGGAATCGCCCTCGCCTCTTCGCGCCGCAACTCGATCAGCGTCTCGCCTTCGATCGTCCGCGTCATCTCCCCCGCGAACACCTCCCGGTCCACGGTCAACGCATGGCCGCCCGGCACCCGCGCCCTCTCCGCCACCTCCATCGACAACGACCCCAATCGCCGCAACTCCTGCTTCAGCAGCCACGACGCCGTGTTCTCCGCATCGCTCTTCAGCGAGTTCGAACAAACCAGTTCCGCCAGCCGGTCCGTCTGGTGCGCCTCGCTCGATCTCAGCGGCCGCATCTCCCAAAGCGTGGATCGCAGACCCGCGCGAGCCAGCCGCCAGGCGGCCTCGCACCCGGCGAGTCCCCCGCCGATCACATGGATGGTCGAAGTTTGATTCAAAGGTTCAATTACCATTGTAGTTTCATGACTCGCAGATCCCTCTTTCTCGTCATCGCCGCCGGCGTCCTCTGCGCATCCGCGCAGGAGCCCATCCGCTACACGCTCCGCTTCCCGGCCCCCCAGACCCACTACCTCGAAGTCTCCGCCTCGGTGCCATCGACGGGGCCAAACCTCGAAGTCTTCATGGCCGTCTGGACACCCGGCTCCTACCTCGTCCGCGAGTACGCCCGCAACGTCGAAGGATTCGAAGCTACGGCCGGCGGCAAACCGCTCGCCTGGGAAAAGACCCGCAAGAACCGCTGGCTCATCCAGACCGGAGGCGCGCGCCGCGTCGAACTTCGCTACAAGGTCTACGCCCACGAGTCCTCCGTTCAAGGCAACTGGGTAGATGCCGGATTCGCCATGCTCAACGGTGCGCCCAACTTCGTCACCCCCGCCGGCCGCCAGCAGGGCCCTTACGAAGTAGCCGTCGAACTCCCCGCCGCCTGGAAGAAGCACATCAGCGGCATGAAGATCCGGCCCGGCGACCCCAATACCTACCTCGCCGCCGATTTTGACGAACTGCTCGACTGCCCCATCTACGCCGGCAACGCCCCAATCCACGAATTCGACGTCGAAGGCAAGAAGCACTATCTGGTCAATGAAGGCGAGGGTTCCGCGTGGGACGGCCCCGCCTCGGCGAAAGATGTCGCCAAAATCGTTGGGGAATACAGCCGCATGTGGGGCGGTCTGCCTTACGAAAAGTACGTCTTCTTCAACATGCTGATCGAATCCGGCGGCGGTCTCGAACACCGCAATTCCACCTGGCTCAACGCCAGCCGCTGGGCCTATGCCGGCACTGACGACACGCCTCCCGGCGGCGCTGACCCATCCGCTCCCCGCACGCGCCGCCCCACCCGCCAGGGATGGCTTGGCCTCGTCAGCCACGAGTACATCCACCTCTGGAACGTGAAACGCCTACGCCCCGCCGAACTCGGACCCTTCGACTTCGAAAACGAGGTCTACACCCGCTCCCTCTGGCTCGCCGAAGGCGTCACGTCATACTACGGCCCCCTCGCCTTGGCCCGCACGAAGTTATCCAATCAGTCGCAACTCCTCCGAGCCATGTCCAGCGCAATCTCGCAGCTTCAGACCACGCCCGGCCGCCTCGTTCAACCCGTCGAAACCGCCAGCTACGACGCCTGGATCAAGCTCTACCGGCCAAACGAAAACTCGTCAAACACCTCCATCAGCTACTACACCAAGGGCCAAGTCGTCGGATTCCTCCTCGACGCCAAAATCCGCAAGCTCACCGCCGGCGCCAAATCGCTCGACGACGTCATGGTTCTTGCCTATCAGCGCTACGCCGGTCCCAAGGGCTTTACTCCCGAGGATTTCCGCAAGACCGCTTCCGAAGTCGCCGGCTCAGACCTCAGCGCCTGGTTCAAGGACGCCCTGGAAACGACCAAGGAACTCGACTACTCCGAGGCGCTCGACTGGTACGGCCTTCGCTTCCGCCCTGCCTCGCCCCGCAAGTCGATCGTCACCGGTGCGACGGTCTCGACCGCCTCGGGCCGTCTCATCGTCACCCGCGTCCAACGCGACACCCCTGCATCGTCGGCCGGCCTCAACGTCAACGACGAGATCGTCGCCATCGGCGACAACCGCCTCCGGAATGACCAGTGGCCCTCCCTCCTCGACTACTACAAGGACCAGAAACAGGTGAAACTCCTCATCAACCGCCGCGACCGCCTGATGACCCTCGACCTCCCCATCGCCCAGCAACCCGCCCCGTCCTGGTCGCTAGAAGTGAAGCCCGAAGCCACCAGCGAACACAAGGCGAATCTCAGTGCGTGGCTCCGCCAGTAGGGGACAGGCCTCCCGGCCTGTCAACGCTAACTCATGACGCTTCGTGGCGCAGGCCCGAGGGCCCAATGCCACCTAAATAGCGGCTTCCCAAGACATAAGTCTTGCCTTATGTTTCAGTTATATGGATCAGCGAGGACAGGACGCTTTGGGCTTGTATCAGCGCTGCCTCCCGGCTGGCGTTGTGGAGTTATTGCAGAGGCAGGCGGGTATTAGGCTCAGGCGCAGTATCTACACGGCACAAGTCGTGATCTGGCTGATGATCCTGCAGCGCTTGCAGCCGGGCGGAACGCTGGCCACCAGCGTCGAGGCGCTTCTGGCCGGAGGGCCGATCGGCGAAGAGGGGGAGCAGCGGGTGCGCTGGACACCGAGCCGCTTCGGTGGCCGGCGGCAAGGCGGGATGCCTGAAGGCGCCTGCGTCGAAAGCCGATTGATCGCCGTGCGGATTGGGCGGGGTAAGTCGAAAAAGTGGCTCTACCTGTTCACGACACTGAATCTGTCGCAGGAAGAAGTGATCACTCTCTACAGTCAGCGCTGGAAGATCGAAACCGGCCTGCGCTCATTGAAACGAACGGTCCGGTTGCAGCACGTGGCGGCTCGCAATGAAAGCATGCTGGAAAGAGAACTGCTCACGGCAGTAGCGGCATATAACCTGGTGCGCGCCGTCATGGCCCTGGCAGCCCGCCGCCACAACATTTCGCCACGACATCTCAGCTTCACGTTCGTGCTGAATGCGGTCAACGCCAACTGGCGCCGGCTGCAGTCGCAGGCGGACCCAGCCAGCTACCAGCGAGAGGTTCTTGGCCTGCTCGATGCGGCCGCGCAAGGAACCCATCCGAAGCGGAAGAAGCGCAGATCCTATCCGCGCGCCGTGCGGCATCGCAGCCATGGTTTTCCGGCGCGCGGTAAGAGCTTCAAGGACACCATTTAAGTGGCATTGGGCCCGCGGACCTGCGCCTCGAAACGCGACGCCGCCGTCCTAATTAGCGGTTATTCGGCAGGGGGTCTGCTCCACGCCGGACAGGGCGATCAGGTGGCGGGCTGAGGACGTTTTACCAGGATCAGGTAAGAGAGGAAGCCGGCGAGGAGGACCAGGGCGACGGCGAGCATCGGGGCGTCGTAGGAGCCGGTTCGATCGATGAGCCAGCCGGTGAGCATGGGGGCGATGATGCCGGAGAGATTCGACGCGAAGTTTTGAAGTCCGGTGACGCGGCCGATGCTCGATCCCGGCAGGAGGGTCTGAGTTAGCGCCCAGTAGTTGGCGGTGGCGAGACCGAGTCCGGAGAGCGAGGCGACGGCGAAGACGAGCGCGACGACGTGCGATTCCGAGTACGCGCCGATGAGTTCCGTGGATGCAACAAGGAGCCCGGCGAGGGTGAAGCGGCGGCGGATGACGACGGGGTCGGCGCCGGAGGAGATGAGGCGGTCGGCCCACCAGCCGGCGGCCGTGGCGACGATGGCCATGCCGCCGAAACTGAACATGGTGTACCAGCCCATGCTCTTGAGTTCCAGGCCGCGGCGTTCGACGAAGTAGGAGGGCAGCCAGGTGAGGCAGAAGTACTGGAAGTAGTTATAGGAGAACGTGCCGATCATGATGCCCCACATCATGGGCATGCGCAGGAACTTCATGAGCGGCTCGGCTGGAGCGCGCACCTCGGCGGCGGCGCGGTCGTGTTCGACGGCCACTAGCCGCCAGGGAATGAGCCACAGCAGTCCGCCAAGCCCGGTGACGATGAACATCCAGCGCCAGCCTGCAGTGGCCAGGATCCATGCGGCGAGGAAGCTGCCGAAGGCGGGGCCGAGTTTGGCGCCGGCGAAGAGGAGGCCGACGGCGAGGCCGCGCTTTTCTTCCGGAAGGTTCTTGCCGATCCAGCGCAGGCTGGCGGGCGTGACGGGCGCTTCGCCGACTCCGAGCAGCAGGCGCAATCCGACCATTTGCGGGAGGTTGCGGGCGAAGGCCATCGAGCCGGCTGCGATCGACCAGAGCGTGTAGCCCCACGTATAAGTGCGGACGGAGCCCCAGCGGTCGACTAATACGCCGACGGGGATCTGTAGCAGCGCGTAAGTCCAGAAGAAGGCCGAGTTGAGGATGCCGCGGCCGGTATCGGTGAGGCCGAAGTAGGTTTTGAAGTCGGCGGAGGCCAAGGCGACCGAGAGAGTGGCGCGATCGAGGAAAGCCATCATCATGCCGAATGTCAGCAGGCCGACAATGGTCCAACGTCTTGAATCGGTCATTCGAAATCCGGTTCCGGCGGTCCCCATAGCGTATCAGAGAGGGCACGGCGTGGAGGCGGGCGGGGCCGGTATGCTAACCTCGCCACTGTGGGCGAAGCAGAACGGCTAGGGCGCCGCGTATCGATCCTGAGCATGGCCGTTTCGGGCGCGCTGGCCGCGGTCAAGATCACGGCCGGGCTGATCGCCGGGTCGGCTGCCGTAGTAGCCGATGGTGTCGAAAGCGCCGGCGACGTGCTCGCTTCAGCAGTGATCCTGGTGGGACTGTGGGTGGCGTCGCGGCCTCCCGATGAG
Source organism: uncultured Candidatus Solibacter sp. (assembly GCA_964558355.1). Taxonomy (GTDB): domain Bacteria; phylum Acidobacteriota; class Terriglobia; order Bryobacterales; family Bryobacteraceae; genus PNKE01. The sequence goes on from CAZLDN010000004.1 coordinate 66,891, forward strand.
GACCACCCATACGGGCACGGCAGATTCGAAACGCTGACCGGCCTGGGCGTAGGCATCGTGCTTGCCATCACGGGCGTGTTGATCGCATGGCGTTCGATGGCCAACATCGATGCCCGTCATGCGGCGCCGGAGATCTGGGTGATCTGGCCCTTGCTGCTGTCGATCGGGGCGAAGGCGGCATTGTCGACATTCAAGTTCAAGGCCGGGCGGCGGATCGGTTCGTCAGCACTGGTGGCCGACGCGTGGAACGATACGGTGGACATCCTGTCGGGCACGGTGGCGTTGGGGGCGGTTGCGCTGACGGTCCACGATCCGGGCCGATTCCTCCAAGCCGACCACTGGGGCGGCGGCGCCGTGGGCGTGATTGTGGTCATCCTCGGCTTGCAGGTGATTCGCGAGACGGCGCTTCATTTGATGGACACCATGCCGTCGGATCAGCGCATCGATCTGATCCGGCAATCGGCGATCAAAGTGCCTGGTGCGCTTGGCGTGGAAAAGTGTTTCGCGCGCAAGACGGGATTGCGGTATCACGTGGATCTTCATCTGGAGGTGGATCCGGAGTTGACGGTGCGGGCGTCGCATTCGATTGCCGAGGAGGTTCGCAACCACGTGAAAGACGAGTTGTCCTGGGTGGCCGACGTGTTGGTTCATGTTGAGCCGTACGGTGTGCCGGCGAGAAAGCCAAGCGGGAGTTGATTTGGACAACATTGCCATCGCAAGGCTGCTGAGCGAGACCGCCGACCTGATGGAGATCGCGGAGGAAGACGGCTTCCGCATCCGTTCTTATCGAAACGCCGCGGGCGTCATCGAGGGGTATCCGGAACAGATGACGGCGATTCTGGCGGACCCGTCGCGCAAGCTCACCGAAATCGCGGGCATCGGCAAGGGCATTGCCTCGGTGATCGGGGAAGTCGTCGCACGCGGGTCGTTTGAGCGGCGCGACGAGTTGCTGAAGCGCTATCCGCCGACGGCGCTGGAAATGCTGCGCATTCCGGGTCTGGGTCCGAAAACGATTCGGACGCTGTGGGACCACTTCCGGGTGTCGACGCTTGAAGAACTGGAGCAGCTTTGCCTGGACCACCGGCTGCGGGAACTGCCACGGATGGGCGCGAAGTTAGAGGAGAAGATCCTGAAAGGGCTGGCGCATTACAGGCAGGGCGCGGGGCGTTTTCTACTGGGGTTCGCAACGGCGGCTGCGAACGATCTGGTGGACTATCTCGAACAGACGCCGGGCGTTGAAAGGGTGACGCCGGCGGGCAGCCTGCGCAGGGGCAAGGAGACGGTGGGCGACCTGGATCTGCTCGTGACGGGCGAGGGCGCGGCGGCGGCGCTGGAACGGTTCGTAAGTCACCCGAAGGTGCACGACGTGATGGGGCAGGGACAGGCGAAGGCCAGCGCGAGATATGGCATCGAGGGGTTGCAGGTGGACGTCAAGGCTGTGCCGGCGGAGAGCTATGGCGCGGCGATGCAGTACTTCACCGGGTCGAAGGATCACAACGTCCAACTGCGGCAGCGTGCTCAGCGAATGGGCATGTCGCTGAACGAATACGGGCTGTTCGGAGTGGCGGATGAAGCGCGCGTCGCCGGCGCGACGGAAGAGGCGATCTACGCGGCGTTGGGACTGGCATGGATCCCGCCGGAACTGCGCGAGAACCAGGGCGAGATCGAGGCTGCGGAGAAGGGCGAGTTGCCCGTGCTGCTGGAAGCGTCGCGGATCCGCGGCGATTTGCATATGCACACGCGCGCCTCCGACGGCAGGGGCACTCTCGAAGAGATGGCCGCGGCGGCGGTGGAGTTGGGCTACGAGTACATCGCCGTCACCGATCATTCAAAGGCGCTGGCAATGGCCAATGGACTGGACGAGGCGCGGGCGGTGGCGTTTGCCGAAGAGGTGAGGGAGTTCAACAGGCAGGATCGCGGGATCAGGGTCTTTTCGGGACTCGAGTGCGACATCCTGCGCGACGGCCGGATGGACTTATCGGAGGACGCCCTTGCGGAGTTGGATTTCGTCATCGGCAGCGTCCATTCCTACATGAACCTTGAAAGCGCCGAGATGACGGACAGGCTGATGCGAGCGCTCGAAAGCCCGTCGTTAAAGGCCTTCGGCCATCCGACGGGCCGCGTCCTGCTGCACCGCGACGCCTATACCTTCGACTTCGACCCGGTGGCAAGCGCGGCAGCCAAGCGAGGCGTTTGGATGGAGATCAATTCGAGTCCGGAACGCCTGGATCTTCATGCTTCGCTGATCCGCCGCGCGCGGGCACTGGGCTGCAAGTTTGTCATCTCGACCGACGCGCATCATCCGAAACATCTCGCAAACATCCGTTTCGGCGTGCGCATGGCGCGCAGAGGATGGCTGGGCGCCGATGACGTGGTGAATACGATGCCGCTGGCGGCGATGGAAGCCGCGATTGGAAGGTAGAGTCATGAAGCTGATTTCGTCCGAGGAGATTTGCCGCACCCCCATTTTTTGGGTGACGCTCGACCAGGCAGTGGATCCGGATGGATTCGAGATCAAGCGCGCGATCGTGCAACATCAGGGTTCGGCTGTGATGATGGCTGTGGACGCGAAGAACCGCGTGTTGCTGGTGAGGCAATACCGCTTGCCGGCGCGGGCGTTCCTTTGGGAACTGCCGGCGGGCAGAGTGGATCCGGGCGAAACCGTGCTGAAGGCCGCCAAGCGCGAACTAATCGAGGAGACCGGTTTCAAGGCGCGCAAGTGGATGAAGCTGTTTACGTTCTTCGCCAGCCCCGGCTATGTCGCCGAGCGGATGACGATTTATGTGGCGCAGGAGTTGAATGCCGGCGCGGCCGCGCCGATGGAAGACGAGCGGATCGAGACGCGGTGGTTCACGATGGCGGAGATCGGGCGGATGATCCGGTCGAACGGGATTGTCGACGCCAAGACGGTGATCGGCTGGACGGTGTGGCGCGAGCGGCTCAAAGATTTGCGCAAACGAACTTGAGCATCTGCTCGATCGCCTGGCCGCGGTGGCTCACCGCCAGTTTGCGGGCGGCATCAACTTCGCCGAAGGTGCAGCCGAAGGGTTCGTGGAAGAACAGCGGGTCGTAGCCGAAGCCGTTGGCGCCCCGCGGCGCGAGGGTGATCCTACCTTCGACCGATCCTTTGAACGTCCCCAGCAGACGCCCTTCGTGCGCCAGGGCGACGACGCACTTGAACCAGGCGATGCGGTTTTCGACGCCTGCCAACCTCTCGATCAACAGCCGGTTGTTGTCCTCATCGGTTGCGCCGGGGCCGGCGAAGCGCGCGGAACGAACGCCGGGCGCACCGTCAAGCGCCGCGACGACGAGTCCCGAATCGTCGGCGAACACGGGCCGGTGGACGTGAACGCTGTAATGGATGGCTTTGATCACAGCGTTGTCGTCAAAGGTCTGTCCGTCCTCGACGCATTCAGGTAAGCAGTGTAGATATTCGATCGGCTCGATGGAGACCTGGTGGAAGCCGAAATGGTTCGCCGCCAGGCGGAATTCGCGCAGTTTGCCGGCATTCGTGGTGGCGCAGCGGATCAGTGTCATTGCTTACCCCCGATGGGTTTGCCCCCGATGGCGGCGTTCTGCGCTTCAAACAGTTCGCCTATGCCCTTGCGGGCGAGAGCGATCAGGTCGGCAAGGCGCTGATCGCCAAAGGTGGATTTCTCGGCGGTCGCCTGAAGTTCGACGAACTCGCCCGCACCGGTCAGGACCACATTCATGTCCACTTCAGCTTGTGAATCTTCGTCGTAGGCAAGGTCAAGCAGAGGCTCGCCGGCGACGATTCCGACGCTGGTAGCGGCCACCATGTCGCGTAGCGGGTTGCGGCTGATGGCGCCGTATTCGAGCAGTTTCTTGACAGCCAGGGCGAGGGCGACGTAGCCGCCGGTGATGGCCGCCGTGCGCGTGCCTCCGTCGGCCTGGAGGACGTCGCAATCGACGATGATGACGCGTTCGCCGAGCGCTTCCATATTGGTGACGGCGCGCAGGCTGCGGCCGATGAGCCGTTGGATCTCCTGCGTGCGGCCGGAGGGTTTGCCCTGGGTGATTTCACGGGGCGTGCGCGTGGCCGTGGCCCTGGGCAACATGGAGTACTCGGCCGTGACCCAGCCCTTGCCGCTGTTGCGGAGGAAAGACGGCACCGAGTCGTCAACCGAAGCGGCGCAAAGCACGCGGGTGTGGCCGACTTCGATGAGCGCCGAACCCTCGGCGGTCAACAGGTAATCCGTCGTGATCCTGACTGGCCGCAACTGGGCGGCTTCCCGCATATCGCTTCGCATGGAATCGACTAACCTCGCGAGATTGAGAAATAGAGCAATGCGCTCAGGACCAGTAATGCAACGACGACGATGAAAATGCAGCCGATGGCGCTTGGCGGCACTGGACCCGACTTTTTCCGCGGGCTGCCTTTTGCTCTGATCTTGGCCATGAACTCTGATTCTAGCGCCGAAGCCGCTTGGCCACTTCGTTGAAGAAGAGGCCAAGCGATTCGATCGAGCCAGGCGTGAGGTCTTTCATGAGGATCGAGACGACCGGCCGGGCGCGCTGTTCAAGCGCCATCTGCGTGGCCAGGAACTGCGCCTGGTGGTAGCCGGCCGTATAACCGGCCTCGGGCAGCGACTCGGATTTCTCGCTCATCAGCACGGTCGAGAAACAGCGCCCGTGGCCGATCACCATCTCGTGATAGCTGTGGTTCATCGCCGGACCTTCATAGACATCGGCAGGCATCTTGAGCGCGGAGCGAAAGACGAGTTCGGCGGCCTTGTCGAGCGCGCGGCGGACCGACTGGCCGCACTTGTCATAGCGGGTGTCGCCGAAGAAAGTTAGTTCGCCGTATTCGATGGCGCGGGCTGAAGCGAGTTGGGAGACGATGGCGGCGTAGATGCCGGGGGCGTCGCGGCGATCCGGCTCGACGGCGAGACGCAACTTGTCGTAGAACAGCGTCAGATCACGCCACTTCGTCTGCCTGACCGCACGCTTCAGCGCCTGCCATTCGGAGGATTTCACGGTGCCGCCAAGGACGCGGCCGTATTCGTAGATGGGCTGAGTGATGGCTTTGTACAACTCGACGCTGGGCTGCGTGACGAAGTTCATGCGGCGCAGCCAGGCGAGGCCGAAGACCGTGTAGTGGATGAACTGCATGTAGGCCGATAACGGGGCGTCCTTGTCCAGGACGAGATGTGCCAGCGGGTAGCCCGAGCGTTTCAGGAGCGCGAGTTTTTGACGGTCGATACCCGCTTCGCCCTTGCGCTCGATGGCCAGAAAAACGCGGTCCTGCCGGGGGTGCTTCGAAGGATGATAGTTGGCCAGACGCGGCGTTTCGTTGATGACGATCTTGATGCCGGATTCTTCGCTCTTGCCGAGGCTCTCTTCGAAATCCTGCTTCGTCCACAGCGCCGCGGCAGCGATTGGCTTGGAGGCGAGCAGCGTCACCTTGTCGCGGCCAGCCTCGCCATGGGCGTGGAGAAACGCGGCCAACTGAAACGCCAGCGCGATGTCGTCCACCGAAAGCGCCGCGCCCTGGAACCAGTTCGCCAGGTCCACCTGGGCGAGGGCGAGCGGGATGAGGCTGCCCTTGGTGAGCGGGCTCGAATGGCGGCCGGCGGTGGAGTTGCCTCCGTCGAGTTGAAGCTCGATTTTGCGGTATCCGCGCGGACCGGCGAAGCGGTCGAGGATGGAGCCGGGCAGGGTCAGGTAGACGAAGTTCGGCCGGCTGTCGATGCCTAGTTTGTCATAAAGGGCGGACAGCTTTTCGAGATTCACGACAGGCTCGAAGGAGGTCATGCCCATGGCCATGCCCACGACGAGCGTGGACTTCAGACCCGCTTCGAGAGAGCCTGCCTTGGCGGTGATTTGGGCGAGGATGGCTTTGAGCTTCGCGGGGTCGGTGGAATCGAGGACATAGCACTTGGGGCCTTTGCTGAGCAGCCCCGCGGCGACGTAGGCCGACTTGTCCTCGGCTGATCCGCCCATGCCGGCCCAGATGAGGAATCGCAGGCGTGTTTTGTGAACCTTCTTCAAGTCGAGCTTGATCTCGTCGACTTCGGCCTGCACCAGCGCGGGCCATTCGGGGTGTTTCGCGGCAAGCCAGGCGAGGTGGAAAACGCCGTAGCTGTTCTTGGTCGCGTTGCCGGCGGCGTCGCATTCCATGCCAAGGGCCACGAGCGGGCTCTTGTTCGAATTGAGGCCGGCGAGGCCCTTGCGACGCGCCTTGGCGTCCAGGGCTGAGAGCTTGTTCAACAGGTTGTCGTTCATGAGCCGGGCAGCGGCTGGAAGGGAGAGGGAGTGATCGCCAGATAGGGACAGTCGCACCTTGACGTTGTACCATAACGCGCCACGGATGCTATGTTGAGGCATGAAGCGCCGCATGTTCCTGGCCGCGGCGGCTGCATCGGCGGGATGCAGCCGATTGCCCCGCAAGGTGCTTGTCCCAGTGCCGCCGGACTCGGTGGGCGAGTGGAGACGCGCGGCGATGGACACGCCCGAGCCGGCCGGCGCGCCCGAGCCGGCCGCCGGGCTGAGACCGGCGCAGTGGATCCGGGCCACCTTTGCGAATGGGCAGCGGCTGATCGGCGTCAGCGCCTTCGCGTTCACAACCGAAGCCGCTGCGTTCGAATTGCAGCAGAAATGGAACCGCGGTTCGGGTGACGTGACGTACCAGAAGAAGTCAGTCCTCGTGGTCTGCAAGTCCGAGACCGAGGGGGTGCGGGAGTTGCTTGCCTTCGTAAAGCGACTGGAGAGTTCGTGGCCCTGAACGGAGCAAAACGGGAGACGCCGGCAGCGGGGTTTTTCCAGGTTTCGATCTGGGTGATGCTGGTCAGCGGTTACCTCGCCATCGCAGGTTCAGGCGCGCTGGATGCGCCCAGCGTGGTGGTGACGGGCGCGGCTCTGCTGCTCAGGGCTCTGGCTCTGGCTGGGGTTGTGAAGATCCGCATTCCTGAGCGCTGGCCCGGCATCGCCTCGCTCGTCTACATTCTCTTCTTCCCGGTTGATTACCACTACCTGTCGCGCGACCTGATTCAAGCCACGGTGCACCTGATTCTGTTCCTGGCCGTGGTGAAGATTCTCACCGCGTCGTCTTCGCGCGACCACCTGTTTCTGGGCATCATTGCTTTCCTTGAAATCCTGTCGGCGGCGATGTTCTCGCTGAGTCTGAGCTTTTTCTTCTTCCTGGTCGTGTTTCTGGTGTCGGCCGTGGCGACGATGACGTCGGGCGAGATCCGGTCGTCGGCGTCGGGAAAGCGGGTGGCGCAGGGCGCCTCGACGCGGTTGCCATGGCGGCTGGCTTGGCTGACGGGGTTGCTCACGGCGGGTGTGCTGTTGTTGACGGGCGGGCTGTTTCTGATCCTGCCGCGAACGGCGAGAGCGGCGTTTGAACGGTTCGCGCGGCCAGGAGACCGGGTGGCGGGCTTCGCGCGAGAAGTCACTCTCGGACAGATGGGCGAGCTGAGAAAACCCTCGCGGGCCGTGATGCATGTTTACTTCGATCCCGCGCCGCCGAAGAAGAACTTCTATTGGCGCGGGGCCGCGCTGGGCGAATTCAACGGCTGGAAGTGGTACAACTCGCCCGCTTCGCCTCAGTTGCTGCAAGCCAAGGAAGGGTTGCTGACCCTGGTCGATGACGACCAACTGCGGCGGCCGGGCGGGCCGCGGATCAACTACGAGGTGGTTCTGCACACGCCTCCGTCAGAGGCGCTGTTCGTCGCCGGACTGGCGGAGCGGATGCGCCTGCCGACGAGGCTCGTGTGGCTCGCCGAGGGCGGCGGTCTGCGGGTTCCATTCAGCGGGGAGACAAGTTACCGCTATTCGGTTTACGCATATTTCGGCGGCCCCGACGCGGCGGATTTCATTGGCTACACACGTCTGCCAGAGCAGGTCAGGAATCACAACCTGATGCTGCCGCCGGTGGACCGGCGCATCCTCGATCTTGCCGGGCGGCTGACTGCCAAGTTGCCGGACGATCTCTCCCGCGCCCAGGCAATCGAGAATCACCTGTTGACACAATACGCGTACTCGCTGGCGCCGCTCGAAAAGGAAGTCGACGACCCGCTGGCCTACTTTCTCTTCGAGCGACGCAAGGGCCATTGCGAGTACTTTGCATCGGCCATGGCGGTGATGCTGCGGGCGTCGTGGATTCCGGCGCGCGTGGTGACGGGCTTCCAGGCGGGAACGAATAACCCCCTCACGGGATTGCAGGTGGTGCGGGCTTCGGACGCGCATTCGTGGGTGGAGGCATGGATTCCTGGCAAGGGTTGGACTGTGTTCGACCCGACGCCGGCGAATCCGGACGAGGGCAAGGACCTGATGTCCAAGCTTTCGATGTGGGCCGACGCCGTGGATGTCTTCTGGCAGGAGTGGGTGATCGGTTACGATCTGGACCGGCAGTTGACGCTGGCGTTTCGCATCGGCCAGCAATCCAGACGGAAGTTGTCGTTTCCGCTGGCCGGCGATTGGCTGAAGCGGATCCGCGAGGCGCTGAGTTTCAAAGGGCCGGACGTGAGCGGGAAGCTCGGCTTGTGGTTTGCGCCGTTCGTCCTGGCGGCGGCGGTGTATGGGCTGGTCCGGCATTACCGCCGCAGAATACTGCGGCGGGCGGCGCGGGGCCAGGTGACATCGAACGAAGCGGCTCTGCTCTACCGCCGGCTGCTCGACGCGCTGCGGCGGCGGGGATTCGCCCGGAGCGCTGCCGCAACGCCGATTGAGTTTGCCCGATCCATTCCGAGACCGGATCTGGCCGGGCCTGTTTTGGAGTTCACGCTGGCCTACAATGAATTGCGGTTTGCCGGCCGGACCGGACCGGCCGCCCGCATGGCTGAATTGCTGGATACAATCGAACGAACACCATGATACTGCCACTTCTACTTCTCGCCTCTTCCCTGTCGGCCGCCCCGGCCGACTTCAACGGCCGCTGGAACATCAAACTCGACCACCCGCGCCAGCGCGTCTGGTGGCTGGAGGTGAACGGAGCGGGGACGCCGCGGATGAACGGCTGGTTCGTCGGGGCGCCAGGCGGCCAGGTGGACAAGATCCCGAGCATGCGCATCGACGGGGACACGCTTGTGTTCTCCTTCACGAGGAAGCGCGACGACAAGCCGCTGGAGCTGCTCTACAAGGCGAAGTTCGAGGGCGGCGTGCTGCAGGGCGAGTTCGTCGAATCGCTCGGCGGCGCAGCCAAGCCGGCCGTGAAATGGACGGGCTACCGCGCGCCGGAGATCAAGGATGTGGACGACGGCTCGTGGGTGGAGGGAAAACCTGTCGCGCTGTTCAATGGCAAGTCGGTGGATGGATGGCGGCTGGTGGTTCCGGGAGAACTTGGCTGGTATGTCGAGAACGGGTTGATGAAGAACCGCCAGCGGGCGTCGGACATTGTCAGCGAGGCGAAGTTCTGGAACTTCATTCTTCGGGCGGAGTACCGCTACGAGAAGGGGTCGAATTCGGGCATCGGTCTGCGCGGGCGGTACGAGATCCAGATCATCGACGACTACGGCAGGGACGTTGGGCTGCACGGGTCGGGGGGGCTTTACAGCCGGCATAAGGCGTCGACTCCGGCGGCGAAGCCGGCGGGCGAGTGGCAGACGATGGAGATCCGGCTGGTTGGGCGGCAGTTGAGCGCGTGGCTGAACGGGGTGAAGATTCACGACAAGCGGATCATCGACGGGGCGACGGCGATGGCGATCGACGGCGACGAGGACAAGCCGGGGCCGATCGGGATCC
>CAZLDN010000005.1:0-76096 GCA_964558355.1 uncultured Candidatus Solibacter sp.
TATCACGCCGCGTTGGCCCACCTTTACGCCGAGTTGGCCGCACAGTATGGCGGCCGCGGCGAGTACATCACCAAGGCGATCGAGAACTACAAGTCGGCCCTGGCGGCCGACCCGGACGCCGCCTTCCTCGCCTCCGAACTTGCCGACATGTACCTGCAGACGGGCCGTCTGCGCAGCGCGACCTCTGAATTCGAGGAATTGGTAAAGAAGAACCCCAACGATCTGAACTCGCGCCGGATCCTGGCTCGCTTCTACACCGCCCGGATCCGCGACGGCCAGCAGGGCCGCCCCAACCAGGAGATGCTGAACTCAGCATTGGAGCAATACCGCATCCTAGCCGGGAAGGCGCCCAAGGACGTCGACAACCTGGTCACCTTGGGGAGACTCGAGAAATTCGCCCTCAACACGTCGGCGGCCGAGTCGGCCTACAAGAGGGCGCTCGAAGTCGAGCCCGAAAACGAAGAGGCCCTGACCGGCCTGGCCTTGGTTTACAGCGACATGGGGAACAATGAACTGGCCAGCCAGATGCTGAAGAAGGCGGCCCTGAAGAATCCCAATCTGCGGACGCTCACCGCCCTGGCCAGCTCCTACGAGCAGATGCGCGACTACAGGCTGGCTGCCGCCACCTACGGCCAGGCGCTTGACTTGAATCGTGAGAACACCGACCTCAAGCGCGCCTATGCCCAGGCTCTCTATGTGGCCGAGGACATGGCCAAAGCGCAGGCCGTATTCGAGGAAATCGTCAAGGAGGAACCGAATGACCTGCTCGCCAACTTGCGCCTGAGCCAGATCCACCGCCAGAATCGCGATTTTGACAAGGCGCGCAGCTACGCCCGGAAGGCCCGTGAACTCGACCCCAACAACATCGAGATCCGGTTCAATGAGGTGGGATTGTTCGAAGCCGAAGGAAAGATGGCCGAAGCGATCTCGCTGCTGAAGGAATTGACCGAATCCACGCTTCGGTCCAGTTCCCTGCCGGAGCGCGGCAACGCCCTGATCCTGCTCGAACGCCTGGGGCTTCTTTACCGCGTGTCCGAACAGACCCAGGAAGCCGTCGCTACTTTCCAGCGCATGGTTCAACTGGATTCCAATGCCGCTCCGAACGCCGCCGCACAGATCATCGACACCTACCGGGCAGCCAAGGACTTCGCCACCGCCGAGAAAGAGATGCAGGCGGCCATGGCGAAGTTCCCGAACGACCGTGTGGTGAAGAGCGTCTCAGCCACGCTGCTGAGCGACATCGGCAGACATGCCGAGTCGGAGGCGATCCTAAAGTCCCTTTTCGACGGCAAGAACGACCGTGCCGTCCACCTGGCGCTGGCCCAGGGCTACGACAAGGCAAAGAACTATGCCGCGATGGCCAAGAGCCTGGATGAGGCCGAGAAACTGTCGGAATCGAACGACGACAAGGAACCGGTGCTCTTCCTGCGCGGCGCCATGTACGAGAAGATGAAGCGCTACGACGAGGCGGAGAAAGAGTTCCGCCGCGTGCTTGAGGTTTCCCCCGGCAACGCCTCAGCCCTGAACTACCTTGGCTACATGCTGGCCGACCGCAACATGCGGGTGCAGGAGGCCGTGCAGTTGATCCAGAAGGCGGTGGACCAGGAACCGACCAACGGGGCTTTCCTCGACAGCCTGGGTTGGGCCTATTTCCGGTTGAACCGCTTGGAAGAGGCAGCGGACTTTCTGAGGCGGTCGCTTCAGCGCGGCACGAAGGACCCGACTGTCCACGACCACCTTGGCGATGTCTATTTGAGCCAGGGCAACGTAAAGGACGCCATCAGCCATTGGGAGATCTCGCTTCGCGAATGGCGCAGCAATGCCCCCAGCGACCAGGACGCCGCCGAAGTGGCGAAGATACAGAAGAAACTCGAGGGCGCGAAGGTTCGCATGGCGCGTGAAGCCGCCACCAGAGAACAGAAGCAGCGCTGAGTTTCAGTTGCCAAGCCCACCGCCGCGCGGCGGATAATAGGGCTATGCGATTGATTCTCTCCCTCATCCTGCCCGCCGCCCTCCTGTTGGCCGGCGAAGTGAAACTTGGCGCGCCGCTGACTTTGAAGAAGCAGACCGCCATCGCAAGCCTTGAGGCCAAGCCCGCCGATTACGTGGGCAGGAACGTCCAGGTCAAGGGCAGGGTCTCCGAGGTCTGCGAAGAAGCAGGCTGCTGGATGAACCTCGTTGATCCGAAGTCCAACGCCAAGGTCCGCATCAAGGTGAAGGACGGCGAAATCGTCTTCCCGAAGGACGCTGTAGGCCGCCTGGCTGTGGCGGAGGGCATCTTTACCAAGCTCGAACTGACGAAGGATCAACTCATCGCGCAGATGAAGCACGAGGCCGAAGAGAACAACAAGAAGTTCGATCCCGCGACGGTCACGGAAGGCAAGACGATTTACCAGATTAAGGGCGCCGGCGCGGTTGTACTGCCGTAGGCGCGCCCCCAGTCAGAGTAGGAAGTACCCACCACCATGAAGACGCGATACATGGCGGCCAGCCTGGCCGCCGCGATGCTGATCTGCGGCGCGTCAGCCGCAATGGCCCAAGTCAGGCCCGCCGCCGCGAAGAAGCCCGCGCCGCCCAAGGCCGCGCCCGTCAAACCGGCGCCCGCACCGCCGGCTGAGTCGCCAAACGCCCGGCCGATCGAACCCAAACTGGTCTTGCTGCTGGTAGTCGATCAGTTTCGCGCCGACTATCTCGACCGGTTCCACAAGGAATACACCGGTGGCCTGAAGCGCCTGTTGAACGAATCGGCCGTATTCGCCGACGCGCATTACAACCACTCGCCCACGGTGACTGCCGTCGGCCACTCGATCACGCTCACCGGGGCGATGCCATCGTCGAGCGGCATCGTCGGCAACGAATGGTATGACCGCGCGACCGGCAGGCAGGTGACCAGCGTGAGCGACCCTACCACCAAGCAGCTCGGCGGCGAGTACGGCAAGGAAGGCGCCTCGCCGCATCGGCTGCTGGTATCCACCGTCGGCGATGAAATCAAGCTGAGCGAGAAGTGGCCGTCCCCCAAGGTCATCGGCATCTCCTTTAAGGACCGCTCGGCGATCATGATGGCCGGGCGGATGTCGAACGGCGCGTATTGGTGGGATGCGGGCACGGGCAACTTTGTCAGCTCGACTTATTACTTCGACCAACTGCCGCGGTGGGCGGCGGACTTCAACAAGTCCCGCGCCGTCGACAAGTTCGCCGGCCAGAACTGGGGTCCGGCCTCCGGTGGGACGCCGTTCATGATGCTGCCCTCGACTCCAGGCGCCGCCTACTGGACAGGTGTCGCAGGCACGTCCTATGGCAACGACATTCTCGGCATGATGGCCAAGGCCGCCATCGATGGCGAGAAACTCGGCCAGCGCGGCGCCGCCGATCTGCTCGCGATCAGCTTTTCGTCCTGCGACACGATCGGTCACCGCCTGGGTCCGCACTCGCCCGAGATCCACGATGTGGCGCTGTCGACCGACAAGGTCCTGACCGATCTCTTCGACCACCTGGAAAAGACCGTCGGCATGAAGAACGTGCTCGTGGTCTTTACAGCCGATCACGGCGTGGCGCCGATGCCCGAGTACATGAAGCAGAGAAAGATGCCGGGCGGCCGCGCCGCGGCGAAGGACGTCCGCGATGCGGTTCAGAAGGCGCTCAACGAAAGACACGGCCCCGGCGAATGGGTTGCCGGTTATTCGGGTCCGGCTCCGTATTTGAACCATCAGCTCATCGCAAGCAAGAAGCTCTCCCTGGAAGACGTGCAGAACACGGCCGCCGCCGCCGCCAGGCAACTGCCTTACATCGCCCGCGTCTTCACGCGCGAAGATTTGCGGCGCGGCATGACACACGCCGACCTGACCGGCGCGCGCGTTCAGAACGGATTCTTCTACCTGCGGGCATCCGACCTGTTCATCGTCGCCAACCCGTATTGGCTCTTCGAAAACTCAGGCACCTCGCATGGCACGCCATGGAACTACGATTCCCATGTTCCGCTCATGCTCATGGGCCCGCAGATCCAACCGGGCCGTTACTACAACCGGGTGCTGGTGAACGACCTGGCGCCGACGCTCACGGCCATCCTTGGCGTCGAGATTCCCAGCGGCGCTTCGGGCCGCGTTCTCCACGAGGTCATACGCACGGGCCGCTAAGTCTGATAGGATCTTGAAGCTATGCTGATTACCGCCGCGATTCTCGCAATCTTCGTCTACGGCATGATCGCCGCCATGTTGGGCACGATTCTGCCGGAACTCTCGAAACGCTTCTCCCTGACGCCGAAGCAGAATGGCAACATCGCCATGACGCAGGCCGTGGGCCTGATGATCGGGTCGTTCTTCATCGGCCCGATGGTTGATATCTACGGCGTGAAGCTCGGACTGCTGCTTGGGCTTGGGCTGGTCACCGTGGCTCTGTTCGGTCTGCGCGGCGCGCAGGGATTCACTCAAATCGCCGCGTTCATGCTGCTTCTGGGCACAGGCGGCGGCGCGATTGTCGTGGGCGCCAACGGGTTGCCGCCGTTCATCAAGATCGAATCGCTTGAAACGGCCGGCGTCTTTAATCTGCTGAACCTGTTCTTCGGGCTTGGCGGGCTGATCACGCCGCTGGTGGCCGCCAACCTGTTCAAAAACAACTCGGCCAGGCTGCTGGTCTTCGCAGCCTCGATCACCGCCTTGACGTTCGCCTTCAGCGGGATGACGACCATGCCCGCGCCGAGCGGCAAGGTCGCATTCGACACGTCGCAGGTCGGCTCGCTGCTCGGCAGCGTGCCGCTACTGCTGCTGGCCCTGTTCCTGTTCCTGTATGTCGCCTGCGAGGTCGGCGTCTGGAACTGGCTGGCTCGTCATCTCATCGCCCAGGGCGTGCCTCAGTCAAGGGCACTCACCATTCTGTCCCTCGGCTTCGCTCTCGGACTGCTGCTGGGCCGCGTCGCGGTCTCGCCGGTGCTGTCGGCCGTGACGCCGGAGACTGTTCTTCTGGCGTCGGCGATCCTAATGGCCGTCACCACCTACCTGATGCTCCTGAGCGGCAAACCGCAGGTCGCATGGGCGCTGGTCTTCCTGGCCGGCATCGCCATGGCGCCGGTGTTCCCGACCACGCTGGCCGTCATCAGTGCGCGTTTCGCCGAAACCGCCGCCACGGCCACCGGAATCGCAGTCACGGCCGGCTGGCTTGGGCTGGTGGTTAGTTCGCCGATCATCGGCGGCATCGCCGGCGACGATCCGAAGAGGCTGAAGAAGGCGTTGCTGCTTTTGCCCGTAGGCGCGGTATTGATGGCCGTCGTCATGCTCGGCCTGTAACCGCTCAGTCCGGAAACAACGAGGGCCGCCGGTCACGCCAGCGGCCCTCTTCCTTTTCCGCAAGCCCGCTCTACGCGATCGCGCCCGCCACCTCGCCCGACATGAATCCGGCGATCCCGTCCGGCTTCAACCGCAGCGCCAGATAGAACGATCCAAACATGCCGTAGACGGCGCTGGCCTCGTCGAAGCGCATCTCATACACGAGTTGCTTGAATGCCAGCGCATTGTCCGCGAACAGGTCCACGCCCCATTCCCAATCGTCGAAACCAATCGAACCTGAGATCACCTGTTTCACGATCCCGGCGTACTTGCGACCGATCATGCCGTGTTCCTGCATCATCTTCTGCCGGGCGGCGAAACTCTCGGAATACCAGTTGCGCTGTTCTCCCCGTTTCTTGTCCATCGGGTAGAAGCAGAGATACCGCATGTTCGGAATCTCGGGGTAGAGCCTCACCGACATGGCCCTGCGCTGGCGTTCGAGCGTCTCCTCGATCGCCTCAGCCCACGCTTCGGTACCCTGTTCCAGACCGCGCGCGGCGAGATCGTCATACATCTTGCGCGTCGATTCATATAGCCCTAACTCGACCGCACTGACGTACGAGTTGGCCGGCTCCAGGTACTCGAACAGCCGCAGCCGCCGCACTTCGGCTTGAGCTTCGAGCAGCTTGGGGAAGTCCGGACGGAAATGCACCAGCATCAGGTCGCCCTTGTGTCCCAGCATGGCGAACGCCGCCGACTGCGATCCTGCCGGCGCGGCGGCCGCTTCATCCAGCCACTCCGAAGCTTCACGCAACGTCTGGCCCTGGCAGGCGGCGTCACAGCCTTTCCACGCCTCCCATCGGATGCGGAACATCTGGTGCAGGACGCTGGAGCCGTCCAGCGTCATCGGGGCCATGGGCAATTGAGGTGTCGTCATGCGTAGGGGTGTTTATAGGGTGAGCGGTAAGGTCTCGACAGAGCCTTCCCAGCGGCTGCGTCATTCACGATTCTCGCACTTGCGGCGTCCCATGCGATAGTCCGCTTCACGTCGCAGGCGATCATGCCAGTTGGAGGGAACACTCTTCGATTCATGGCGTTTCGCTCCGAATTGCTAACATACCATCGTGCGGCGAACGGTGTCGGATTGGCGGGACTACCTGATCTCCCTGCCCGAGCGTGTTGTCCGGTCGGCCTCCGGACTTGCTGGAGGTCTGCTGCACGAGATCGGCGAAGCCACGCTGCCGCCAGCCGTCCGGCGTACCCGGCTGTATCGCTCGATGGTCGAGGCGCTCCTGCGATTCTTCATCGAACAGGTGGGCCAGGTGGAAGGCGTCTTTCCCGCCGAAGGCAAACTGGCCGAGGACTTCCTGCTCCGACGGACCGCCGGTAACGGCATCGAACTGATCGGCGTGCTCACCTTCCGCGCCTCGCCTGTCTGGGTCCTGGCGGCTCTGGCCGACTTGAGCGGCGCCGGCGCCCATATCATCCGCGAGATCGGCGAAAGCCTCAAGAAAGAAGGGCTGCTCGCACCCGATGCCGCGCCCACGTCGATGGAAGAGATGCTGGCAGCATTGGAAGGCGCCGCCGGCATGACGGCCGAAGCCATCAATACCCCGCCACTTGACGTGGCCGAACTGCGCCGCGAATGGCAGTCGATCCGCAAGTCGTGGTACGGCCTTCCGGCCCAAAAGCTGATCCCAGCGGCGCGGATCGAATCGGTCTGGATCCGGCTCAAGACTACCGCCAGCGCCGAACGCCGTTCCGTCGTTCACCTGTCATCGTTACTGGCCTTTTCCACCCTGACCAGGTTGCCCGGAGGGTTCGTTTGGTTCGGACGGTCCACGAAAGTCGCCGCCATACGCGCCGCTGATATGTTCACCGAACAGATTCTGGACCACTACTCGACGACGCTCGATTCCATCACCCAACAGGGATTTACCCAGTGGTGGGCCGCCGAGTTCCGCCCCTACCTCGCCGCCGCCGCCAGCCAGTTTTCGCCCACCCGGCGAGCCTGGTCCGAGGGGATCCTCCGGGACCGGAATCGTCCCTAACAGGCTGCTGGAATCGTCCCGCGGGCCGCGTTGCGAGCGCCGCCCGCGCGATCCGCAAGGGGTGGCGAAGAAGGCGATGCCATCCATCGGCGAGGAGGATCAGGCGCGGTTGTTGCGTCTCTTCAGCAGGGCCAAGGCGGCGAGTCCGCAGCCGATCAACACGTAGGTAGACGGCTCGGGCACCAGCGTCACTGGCGGCGGTTCGGGCTGTGGGCCGGGCACGCCGGGAGGCGGAATGACATCCGGCGGTGGGATGGGACCTGGTCCGGGCGGCGTAACGCCGTTTGGCGTGGGCGGGAAGCCCGGCAGGGGCGGATCCGCCGGTCCAGTGGGAGTCCCGTCAGGCGGAGCCACCCCCGGAGGGACGGAACCCGGAGGCGTCACTGAAGGCGTTCCTGGAGCCGGCGGGGACGGCTGTGTTCCCGGCGGAACAACCGGCGTTCCTGGCGGCGTTGCCGGCGGTTCGGTTGAAGGAGTGGATGGAGGATTCGTCGGGGGCGCCGTGGGCGGATTGCCGGGCGTCGTAGGCGGCGGCGCTGCCGGCGGCTGGGCAGGCGGAGCGGCCACTGGCGCCGGTGGTGCGACTGAAGGCGTACCCGGCGGCGTCCCGCCGGCCGCGGGCGTGCCTGCCGGGCTGCCCGAAGTTGGCGGCGGCGACCCACCTGGGGGTACACCGCCGCCGCCTCCTCCGAAGGGAAAAACGATCGGAACGATACCCGTCCTGCCCGCCGGGGCGACCGGAGTTAAAAAAGGCGCCGGCTGGGCCCCGGCTTCCTTTTCCTCCGACGGCGCCGGTGCGCCCGCAGGCGCTTCAATCGGCCTTGCCAGTGCGACCAGGGGCAGAGGCAGCAACGGCGTGTCTGACGAGACTTCCGGCGGCTCCACTAACGCCATCGGCGCCATTGGCGCATCCGAGATCCGGTTGCCACACCGCGCACGGATAAGCTCCTTGCCATCGGTGATCAGCTTCTCGCCCTTCCGCAACTTGACCTTCTTGCGCGTCCAGTAGACTTTGTCCTTCACCCGGTAGGAAACATGGACCAACCGCGGTTCGGTCAACAGGACCACCCTGGCCCGATCGGCTCTGAATCCGTCATAGTGGGCTTCAACAACGGGGTCCCGCGCCAGGGCTTGCGCGACTTCAGCGCCATTTTCAATCCCACCCGGAACCACCGAAAACGGATAGACCAGCCGTGGTTTCGCCTGCTTCTCCCCGGCCTTCTCCACCGATCCGGCCCCGTTGCCGGCGGCCTGTCGCATCGGCGCCGACTTCCAGCCCCCATCCCTCAGCGAACCCACTGCCGCGCACAGCGCAATGAGGACAACCGGGACGGCCCAGGCCTTCCGCACGCGCCCGCGGCTCGCCCGTCCTGTCGTCCTGTTCGCGTTGTGCCGGTCTTTTTGCACGGTCTCTTCTCTGACGCCAACCAGTAAAACCACCCTCCAATGAGGACACCCCACGGCTGGCGCCACGGGCATTGCGATTCCACCCCCATGCTAACCCCTTGATAAGAAACAAGGAATACGTTGCAGTACTAGGACCAGGCGGCTAGTACAAGCCCGGCGTCTCCCGCGGCTGGACTAACAACAGTCTTGTTTTCAACAATATATCCGCTATTGTGAAGTATGGTTGGTGTCACGTGCCTGGCCACCTCCGCCGGTGATTCCGCGCCTTCCAGGTATCCTACAAAGGTGGACCAGACTAATCCCCTCCTAGCCAACCTTGACGGCCTGCCTTTCGACCAGGTGCATGCCGATCACGTCCGCCCGGCGCTCGACGCGCTGCTCGAGGCGGCACGCCGCCGTATCGCCAACATCGGGGCCACCTCTGGCCGACGGACGTTCGACAACAGCATGTCTGCCCTGGACCTGGCTACCGGGGAATTGGATGTCGCCGTGTCCATCGTCCGTCACCTGGAAAGCGTAGCCACGACGCCCGAACTCCGCGATGCCTGGAACGACGCCCAGCCCCAGGTCATCCAGTTCTATTCCTCCATTCCTTTGAACAGCGAGCTTTGGCAGGCGATCAAGGACTTCGCCTCGACAGAGGAAGCAGCCGGTCTAACCGGCATCCGCCGCAGGTTTCTCGACAAAACGATCGAGAGTTTCCGCCGGCATGGCGCGGACCTTTCCGTTGACGAGAAAAGGGCGCTCGAGGCCGTTGACATCGAACTCGCCAACATCACCACCCGCTTTGCCCAAAGCGTTCTCGACGCCACCACTGCCTGGGACTACATCATCACCGATCAGGCCGCCCTCGCCGGACTGCCTGAATCCGCCATCGCCGCCGCCCGCGAGTCCGCTTCCTCGAAAGGCCAGGACGGCTGGCGCTTCACTCTCCAGCAACCCAGTTATGTCGCCGTGATGACCTACCTGGACGCCGCCGCTGTCCGCGAGATCTTCTATCGCGCCTACAACGCCCGGGCCGCCGAATCCAACGCCGCACTGATCCCTCGGATTCTCGATCTCCGCCGCCGCAAAGCGACACTGCTCGGATATGCCGACTTCTCCGATTTCGCCACTGCCGACCGCATGGCCGCCTCCGGCGGGGCAGCGGCCGCCTTCATCGACGGGCTTCGCGTCCACACCGCCCCGGCCTTCGAGCGTGAGAACGCCGCGCTGATCGAGTTCCGCCGGTCCCGGGAGCCTTCCGCCGCCGCGATCGAGCCATGGGATGTCTCCTATTGGGCCGAGAAGTTGCGCGCGGCGCTCTACGAATTCGACGAAGAGGATCTGCGCCCCTTCTTCTCTCTCGAAAACGTCCTTGACGGCCTGTTCAACCTCTGCTTGCGCCTCTTCGGCATTCAGATGACACAGTCGCCGGGCGCTCCCGTCTGGGATGACTCTGTCCACCACTACGAGATCCACGACTCGAACGGCGCCCTGCTTGCCCGTTTCTATGCCGACTGGTTCCCCCGGGAGACAAAGCGTGGCGGCGCCTGGATGGATTCGTTCGTCACCGGCGGACCGTCGCCGGAGGGTTTCCGCCCACACGCCGGCTTTGTCTGCGGCAATCTCACACCGCCGCTTCCGGACCGTCCTTCGTTGCTCACACACCGCGAGGTGGAGACCATCTTCCACGAATTCGGCCATCTGCTCCACCATTGCCTGAGCCAGGTGGAAATCCGTTCCCTGGCCGGCACCAACGTAGCCTGGGACTTCGTCGAACTGCCCAGCCAGATCATGGAAAACTGGTGCTGGGAACGCGCCTCGCTCGATCTCTTCGCCCGCCACTACCAGACCGGCGAGTTGATCCAGGCCGAACTGTTCGGCAAGATGGTCCGGGCCCGCACCTTCCGCGCCGCAAACGCCCAGATGCGCCAACTCGGCCTGGCGACGCTTGACCTCACGCTTCACAGGAGCTTCGATGCCAGCGAACCGGTCGTGGAACAAGCCAATCGCATCCTCGCCCCATTCGCGTCCGCGCCAGTGCCCGAGGGCTACGCCATGGTCTGCGCGTTCACACACCTCTTCGCCGATCCGGTCGGTTACGGCGCAGGGTACTACAGCTACAAATGGGCTGAAGTCCTCGATGCCGATGCGTTCACCCGTTTCCTGCGCGAAGGTGTTTTCAACATGGAGACGGGCAGCGCTTTCCGCACAACCATCCTCGAAAAGGGCAACAGCCAGGAACCCGCCGATCTCTTCCGGGCCTTCATGGGACGCGACCCCGACCCCTTCGCACTTCTCGTTCGCCTTGGCTTGTGCTGAATTCCCGATTCCCGGACAATTCCACAACGACTACACAGCAACGAATGAACAATCGTTTATAATCGGCACGGGACCATGGCAACGCGCCAACCATTTCGTGTTCGCCGCCTCCTGCTCTTGGCGTGCTGCCTCGCGCTCGCTGCCGCCGGGCCCGCCGCGCCTCAAACCAAGCGCCCGGAGCCAGCGCGGCGCCTTCTCATCCTCAACTCCTACGACGAGGCCTTCCCCTGGACCCGCGGCATCGTCGACGCCGTTGAGTCCACACTTGCCGCCGAGTTCTCCAACCTGAATGTTTTTGTCGAATACATGGACATGCGCCGGTTCACCGGACCGGCTCACCTGAAATCGGTCCACGACTACCTTACCCGGAAGTACGCCTCGCGCAAGATCGACGCCATCGTCGCCACCGACGATGCCGCACTCTTATATCTCATCGGCCAGGAATCGAGTTTCCTGGGAGGACCGCCCGTCATCTTCGGCGGGGTAAGCAACACTGAGGTCATCGGTTCGCTTGACCGCCGGCGGTTCACCGGAGTCCGTGAGCAGTTCGGCTTCTCCGCTCTGGTCTCCTTGATCCTCCAGATTCAGCCGGCGACTCGCCTCATCGCCGTGGTCTTCGATAACTCTGAAAATGCAGCGACCTTTGAGGCCGGGTTTGGCCAGGCCATCGCCGCCATCCCGTCCGTGACCGCCGAGTTCATTTATGGCGGCCGGCTTGGGTTGAACGGCGTCCTCGCCCGGCTGCGCAATCTTCCCAAAGGCACGGCCGTCATCGCCATGGACTACGTCGTCGATCGCGACGGGACCAACCTGCCGCACTGGGAGACCATGGGTAAGATCGCAGCGGCGAGCCCGGCGCCCGTTTTCAGTCCGAATGTCAGCGAACTCGGGCAGGGCATCCTGTGCGGCAACGCCAATGGGGCTCGCCAGCATGCGGCCGTAATCGCCGGCCTGGCGGCTAGTGTTCTGCGTGGCGCCGCTCCCTATGATCTGCAGATTCTGACCGATGGGTCGTTTGTTCCGGTGGCCGATTACGCGGCGCTTCGGCGCTGGGGGATCGCGGAATCGTCGGTCCCGAAGGGCGTGGGAATAGTCAATCGCCCCGTCAGCCAAATGGCTCCGTATCGTGGGTGGCTCTTCGGCCTGATTGCGTTTCTGCTTGCCCAGTCGGCAATCATTGCGTCGTTGGTCTATACCATCGTCGCCCGCCGCAGAGCCGTGGCGCAGCGCGATGCTCATGCGCGTGAACTAGAGAGGCGAAACCGCGACCTCGATAGCCTCAACCGTTCGATTCTGAGCGAGTATGCGGCTCGCGAGAGTGTCGAAAAGGCCCTCCGCGAGAGCGAAAGCAGATACCGCGAGATGGTGGAGAACGCCCTCGACGGCATCTACACGCACGACCTTCGCGGGCGCTTCACCGCCGTCAACAAGACGATGTGCGACCTGCTTGGCTACTGCCGCGAGGAACTCCTGGGCGCCGACATCGGCATGGGGCTCTCCCCGGAATCCCTCGAGCGCGCCCGTGAGATGACAGCCCGCAAACTCGCCGGCGAGCAGACTCCTCATTATGAGCTCACCGCCGTAACGAAGAGCGGCCAGCCCATCTGGATCGAGATCAGCTCGCGCCTGTTGTGGTCCAGGGGATTCCCGTCCGGCGTCGAGGGCATTGCGCGCGACATCACCAACCGGAAGTCGCTCGAGGAGGAACTCCGCCAGGCCAGGCAAATGGAGGCCTTGGGCCGTCTCTCCGGCGGCGTCGCGCACGACTTCAACAATATCCTTACCGTCATCACTGGCTATTCCGACCTGCTGCTTTTGACATTGCCGCCGGATGATCCCGCGCGGCCCAAGGTTGAAGAGATCCGGCGCGCCGGAGAACGCGCCTCCGAGCTCACGCGCAAACTGCTCGCTTTTGGCCGGGCCCAGGCCTCGACGAACCGCTCCGGCGACGTGCATCGGATACTCGGGGAATGCGCCGAAATGCTCCGCTATCTCATCCCGCCGCCGGTCGAACTCGTTCTGAACCCAGCCTCAGGACCCGCACCCGTGCAATGCGACCCAGCCGAACTCCAGCAGGTCTTGTTGAATCTTTCGCTCAATGCCCGTGATGCCATGCCCTCGGGGGGCCGCCTTGAGATCACCACGAGCCTTGTTGACGACCACGTCGAACTCGCCGTCTCCGACACCGGCCACGGCATGGACGAAACGACACGCGCCAGGGCCTTCGATCCTTTCTTCACTACAAAGGCGCCGGGCCGCGGCACCGGACTGGGTCTCTCCACCGTTTATGGAATCGTCCGCAGAGCTGGCGGACGCGTCGACATCGAATCCAGCCCCGGATCCGGCTCCGTCTTCACGGTCCGCCTGCCGCTGGCCATGCCCTGTGAAACTGCTCCAGTTCCAGCGGAGGAACCGGTCACGCCAGGAGGTAACGGCGAACTCATCTTCCTGGTCGAAGATCAGGAAGATGTCGGGCTGTATGCCCAGGAAGTATTGCGCCGGCTCGACTACGATCCACGGGTCTTTGGCAGTGCGGCGGCCGCTCTCGAAGCTCTCGACAGCCGCGTGCGGCTTCTCATTACCGATATAGTGATGCCAGGCATGGCTGGCCCTGAACTGGTCCGCCAGGCCAGGCTCCGCTTCCCCAGCCTACCGGTCCTGTTCATCTCCGGCTATCCGGGCCCGGAAAAGGATACTTCTCTGGATGGGCTGTTCCTGCCAAAGCCATTCACGCCCACCCAGCTTGCCGCGGCCGTCAGTCGGGCGCTCACTCCGTCCTGAGCGCCTCGGTCGGGTCCAGCCGCGCCGCTCTCATCGCCGGAGCCAGTCCCGAACAGATGCCGACGAACATCAGTACAACCGCCGAGATTGCGACCGTCGCCGGCTGAATCCCCAGCACCAGGTCGCCCTTGCCCGAATCGTCATTGAACAACGCCCCCAGCATCGGCAGTGGCGGCACGATCCAGACGATCAGGTAAGAAAGCCCCACGCCCACCACCCCGCCCGCCAGCGTGATCGCCAGAGCCTCGGCCAGAAACTGCCACGCGATGTGGCTCCGCCTCGCCCCAAGCGCCCGCCTCAGCCCGATCTCGCGCGTCCGTTCGTTCACCGAGACAAGCAGGATGTTCATCAGGCCGATGCCGCCAATGGCCAGCGTGAGCGCGCCAATGAACAGCAGCAGCACCTGCAGCCCGATCGTCAGCCCATCAATGATCGGGCGAATATTCGATGTTCCGAATGAATTCAGCGCCCGCTTGTCGGTCGGCGAAAAATTGTAGCGCCGCGCGATCGACGCCCGGAACTGCTCCTCGGCCTTGGTCTCGAATTGAGCGTGGATCGGCTGGATGACGGCCGTCGAAACGTAGCGAGTATTCCAGACATCCGCCGCGGCGGAGTATGGGATGAAGGCCGAGCGGTCGTCCGGGCCCCAGTAGTTGCCGAACGAGATCTTCCTGTCCATGATCCCGATCACGGTGAAGCGCACACCCTGAATCGTTACCGTTTCGCCCACCGCCTGGCGCCCCGAGAATAGCTTGTTCTTCAGCCAGTCGCCCAGGAACACGACCCGCCGCCTCTCGCTTTGATCCTCCGCCGAAAGCCAGCGCCCTTCCATCGCGATTTCCGACCGGATATCGCCATACTCCGGGCACACGCCGCGCACGTTCGCCTGGAACGTATTGTCCTGGTAGACCAATGGAACCCGGCGAATCGTCTCCGGGCAAATCTTCCGGATCAACGGCGATTCCGCCT
Organism: uncultured Candidatus Solibacter sp.; assembly: GCA_964558355.1. Taxonomy (GTDB): domain Bacteria; phylum Acidobacteriota; class Terriglobia; order Bryobacterales; family Bryobacteraceae; genus PNKE01. The sequence continues at coordinate 14,771 of CAZLDN010000005.1, forward strand.
GTGCCATCTCCAGGTCGGCCAGTTCGATCCGGATCCGCCGCCCGGCGCGCTCGCCGCCCGCCTGCTCCGACGTCTGACCGGGAAACACGATAATGGCCGACTTCGAGAAGTTATGCAGCGTGCCGATCATCAGGCTCCGAAACCCGTTGCCGTATGACATCAACAACGTCACTGCGGCGATGCCCCAGACGATGCCCAGCATGGTCAGCAGGCTGCGCGCCGGATTCCGCCGCAGCGAGTCCCATGCCTGAATCAGGATCTCCTTCGGCATCTTATCCGCCCGCCTCGAAACGCAGCGCTTCAATTGGATCGATCGCCGCCGCTCGGGATGCTGGATAGAGAGCCGAAAGAAACGCAACCAGACCCAGCAACCCCACACACGTCAGCCCCACCTCCCAAGTCGCGAATAGCCCGGCGAAGTACTGCGGCATCTCCAGCGTGTTCACCGCGGCGCAGACGGCATGAGCGGCGGCGAAACCCACGCCGCCCGAGAAGAAGACAATGAACAGCGTCTCCACGAAGAACATCATGAGAATCGCCCGCCGCGTCGCCCCCACCGCCTTCCTGATGCCGATCTCCCGTGTCCGTTCCCTCACCGCCACCAGCATCACGTTCATCACGCCGATGCCGCCCAGCAGCAAAGTCACCACGCCCATCGCTCCCAGGAAGTACTTCATCCCGTTGGCCATCGCCGCGAACGCCTGCGCCTCGCGAACGGTGTCCCAGATGTCGGCCGCATCCTCGTCCTCGGCATCGAACCCGTGGATCCGCGCCAAACCTCTGCGCACCTCCATCATGCAGTCCTTGTGCAGATCGAGCGATTTCGCCTTGCCGATCATCTGGTCGATTGTGTTGGGTGGATAAGGGGCCGGCTGCGGCAGGTCGCGAATGATCGCCCCGAACGGTATGAAGACTTTCTTGACGTCCTGCCCGTCGTAAGACGAATCCTGATCTTTCGTCTCCATCACCCCGATCACCTGATAAGGGACGCCATTGATCGAGATCTCCTGCCCCACCGCCTCGCGCCCGGCGAACAACTGCCTTCTGACGTCGGACCCGATAAAAGCCACCCGCCGCCCCTCCGTGTCGTCTTCCCACGAAAAGAAACGCCCCTCGGCCGCGGGCAGATGCCGCATTGTCTGATAGGGCGGCTGCGATCCGGAGATCAAAAGCGTGGCCGAATTGAACGCGCTGCGGACCGGGATATCGCCCCGCGTCAGTTCCGGGATCACGTATTCGCACGACGGGACATACGGGGCAATCCGCTCGTGATCCTTCACCGACCAGAAGATCTGCCGCCCGGCCCGCTGCCCGCCCGCCTGCTTGCCCGTCCGGCCGCGGAAGACGATGAATATGTTCTCGCCAAACTGCGCCGCCACCCGCCTCTGGCCTTCACGCAACCCGTCTCCGGCCGCCGCCATCAACGTGATCGAAACCACGCCCCACATCAGCCCGAACATCGTCAGTCCGGTCCTGAGTTTGTGGGCGGCAAGGGTCCGGAATGTGTCGGCTAGAAGATCCTGAAAGCTCATCTTGACCGCTACTGCTACTGAAGGATGACCTTTTGACCCTGCTTCAGCCCGGCGATCAGTTCCGTCTTCACGCCGTTCGAAATACCCAGTTTCACCTCTACCTTGCTCCGGCCCTTTTCGGCTGTCGCGTCAGGCACCTCCACCGACGATTTCCGTTGTTTGTCGTAGATCACCGCCGCCTCCGGCACCAGCAGCACGTCGAACTTCTCTTCCAGGATGATCTCGGCGTTGGCGCTCATGTTCGCCTTCAGTTTATTGCCGGGGTTGTGGATCGAAACCTGAACCTCAAACGTCGTAACGTTGTCCTTCTCCACCCCCAGCGGCGAGATCTTATAGACCTTCCCCTCGAACTTCTTGTCGCGGAAGCTCTCGACGACAATCCTTGCCAGTTGCCCGTCATAGACCTTGCCGATATCGGCCTGATCCACCTTGCCCCTGACAAACACGTCCCGCACATCGCCCAACTTGAACAGCAGTGTCGCATTCGACCCCAGAACCAGAATCGAACTGACAGCGTTGCCGATCTCCACGTCGCGTGACAGGACCAGCCCGTCGATCGGCGACACGATCGTCGAATTCCGCAAGTCCTCCTCGGCGCGCTCCAGAATCGCTCGCGCCTGTGCGACTTGCGCCCTGGCCCGCGTGATGTCCGCTCTCGACACGGCCAGCGCCCGTTGCGCTCCCATCTGCTTGTTCAGCGCCATCTGATACAGCTTCTCGGCGTCTTCCACCAGGTTCTGCGCGATCAGCCCTTCGCTATGCAGCTTCCTGGCCCGCTCCAGCCCAAGCTTCAGAAACGGCAGGTCCGGCCCCTCCGCCTCCACCTTGTTCCGTTCAAGAGACGCCAAGGCCGCCTCCTCGGCCGCTTCCGCTGCCTGCACATTGGCCTTGGACTCCCTCAGCCGCGCCTGCAACTCTTCCTTGTCCAACTCAGCCAGCAACTGGCCCTGTTGCACAGTGTCGCCATAGTCGACATACAGTTTCTTGACGATTCCAGACGCTTTCGACTTCACTTCAACCGTCGATCGCGGCTCGATCTTGCCCGTCGCCACCACCGACCGCGCGATGCTGCCCTTTTCAATCGCCGCCAGTTTCGACGGGTCTATGTCCTTCGATGGCTGCAATGCCGCCCTGACGCCGAATGCCGCCCCGGCCAGCGCCAGCACCGTCACCATGATCCAGATCCACTTTCTCGATCTCTTGCCATTCTTACCGTTAGAAGCCACGATGAATTCCTGCCGTCCGATCTCTTCTTCAACAACGAGCCCCGGACCGAAGATGTTCCCCCCAAGTAAGCAGCTTCGGCAGTTCGCTCAAGCATTCACACTCCAATCGCCCCGGAACCGCGAACGCAGAGAGCGGGTTGCTGGCGCGATTTTCGACAGAGCACGGGTCCCCGCCACCACGTCAATCGTGGGGCTCGTACCACACATGTCTCCATCCCTGTGAATCGGAGTACTAAGATATGACGAATGAGACGCCTTCCAGTTCTTCTTATTGCCGCCACTTGTTTGGCCCAACAGCCCGACCCCAAGGTCATCAAACAGGCCGCCATGGAAATGGCCCAGGGCCGCGCCAAGTTCACCCAGCAGATGACCGACTCCATCTTCAGCTTCTCCGAGCTTGGTTATCAGGAGGTCCAAACCTCCCGCTACATCACAAGCATCCTCGAAAAGGCTGGCTTCAAGGTCACCCGCGGCGTCGCTGGGCTCGACACCGGCTGGGTCGCTGAATGGGGATCCGGCAAGCCCGTGATCGGCCTGATGGCCGACATCGACGGTCTGCCGGAAACCTCACAAACCCCAGGCGTCGCCTTCCACAAGCCCCTTGTCGATGGCGCGCCCGGCCACGGTGAAGGCCACAACGCCGGTCAGGCCCTCCAGGTCACCGCCGCCCTGGTCGCCAAGGATCTCATGGAGCGCTACAGGATTCCCGGTACCATCCGCGTCTACCCCGGCGTCGCCGAGGAACTCATCGGCAGCCGCACCTTCATGGTCAATGCCGGTCTATTCAAGGATGTCGATGCCATGCTCTCCGCCCACATTTCGTCCGATTTCGGCGTCACCTGGGGACCCTCCGGCACCGGCCTGGTCAGCGTCGAGTACACCTTCCACGGCCGTAGCGCCCACGGCGCAACCCCCTGGAGCGGCCGTAGCGCCCTCGACGCCGTCGAGTTGATGAACATCGGCTGGAACTACCGCCGCGAACACCTCCGCACCGAGCAGCGCTCCCATTACGTCATCACCCACGGCGGCGACCAGCCCAACGTTGTCCCGCCCATCGCCAAGGTCTGGTATTACTTCCGCGAATGGGAATACCCCCGTATCCAGGAGATGCACGCCATCGGCACCACTATCGCCCAGGGCGCCGCCATGATGACTGGCACGACAATGGAAGAACGCGTCCTCGGCGCAGCCTGGCCCGGCATGTTCAACCGCCCCATCGCCGAAGCGCTCGGCCGCAACATCGCGGCCGTCGGCATGCCCAAGTGGAGCGACGACGACCAGACCCTCGCCCGTGCCGCACAGAAGGAAATCGGCGTCAAGGAATCCGGCCTCAAGACCGAGCCCCTCGGCGTCAAGGACGGCAATCAAGGCGAACGCAGCTATGGCTCCGATGACATCGCCGAGGTGGGCTGGAACATCCCCACCGTCGTCCTCCGCTACCCCGGCAACATCCCCGGCATGATCGGCCACCACTGGTCCAGTGGAATCGCCATGGCCACGCCCATCGCCCACAAGGGCACAACCGCCGGAGCCGCCGCCCAGGCCATGACCGTCATCGACCTCATGCTCGATCCCAACATCCTCGCCGAGGCCAAAAAGGCCTTCGCTGAACAGACCCGCGAAACCAAGTGGCAGTCCCTCATCCCGCTCGACACCAAACCACCCACCTACTTGAATCGCGACCGCCAGCAGAAGTACCGCCCCGCGCTCGAAAAGCTCTACTTCGACCCGTCGCGCTACTCGACCTATCTCGAACAGCTCGGCGTCCAGTATCCGACCGTCAGAAAATAACCCGCGGCACGGATTCGTTGATATACTCGCGGCGTGAGGTTGCTTCGTATCCTCGCCTGTCTATTCGGATGCGCCAAGGCTTCTGTCGCTGCTGCCGCTGAAATCGGAGTCATCGATGCCAACGGCCGCCTCGCCGCCATGCTCTTTCGCGGCCAGGACGCCGCCATTCGCACCGATCTCATCCTCGCCAACAAGGGCTGGACCAGGTCCATCGGCCTCTCGTCCGCCGAAAACCTCACCGTCACCCGTGGCACTGAGTCCGTCTGGCAAGGCCGCCTGCCGCTCGACGCGACACACAAACTCCAATTCAGCCAAACCGTGTCCGAAGTCGACGGCCGCCTCCGCATCACGCTCGACTACACCGCCCTCCACGACCTCGACGCCCAGGGCCTCTACTTCCGCGTGAACATCCCATGGCCGGAGTTCAACGGCGGGACCGCCGAGGTCGGCAATCGCTCCGTCACCCTGCCCACCACGCTCCCCGCCAACGTCAATCTCCTCTACAACTCCGCCACCCAACTCAAGGCCCTCAGCCCCGCCGGCGACCTCTGGTGGTCGGCCGGTTTCAGCCGCGCCCTCAACGTCAACCTGCAGGATAAATCGACCGACGCCCCCAAGAACTTCGCCTTCTGGATCTACCTCCACTCCGGCTCCATGGCCGCCGGAACGCAGTCTTCATTCACCATCGAGCTTGCCCTCGACGGCGTCCCCGACGCATCGTCCGCCAGCCTCACCGTACTACCCGAGTCCAGCCGCTACCTCTTCCACGGCTTCGGCGGCAATTACTGCTTCCAGATCGAATCCCCCGTCACCGCCTACACGCTCGAGCACATCAACTCCCGTTGGGCCCGCACCGAGATGACGGTGATCGACTGGGAGCCTGAAAACGAAAACGATTCGCCCTACGACACCGACTACGGCCGCATGATCGAACACGACCAGCCCGGCACCCGTCTCCGCCATGAGTTCGAGCTGATGCGGACTCTCAAGGACAAGGGCATCCCCTTCGTCGCCTCCGTCTGGCGACTACCCGAGTGGCTCCTCGCCGACCGGGATTCCAAGGGCCCCACCGACCAGCAGCGCATCATCGACCCCGCCATGTTCGACGAGGTGATCGAATCGCTGACCGCCTATATCCTCTACGCCCGCGACTTCTATGGCATCGAGCCGGACCTGTTCTCCTTCAACGAGCCTGATCTCGGCATCCGCATCCTCTTCACCCCCGAGGAGCACCGCGACGCCGTCAAACGCATCGGCCGCCACTTCGAGAGCATGGGCCTCCGCACCCGCATGTTGCTCGGCGACACCAGCCATGCCCGCGGCACCCACACCTACGTCCTGCCCGCCGCCGAAGACCCTGAAGCCCTCCAATACGCTGCTGCCATCTCCTTCCACTCCTGGAACGGAGCCACCCCCGAGCAGTACCAGGCCTGGGCTGACCTCGCCGAACGCCTTCAACTTCCCTTGCTCGTCGCCGAACTGGGAACCGACCCCAGCGGCTGGCAAGGCCGTGCCTACGACTCGTATTGGTACGGCATCGGCGAGCTTCAGCTCTACCAGGAACTCCTCACCCACGCCCGCCCTCAAGGGACCATGTATTGGGAGTTCACCGCCGATTACTCGCTGGTCCGCATCGTTGGCGACGAGCTTCAACCCACCGGCCGGTTCTGGCTCACCAAGCAGCTCGCCAACCTGACGCCACCCATGTCCACTGCGTTGGAAGCCGCATCAGACCACCCCAAGGTGATGCTCACCGCGTTTCGCGCCGGCGACATCCACACCATCCACATCGCGAATCTGTCGTCCGCCAGGAACGCGACAATCACCGGCCTCCCTGCCGGCGTCGAATCCTGGCGAGCCGTCCTCACCACCGAAGACGCCGGCTTCGTCGAACTCGATCCCCTCACTGCTCAGGACGGAGGCTTAGGCCTCTCCCTCCCCGCCCGCTCGCTCCTAACGCTAACCAACCTGCCGCAGCTCTGAGGCCGCGAACGAAGAGTGCGGGTGGGGGCGTGATTTTCGACTGAGTTCCACATGGCCGTTGCCGGCCGCAACAAGCCCTGAAAATGGCCATTTTCAGGGGAGCGGGTCCTCGACGGCGCCGTAGGCCCCTACCCCTTGACCACCAAATTCAACATCTTCCCCGCAACGTAAATCGCCTTCACCACCGTCTTGCCCGTCGTGTGCGCCTGCACGTTCGAATCCGCCAGCGCCGCCGCCTTAACCTCATCCTCGCTCGACCCATGCGGCACCGAAATCCGCGCCCGCAACTTCCCATTCACCTGCACCGGAATCTCCAGAGCCTCTTCGCGCGCCAGGTCGTCGGACCACTCGGGCCATGCCTGCTTGAACACCGGACCCGTCCGCCCCATCAACTGCCATAGCTCCTCGGCCGCGAATGGCGCAAACGGCGCAATAAGCAGCGTCACCTTTTCGGCGCACTCCTTCCGCACCGCCGGCGACAACCCCGCCTCCGCCGCCTGCAACTCGTTCATCATCTCCATCAACGCCGCGATCGACGTGTTGAAGTGCCACCGGTTGTCGAAATCGTGCGTGATCTTGCGAATCGTCTGATGCACTTTCCTCAGTGCCCGCGCATCGGTCTCGCCGGAGCCCTCGCCGCCATCCATATTCCGTGTCACCCACCGGAACAGCCGCGACAGGAACCGGTACTGCCCCTCCACGGACGACTCGTTCCAGTCGATATTCTTCTCCGGCGGACCCGCGAACAGCGTAAACAGCCGGCTCGTATCCGCGCCATACTTCACCACCATCTCATCGGGATCGACGATGTTGCCCTTCGACTTCGACATCGTCTGCCCATGCAACTGCACCATCCCCTGCGTGAACAGATTCTTGAACGGCTCGTCCACCGCCACCAGCCCGATGTCGCGCAGGAACTTGCACCAGAACCGCGCATACAGCAGATGCAGAATCGCGTGCGTCACACCGCCGATATACTGATCCACGCCAAACCACGGCTTCGCTTTCGCCGCATCGAACGGCAGCGACTCGTTCTTCGGATCGATGTAGCGCAGGAAATACCACGACGAATCTACGAACGTGTCCATCGTGTCGGTCTCGCGCTCTGCCGCCTCGCCGCACTTCGGACACGCCGTCTTCACGAACGACTCCAACTGCGCCAGTGGCGACTTGCCCTTGCCCGTGAACGCAACGTCCTTCGGCAGCACCACAGGCAACTGCTCTTCCGGCACCGGCACGATCCCGCACGCCTCGCAGTGGACCACCGGAATCGGCGTTCCCCAATAGCGCTGCCGTGAAACGCCCCAGTCCTTCAACCGGTAAGTGATCGCCGCCTTGCCAAACCCCTGCTCCTCGGCCCGCGCAGCCATGCTCTTGCGCGCCTCGCCCGACGCCAACCCCGACCATTCGCCCGATGCCTCCACCACCCCGTATTCGCAAAACGCCATCTCCATCGTCGCGCCATCGTCCAGCACGCCATCCGCGGGCCGGATCACCGGCCTGACATTGATGTCGTACTTCCGGCAAAACTCGAAATCGCGCTCGTCATGCGCCGGCACGGCCATGATCGCGCCCGTCCCATAGCCCCATAGGACGAAGTTGCCCACCCAGACCGGGATCTCCTCGCCCGAGTAAGGGTTCACCGCCGTATGGCCCGTATCGAACCCCTCTTTGACGAGCAGTTCAGGATCCTTGCGCGCCTGGTCGTCGACCATCGCCTTCAGCGTCGCCGCCAAGCCGCCCGTGCAAAGCTCGCGCGACACCGGATGCTCCGGCGCCAGGATGACGCATGTCGCGCCATAAATCGTATCCACCCGCGTGGTGAACACGCGCAACTTCGCGCCCGTCGTCTTCAGTGTGAAATCGATCTCGGCGCCTTCACTCCGCCCGATCCAGTTCCGCTGCATCGCCAGCACCTGCGGCGGCCAGCCTGCCTCGATCTGGCTCATGTCGTCCAGCAGTTCATCGGCATAGGCCGTGATCCGCAGGAACCACTGCACCAACTCCCGCTGCTCCACCGGCGTTGTCTCATGCCGCCAGCAGCAGCCTTCGACCACCTGCTCGTTCGCCAGCACCGTCGCGCACTCCGGGCACCAGTTCACCAGCGACGACTTCCTGTAAGCCAGCCCGCGTTCGAGCATCTTGAGGAAAATCCACTGGTTCCAGCGGTAATACTCCGGCTCGCATGTCGAAATCTCCCGCTCCCAGTCGTAGGCGAATCCCAGACGCTGAAGCTGTTTCTTCATGTGCGCGATGTTGGACCGTGTCCAGTCGCCCGGATGCAGGTTCCTCTTGATCGCCGCATTCTCCGCCGGCAACCCGAACGCATCCCAACCCATCGGGTGCAACACGTCGCAGCCCTTCATCCACATGAATCGCGCCAGCGTATCGCCGATGGAATAGTTGCGCACGTGCCCCATATGCAGCACGCCCGAAGGATACGGCAGCATCTCCAGCACGTAATAGCGCGGCTTCTGTCCGTCGTCGCCGGCCTTGTAAAGCGACGAATTGTCCGCCCAGGCTGCGGACCACTTCAATTCAATGGCTTCGTGTGTATACGGGGTTTCGGGCATGGCTTCTTCAGGTGTGCGCGGAGGCTCGCAGTGGGCATCCGCACGCGTGGTTCCATTCTCTCACGCCCCGCCCGCCCCGCCGCCCCGGTGGGGCAGGCTTCAGCTTGCGAAGGGCTTCAGCCCGTCCGCCGCGGGGTAGCCGGGCATGCACAATGTCTTGCTTTCGAAAACCTAATCGAATCCCAGCGGCTTCGGCGGCGGCTTCGTCGGATCGTCTTCCTTCGCCTGTTTCAACAATTCGTCAAACTTCGCCGACAGCACGTCCTTCGAACTCTTTACCTGCTCGAACGACTTATTAAACGCCGCCTCGCGCTCCGCCTTCTGCGTCTTCAGCCTCTCCAGCCCCGTGCTGATGTCGTCGATCGTCCTCGGCCGTACCTTCTCCTTATGGCTCAGGATCGCCTTCACCTGCGCGTCCACCTTCAGCGTCGCCCCACAACACGGACATTCGACTTCAAATTGATTTGCCATGGCTCACCGCTATTCTACGCCCGATCCGCCCCGCTCTAACGCCGCCGCCATTTCCGCCGGCAGCGCCACCGGCCGTTCCGTCGCCACCGATATGCACACCACCGTCATCCGCCCACGCGCCACTGGCGCACCCTCCCGCGACGCGTCGAAATACAGCGTGAACGACGTCTCCCCGACGCGTTCAACGCTCAACTCCATATCCACCACGTCGTCATACTTCAGCGCCGCCATGAACTGCGCCTCCACATGCACCCGTGGAAACGAAACGCCCTGCGACGGCTCAAACCTCGAGTACGGTATCCCCGCGGCTCGCAGAAACTCGTCCTCGGTAGCCTCCAGATAGCGGAACATCGCCGAGTAATGAATGCGCCCCGAAGAGTCGGTCTCGGAGAAGCGAACTCGTGAGCGCCATACGAACGGTTCCGGCATGGATCTATTTTGCGACAAACTTACCTGAATCCGCGACAGGAAATACAATCAAACTGGAAGGACTACCGTTCATGAGACTCCTCGCCCTGCTCCTCTGCCTCGCATCTCTCTCCGCCGCGGCGCAATGGAAGCAACACATCGTCGCCTCGGGCTTCCTCAACCAAACCGTCATCGCGGCCGACTTTACAGGCGACGGCAAACCCGACGTCATCACCAACGACTACAAACGGACCCTCCTCTTCGTCGCCCCCAACTGGCAGCAGGTCGTCCTCCACTCTGGTCTCCACGCCATCCACTCCGCCGTCATGGATGTCGACGCTGACGGTGACGTCGACTTCATCGGGACCACATACAGCCCGGCCACCGTCTTCTGGCTCGAACGCCCCGCCAACCCGCTCACCGCCGTCTGGCCCTTCCACCTCATCGATTCCACCGCCACCGGCGGCGTCGACGGCGTCCATGGCCTGCTCGCCGGCGACATCAACGGCGACCGCAAACCCGACCTCGCCGCCACAAGCGGTCAACCCACCGGTCCCTTCGCCAACTCCGTCGTCTGGTTCGAACGTTCACCCAACCCCAAGCTCCCCTGGATCCGCCATTGGGCAGCCCGCGGCGACGCTCCGGGGCTCAACCACTATGTCGGCATCGGCGACGTCGACGGCGACGGCCGTGCCGATCTCGCCACTGCCGGCAAGGACGCGCCCGGCGGAAACTGGTTTGCCTGGTGGAAGCAACCCGCCGGAGATGGGCCCTGGAAGAAGACCTTGCTCGCCGAAAACCAGCAAGGCGCGACCAACATCCTCATTGCCGACCTTAACGGCGACCGCAAGCCGGACTTCGCCGCCTCCCGCGGCCATGGCAAGGGCGTCATCTGGTTCGAAGCCCCCTCTTGGCGCCTCCACGAAATCGACCCCGCGATTGCCGGCCCCCACTCGCTCGCCGTCGCCGACATCGACAATGACGGTGACATCGACATCGCCACCTGCGCCAAGGACAGCCGCCAGGCCGCCTGGTACGAGAACAACGGAAAGGGCCAGTTCACCAGGCACCTCATCGGGTCCGAACAATCCAGCTACGACGTCCGTCTTGTCGACATGGACGGCGACGGCGACCTCGACCTTCTCGTCTGCGGCGAACAGAGCCGAAACGTGGTCTGGCACGAAAACCCAAGGCGCTAAAACCCCGTCTCCGAAACTCGCTGAATCTGGCTGCAACCGAACCCTGAGGCGCCCCAACGCCCCCTGTGGAGTCCGCAAACGCAGACAGTCCCCATGGCCCCGTTGGGCCACCTAAGTTGATGAAAATGCGATCTGTCGATTATTCCCTCGCACTCCCCACTCGCGCAGGCCGCGAACGCAGAGAGCGGGTGCAGGAACGAATCCGCGCAAGAACCGCGAACGCAGAGAGCGGGTTGCCGGCACAATTTTCAACGGAGTGGGATCAGGTCCGGCCGCGCCAGGTTTACTTGATCTCCGGACTGGAAGCCGTGGGCGGATCCGCGCCCCAGTTCTCACGAACCACTAGACTCTGATCGGAGTAGAACGTCCGGCGGCCGGTCGAATTGAATGCCTGCGGAACGGCAGTCACCTGGTAGCCTTCCTGGGTGGGCGCGACGGTGAAACGGTAACCGGTCTTTTCGCCTTTTGCCAGATCGCCCGAAATCAGGTCCGCGGCAGCCGGACCGGCTGAACCGCCCGCCGGCGGGCCAAGCTGCAACAGGCTCTCGGCGAACTTGCCGAACTGCGAAAAATACTGCGTCTGAGCAGTGTGGATGGTATTGATCTGCCGGATGGCGGCCATCTCCTGAGAGTGCATGCGGGCGGTGTTCAACTTCGGAACCGCGATAGCCGCGATCACCAGGATGATCGCGATCACGATCAGCAACTCGATCAGCGAGAAGCCGCTCGCGCGGCGAAGAGCTTTCCTGTGGTTATGCAACATGGCCGTGGATATCCTTACAATCCTTTTCTATACCATTGGAGACGCCGCCGGGGGCGCAAGCGTGGATGGCGTCAAACATTGTTGAAGCGGACAAAGGCGATTCCACAAGCCTGCAAGGGCGTGCAATCTGACGCCCGCGGCGATCTCCATCACTCCTCGACGCCTTCATCGAACAGAGGATTTGCCTCTTTCTTCAGCCGGATCTGCCGGTACTGGCTGGCGGCCGCGACAAATGCGCTGAACAGCGGATGAGGTTCCAGCGGCTTCGATTTGAACTCGGGGTGAAACTGGCAGCCCAGGAACCACGGATGGCCTGGCGCCTCGCAGATCTCGACGAACTTGCCGTCCTCGCTCTGGCCGGTGATCCTCAATCCCTTCGATGTCAGCGCCTGCTCGAACTGCCGGTTGAACTCATACCGGTGGCGGTGGCGTTCGCTGATCTTCCCGACGCCGTACGCCTCGCGCGCGAACGACCCTTCCGACAGCAGGCAATCGTATGCGCCCAGCCGCATCGTCCCGCCAAGCTCCTCGACTCCAAGCAGGTCGCGCAGCTTATAGATGACCGGATGGGGCGTGGCGGCCTCGAACTCGGTCGAATCCGCCAGCCCCAGACCGCAGACGTTGCGGGCGTACTCGATCACTGCCGTCTGCATCCCCAGGCAGATGCCGAAATACGGGACATGCTTTTCGCGGGCGTAGCGGATGGCGTTCAACATGCCCTCGATGCCGCGCTTGCCAAAGCCGCCGGGTACCAACAGACCGTCGTAATGCGAAAGCTCCTCGGCGCACCCCGGCCACTTCAGGTTCTCGCTCTCGATCCAACTCATGCGGACCTTGAGGTTGTGATGGATGCCTCCGTGCAGAAGAGCTTCCTTCAGGCTCTTGTAGGAGTCCTCGTAGTTGACATACTTGCCGACCAGCCCGATGAGGACCTCGTCTTCGGGGTTGCGCATCCGGTCCAGCATGGCGCTCCAGCGGGAAAGGTCGCGCGGGGCGGGATTGTCGATCTGAAACTGGCGGAGGATGATCTCGTCGACGTGCTGGTCGGCGAAGTTGATCGGGATCTGGTAAACGGTATCGACGTCATAGGCGCTGATGACGGCATCGCGGTCCACGTCGCAGAACAGGGCGATCTTGTCGCGCAGATCGTCGGGCAGGGGATGTTCGGAGCGGCAGACAAGGATGTCGGGCTGGATACCCATGGCGCGCAGTTCCTTGACCGAGTGCTGGGTCGGTTTGGTCTTCAGTTCCTGCGCGGCGGCGATCCAGGGGACCAGTGTGACGTGGACGAACAGTGTATTGCGCCTGCCGAGTTCGTGGCGCATCTGGCGGATGGCCTCGGTGAACGGCTGCGACTCGATGTCGCCCACCGTGCCGCCGATCTCGCAGATCACCACGTCAACGTCACCCGAGACCTTGTGCGCCGCCGCCTTGATCTCGTTGGTGACGTGCGGGATCACCTGAACCGTCTTGCCAAGATAGTCGCCGCGGCGCTCCTTCTGAATGATGCGCTCGTAGATGCGGCCCGACGTGAGGTTGTTGTTCTTGGTGAGGTGGGCGTGGGTGAAACGCTCGTAGTGGCCGAGGTCGAGGTCGGTTTCGGCGCCGTCGTCGGTGACGAAGACTTCGCCGTGCTGGAAGGGACTCATGGTGCCTGGATCGACATTCAGGTAAGGGTCGAACTTCTGCATGTTGACCCTCAGGCCCCGGCTTTCGAGCAGGCAGCCGATGGATGCGGCGGCGATCCCCTTGCCAAGGGATGAGACCACGCCGCCGGTGACGAAGATGTATTTAGCCATCGTTTTTGTGAGGTAGGGAGAGAGGAGGGGAAGAAGCGAAGATCCGTTCCACCGCCGCCAGATCCTCGGGCGTATCGACACCGATCGTGTCGTAGCTGGTCTCGGCGACGCGGATAGGAATGCCGTTTTCAAGCGCCCGAAGCTGTTCGAGCTTCTCGGCCTGCTCCAGCGGGCCTACGGGCAGCGAGGAATAAGCCAGCAGCAGATCGCGGCGGTAGATATAGAGGCCGATATGCTTGAAGTAGCCCGCCGACGGACCCCGCTGGTACGGGATGGGGGATCGGGAAAAGTACAACGCATCGCCGTTGCTGGCGGTCACCACTTTGACGACGTTTGGATTCTGTATCTCCGAATCGTCCGTGATACGTCGTTTCAATGACGCCATTTGACATTGCGCGTCGTCTAACAGCGTGAGGATCGCGGCGTCGATGGCGTCGGGATCGATCAGCGGCTCGTCGCCCTGGATGTTGACGATGATGCCGGCGTCGGCGGATTTGGCGGCCTCGGCGGCGCGGTCGGTACCCGAAAGGTGATCGGAACGGGTCATCGCAACCTCAGCGCCAAAAGCGCGGGCCGCGGATTCGATACGGGCGTCGTCGGTGGCGACGACAAGACGGGAAAGGTACCTGGACTGAGAGGCGCGCTCCCAGACATGTTGAATGAGAGGCTTACCGGCGAGGATGGCGATAGGTTTGCCTGGGAATCGAGTGGAGGCGTAGCGGGCGGGAATGACACCCAGAATCGACGGGGGCACGTTCGAGTCTAGCACAAAAAGAAGCCATGTTATACTCGGGTTACCGAAATGGGGAGGGATTATTGAGGAGAGGATTGAAGTCCTTATTTCTCATTGTCTTGAGCGGCGTCGTGGGCGGCCTGGCCCTTGGCGGAGCCCTTGCCTGGGCGCAACAGGCGCGTCCCAGTATCACGCCCCGTCCCAAGCCCGCTTCGGAGATCCCCGAGAGCGAGCGCATCACCCCCAATCTCCGCATCGACACCAATCTTGTCCTGATCCCCGTCACCGTCACCACCCCGCTCAATCAGTTCGTCACCGGCATGGAAAAGAAGAACTTCCGCCTGCTCGAGGAAAAAGTCGAACAGGAAATCTCCTACTTCGGCAGCTTCGATGCGCCCTTGTCGATCGGCCTTGTCTTCGACGCCAGCGGTTCGATGGGCAGCAAGCTGTCGAAAAGCCGCGAGGCGGCGGCGCAGTTTTTTAGGAAGGCGAATCCGGAGGATGAGTTTTTCCTGATCCAGTTCAACGACCGCCCGCAACTGGTGATGGACTTCACCCGTAGCACCGAAGAGATCCAAAGCCGCCTCACTTTCACCCAGGCCAAGGGCCGCACCGCCTTGCTCGACGGCATCTACATGGCCCTGAACCAGCTCAAAAAAGGCAAGAATCCGCGCAAGGCGCTGCTCATCATCTCCGACGGCGGCGACAACTCGAGCCGCTACTCGGAAAGCGAAGTGCGCAACCTCATCAGGGAAGCCGACGCACAGATGTACGCGATGGGTATCTTTGAATCGATCGGTTCTCGCGGCCGGACGGCGGAAGAGATGGCTGGTCCGGGACTGCTCGACGAACTGGCTCAGATGACCGGCGGACGCCATTTCCCGGTCGAAAATTTGAACGATCTGCCCGACATCGCCGCTAAGATCGGCACCGAGCTTCGCAACCAATACGTGCTCGGCTACATCTCGCGGAATCTGGCGCGCGACGGCAAGTACCGCCGGGTCCAGGTAAAATTGAATCAGCCGCGTGGCATGCCGCCTCTCCGCGCCATCCACCGGCAGGGCTACTATGCGCCGAATCAATAGAACGATCATCTCCACCCTCCTGGTCATCCTGGCCGGCCTGCTGCTCTCGCATCCCCGCATCGCCGCCCAGCAGGACGACCAGGCCACTTTCCGCACCGGCACGCGCCTGGTTGTCCTCTACTGCGGCGTCTTCGACAGACAGGGCCGCATGGTGACCGACTTGCCCCAGTCGGCCTTCAAGATCTATGAGAACAAGGCCGAACAGTCCATCCGCGTCTTCCGCCGGGAAGACATCCCAATCTCGCTCGGCCTCGTCATCGACAACAGCGGCAGCATGAGGACCAAGCGGCAGAAGGTCGAAGCGGCGGCAGTCCGGCTGGTGAAGGCGTCGAAGCGCAACGATGAGGTCTTCATCGTCAACTTCAACGATGAAGCTTATCTGGACGTCACCTTCACGCCCGAGATCAAGAAGATGGAAGAAGGCGTGGCGCGCATCGACTCGCGCGGAGGAACGGCGCTACGCGACGCCGTCTCGATGTCGATCGACTACCTGCGGACCGAGGCCAAGAAGGAAAAAAAAGTCCTCCTCGTGGTGACCGACGGCAACGACACGGCTTCAGTCGGCATCACGCTCGAAAAATTGGTCGAGAAGGCCGAAAAGAGCGGCGTCCTGATCTATGCCATCGGCATCCTCGGCGACGAGGACCGGCGCGAGGCCAAGAAGGCCCAGCGGGCGATGAACGCGCTGACCAAAGCGTCAGGCGGCGCCAGTTACTATCCCGAGAGCACCGAAAGCGTCGATTCCGTGGCCGATCAGGTGGCCAACGACATCCGCAACCAGTATGTGATCGCCTATTCGCCCGCGCTCCAGGCGCTGGACGGTACATACCGCCAGATCAAAGTGAACGCCGGCAGCCGCTTTTCGGTCAGGACCCGCACGGGCTATTACGCCACGCCCGATGAAGCGGCGCCGAAACGGCCCATCGGCGCGCCGGGCGCAAACTGATGATCCGCTACCTCTGGCGCGCGTCGAAGGGTTACCGGCTTACGCCCTGGAGGTCGCCCTACTGGCGTTGGCGCATCGAAACCTACTCCGGGTTGCACGCCGAAACAATCACGCCCAACGACTTCTGGCGCTTCGTCTGGACACATCGAGCCGAGATGTTCCGCTTCCTGCGCTGGGCCGATCGCATGGCCCAAGGCTGACAAGACTTCAGAATCCTGCCGGACGGCCCGGCCCAGTCGAAATCCCTGTAAGCATCTGCGGACTCGGACAACAATTCGCCAGACACGGATTGGCCGCTTCGCCGCTGCTCAAACGCTCCTCGATCAATTCGCGAATCACCGTGATGAACCTGGCATGAGTCCCGGCCGTCCCGGCCCGGACCATTTCAAGTCCCAACGAACGCGCGTGCTCCATCGCCCACGTATCAAGATCGACGATCACCTCCATGTGATCCGAGATGAACCCGATCGGCTGTACGACAACCGTGCGTGAACCGCCGCCCGAGGCGATCTCCGAGAGCGCGTCTTTGATGTCCGGTTCCAGCCAGGGTTGCGACGGCGGCCCGCTGCGGCTCTGCCACACCAGCCGGTAATCGGTCCGTCCCATGCGCGAAGCCAGGTGCGCGGCTACTTCCTCAAGCTGTTGGACGTATCGCGAGGACCGGGCCATGGCGAGCGGAACGCTGTGGGCGGTGAAAAGCAATCGGGCCGATGCGCGGTCCATTTCCGGGATCTTGTCGAAAGCGGACTGGAGCCGATCCGCCAGTGCATCGAGGAAACCAGGCTGGTCATGGAAATGACGCAGCTTCACGCATTCCGGCGCGCCAGCCCCGACCGCGCCGCGCGCCCGTTCAATGTCTTCCAGGTACTGGCGGCAGGCCGAATACGACGAGTAGGCCGAGGTGACAAAGACGATGGCCCGCCGGATGCCATCACCGGCCATCTGGCGCATCGTGTCTTCGATGAAGGGATGCCAGTTGCGGTTGCCCCAGTAGATTGGCAGATCGATCGCGTGGAAGGCGAGTTCAACTTTGAGCGCGGCGATCAGCTCGCGGCACTGATCGTTGATAGGGCTGCGGCCGCCGAACAGCATGTAGTTCCCGGCGACTTCCTCCAGCCTCGCCCGCGGGACATTGCGTCCGCGCGTCACGTTCTCAAGAAACGGCATGACGTCTTCAGGCTTCTCGGGTCCGCCGAAACTGAGGACCAGCAATGCGTCGTAACGGAGTGGCACTGTCTAATAGGATGCCGCAACGGCCGCCGCGTGTGAGAAAATCCCAGTTTCATGTTCAATCGAAGAGAGTTCATCGCGGCCGGTTCCCTCTCCGCCGCCTCCGCCGCCCCCGCGGAAGACATAGCCGCAGCCCAGCGTCTCATCGATGCGGCGATGTCAGACCAGGCCGGATGGAAGCGTCTCGAGTACCTTTGCGATTCGATCGGTCACCGCCTCTCCGGTTCGACTGGCATGTCCCGGTCCATCGACTGGGCTCTATCCGAAATGAAGAAGGACGGGCTGGAAGGCGTCACCGCGCCCGAGGTGATGGTCCCGCACTGGGTGCGCGGCGAGGAGTCCGCCAGGTTGATCGCCCCATGGGAGACGGACCTGCCCATGCTCGGCCTGGGCGGATCCATCGCCACGCCCGTCCAAGGGATCACGGCGGAAACGGTCGCCGTGGAGAGCTTCGACGAGTTGGAGAAACTCGGCGCGGATAAGGTGAAGGGCAGGATCGTTGTCTATGCCGTGCCATGGGAAGGCTATGGCCGGACGGTGGCCTATCGCGGCAACGGCGCGATCCGGGCGGCGCAATTGGGGGCAGTCGCAGTGCTGGTCAGGGGTGCCGGACCTACCGGCCACAGGACGCCGCACACGGGCGCGATGCGCTACCAGGACAATGTTGCGAAGATCCCGGCCGCGGCCATCACGGCCGAGGATGCCGGCATGCTGCTGCGGCTCTACCGGTCCGGCGCGCAGGCCAAGGTCCGGCTGAAGATGAACGCCCAGACCTTACCTGACGCCAAGGGAGCCAACGTCGTGGCCGAGTGGCGCGGGCGCGAGAAGCCGGAAGAGATCGTCGTCCTGGGCGGACACTTCGATTCCTGGGATGTCGGCCAGGGCGCGCATGACGACGGTGCCGCCTGTATCGCCTGCTGGACGGCCGTAACGCTGATGAAGACCCTCGGCATGAGGCCGCGCCGAACCGTGCGGGTCGTCCTCTGGGCCAACGAAGAGAACGGTCTCCGCGGCGGACGGGCTTACCGCGAATGGGTCGGCGACGCGGTGAAAAACCATGTCGCGGCCATTGAAATGGATGGTGGTTGCGAGAAGCCCTCGGGATTCGGAGTGACGATTCAGGGTGCGGCCCCAGAGGTCCAGGACCGGGCCGTTTCGAGCATGAAGGCCATCGCGGTTCCTCTCAATGCGCTCGGTGCGGGCGAGGTTGTCGCCGGAGGCGGTGGCGCGGACATCTCGCCCCTCATGCGTGAAGGCGTGCCCGGACTCGCGTTGAGAACCTCGGGCGGACGCTATTTCGAATGGCACCACACGCACGCCGACACGCTGGATAAGGTTGATCCCAAGGATTTCCGCACCGCCGTGGCCGCGCTGGCCGTCGTGGCCTACGGACTCGCTGATAGCGAACGCCGGTTGGCAGCCCCCTTAGGGAATCCGGCCTGAGGCCCTGCCCCCGAACCCGCTCTGGGTCCCTGAGCCGCCCTGCTGTTGGGTGCTCCCGCCTGCCCGTCCGCCGTATCCGCCCTGCTGTGTGCTGGGGATCGCGCCTCCTGCTGCCCGGCCGCCGAATCCGCCTTGCGTCCCTAATCCACCCTGCCTGGCTGCCTCGGCCACGTCTTCCAGGAGCTTCGCCGCCCTCTGCACCTTGCTTTCCAAATTGCTGAACCCTTGGCGCACCTTGCTCTTGGCGTAATCAGCCGCCCTGTCGATATCGCTCTGTGTTGCCCCAGGCAAACCGGCGCTCGGAATATCTCCGCCGCTGCGGTTGAATCCCGCGGGCGGATCCGGCTGGTAGGGTTGAGGCACGCCGGACAACTCCGCCGCGGCCCCTGCCGAGGTGCTCGCCACACCCGCCGAGATGTTCATCCCGCATTGAAGCGCACTGATGGCCCGGAGCAGGTGCGTCGCGTCCTTATCTCGCTGCCATGCCTCGATCTCCTGCACCACCGCTCGCTCAATACCGCGCAATCGCATCGTCTGTTGCTGCGTTGACTGCGCTGCACTGCGGATCTTGGCCTCTTTCTCAGCCCACTGAACGCGTTCCATCCCCGGGATTTGCTGCATCTGACGCTCCTCCACTCACTCAGGAGTTAACGGTCTGATAGTACGCCTCTCTTGGCTTTTCGACAAGTGGAACAAACTTTATCTGTTTGTACGTCATGGCGCCTGGCCCGGACGCGGTAAAATGGAATCTATGACCCTCGAAGAACTCGAGCGCGAATACACCGAGCTCCGCCAGCAATCAGAAGCCGTGCGGAGCTATCTTTGACATTCCCGCCAAACGAACCCGTCTCGACGAAATAGAAATTCTCGTCTCCTCGCCCGACTTCTGGAATAGCCCAGACGGCAGCCAGAAGCTCATGCAGGAGCGCAAACGGCTCGAAGACTCCGTCGGGCAGGACCGCGGCGTCGTCACTTTGGTCAGCGACATCGACACCTTCTTCGAACTCGGCCGCGAGGGCGAAGACGTCGCCGCCGAACTGGCTCGCGAAATCAAGCGTCTCCGGAGCGTGGTCGACAAACTGGAAACCGCCATGCTGCTCTCCGGTGAAAACGACCACCGCGGCGCCATCATGAATATCCACCCCGGCGCCGGCGGCACCGAAAGCCAGGACTGGGCCGAGATGCTGATGCGCATGTTCATGCGCTGGGCTGAACGCAACGGCTTCTCCGCCACCGTCACCGACATCCTCGATGGCGAAGGCGCGGGCATCAAATCCGCCACCATCGAAATCGATGGCGATGGCGCTTTCGGCCAGTTGCAGTCCGAGATCGGCGTCCACCGCCTGGTCCGCATCTCGCCGTTCGACGCCAATGCCCGGCGCCACACCTCTTTTGCCTCCGTCTTCGTCATTCCCATGGTGGATGACGACATCAAGATCGAGCTTAAGCCCGACGACATCAGAGTCGACGTCTTCCGGGCCTCGGGAGCCGGCGGCCAGCACGTCAACCGGACCGAGTCGGCCGTGCGATTCACCCACATCCCGACCGGGATTGTCGTGCAGTGCCAGAGCGAGCGGTCGCAGCACAAGAACCGGGGGACGGCGCTGAAGCAACTGAAGGCGCGGCTCTGGGAACACGAGTTGGACAAGCGGCGCGCCGAAGAGAAGAAGCTCGAGGATTCCAAGTCCGACATCAACTTCGGCAGCCAGATCCGCAGCTACGTCCTCGCCCCCTACCGGCTGATCAAGGACCACCGGACCAAAATGGCTGTCGGCGACGTGGACCGGGTCTTGGACGGAGACCTCGAAGGGCTGATTCACGCTTTCCTGGTCTGGAAGAAGACCGGCAAGATCGCAGGCGACACCAAGGACGACCTGCCTGAATAATCCAGTGGACACAGCCAGCAACCAGAGGCCGCGAACGCAGAGAGCGGGTTCCGGCCCGGACTCTGGGATCATCGGGCTTCCGAAAACCACGCTCGACCTTGCGGCGTCACTGATCCGCTCAGGCCGCCTGGTGGCATTCCCCACTGAAACTGTCTACGGCCTCGGCGCTAATGCGCTGGACCCTGCCGCGGTCCGCCGCATCTTCGAGGCCAAGGGCCGGCCCTCGACCAGCCCGCTGATCGTCCATGTCGATTCCGAAGAAATGGCCCGCCGCCTGGTCACCGAATGGCCTGAGGCGGCGAGGAAATTGACGGCCCGCCACTGGCCCGGGCCCCTGACTCTGGTCCTGCCGAAAGATAGCCAGGTGCCTGACGAGGTCACGGCTGGGTTGAATACCGTCGGCATCCGGATGCCTGCCCACCCCATCGCCCTGGCGCTGATCCGCGCCGCCGGCGTACCAATCGCCGCACCCAGCGCCAACCGCTTTACGGAACTTTCCCCCACTTCGGCCGATCATGTCCGCAAGAGCCTCGGCGACACGGTCGATCTAATCCTCGACGGCGGCACGACACCCGTCGGAATAGAATCAACTGTACTTTCATTGGCGGTTTCCCCGCCTGTCCTCCTGAGGCCCGGGATGGTGACCCGCGAAGAGATCGAAGCGCTCATCGGCCCAGTCTCGCTACCAAACGAACTTATCCCCGAGGCGGCGCACCCTTCACCGGGCCTTCATCCCCGCCACTACAGCCCGAACACGCCCCTGGTCCTGGTTCAGGGGGGAGTCCTGCCGCGTCACGGCAAAGGGGTCTACGTCTCCCACCTGTCCGGGGCCGGCGTGTCTATGCCCAGCCAAGCCAGGGAGTATGCCGCAGTCATCTACGCCACTCTCCATAATCTCGATGGAGAATGTCTAGATTGGATCGCCGTCGAGACGCCGCCGGACACGGACGAATGGGCCGGCATCCGGGACCGCCTGAAGCGGGCATCGATCCTTTAGAATCAATTACTTAGTCAGTCTATTGAATTCGTTTGGTCGGACCTCTCCGGGGGTGGGGCTCGCCGGACTGTGAACTTCGATAGAATCTCTGACGGCCATGCCCGACACTCGCCCAACTCGCACGCGCTGGATCATCCTTGCGATCCTCTTCCTGATCACGACGAATAACTACCTGGACAGGATCATCCTCGGGATCTTAAGCCCGGTGATCCTGGAGGACCTGGGGCTGTCAAAAATGGAATACGGCTACATCAACAGCGCGTTCCAGTTTACCTACGCCATCGGGTTTCTCATCATGGGGAAGGTGATCGACCGCCAAGGGACGCGGATCGGCTACTCGATCTCGATTTTCCTGTGGAGCGTGGCGGCGGGGCTTCATGCGCTTTCGCGTAGCGCGGTGTCGCTCGGCTTCTGGCGCGGCTTGTTGGGTTTGGGCGAATCAGGCAACTTCCCGGCGGCGATCAAGGCAGTCACGGAGTGGTTCCCGAAGAAGGACAGGGCCTTTGCCACCGGCATCTTCAACGCCGGAACGAATGTGGCGACGATGATCGGGCCGCCGGTCTTCGTCTGGATGAACTCGCATTTCGGCTGGCGGGACTGCTTTCTGATCACTGCCTCGTCTGGCGCCATTTGTCTGGCCGCCTGGTGGTTCTACTACCGGATTCCGTCCGAGCACAAATCGGTGAATGCCGCTGAACTGGCCTACATCCACTCCGACCCGGACGAGCAGGTGGAAGCGCCCATGGGCTGGATAGCGGCATTGGGTCACAGAGAGACCTATGGTTTCGCCCTGGCGAAGTTCTTCAGCGACCCGGTGTGGTGGTTCTATCTCACCTGGCTGACGCTGTATTTCAAGGAAGAGCGCGGATTGAGCCTGGAGCAGATCGGCTGGTCGCTGCCGTTCATCTACCTGATGGCCGACTTCGGCAGCGTCATGGGCGGCTGGATTTCGGGCCACCTGATGCGGCGCGGATGGACGAACGTGAAGGCGCGGAAGACGACCATGGGGTTCTTCGCGCTCTGCATGCCGGTGGCGGCGACGGCCGTGATCCAACCCAACCTCTTCGTGGCGATCGGACTGATCAGCCTGGCGACCGCCGCTCATCAGGGCTGGTCGGCCAATCTCTATACGACGGTCTCCGATGTCTTCCCGAAATCAGCAGTGGCGTCAGTGACCGGCATTGGCGGGTTCCTCGGCGGCATGGGCGGCGTGGTCTTCACCGCGTTGCTGCCCGCCTATCTGGTGACGCACTTCGGCTATGAGCCCGTTTTCGTCATGATGGGCACATTCCACCTGATCGCCTTCGCCGTGATGCACACCCTCATGGGCAAGATGGAGAAAATCACTCCGAAGGCCGCATAGACGAATTGCCTAATACTCGCCGCGGCCCAGCGGGCGGAGGCACTCGAACTCGACCCAGCCGGTCCGGCCGGTTTGGGGTCCTGACGTTACTTCGATCCTGCGCTTGCTGCCGGAATCGCCGGTCACGCGGACCCGGGCGCCCGCTTCGAGCGCGAATGCCTGCTTCGCGGCTTCCGCCTTCCGCAGCGCTGCTTCGTCACCCTTGGCGGTGGCGGCATGGAGGTCGTAGGTCATCGAGGCGTTGGTCGCGACCCAGACCACCGGCCCGCCATGGCCCTCGGCGACGGCTGTCTCGCCCGTGTAGACAACGTGGTCGTACTTGGTCTCCGGCTTCAGATTCCAGTAGCGCCCGATCATCAAGGCGACCAGGAAAACCCCAACGACGACGGCGAAAATGTTGAGCTTGCCCATAAGATGCCTCCGGCTCATGTTTACTACTAACGGTGCCAGGAATCAACGGCCACATGCCGGGACCGTCACCAGGTCCGGTGCGAGTGCATCCGGTAAAATAGAAACAGCCATGCCAATGTACGAATACCGCTGCTCGAATTGCGGGCGGCTCTATGAGCAACTCCGACGAATGTCGGAGGCTGAGAAAGACCTGCGCTGCCCGCATTGCGACTCACAAGACGTGCGGCGGCAGGTTTCGGCCTGCGCCGTTCGCAGCACGGGCGGCAGCGGCGGCGGCGGGTGCGGCCCCGCGGGCCGCGGCTTCACCTGAGCGCGCTGAGACCGCCGGCCCGTGCGGCCGGCCTGACATCCTCGACCAACACGACTCTC
Source organism: uncultured Candidatus Solibacter sp. (assembly GCA_964558355.1). GTDB lineage: Bacteria > Acidobacteriota > Terriglobia > Bryobacterales > Bryobacteraceae > PNKE01. The sequence goes on from CAZLDN010000005.1 coordinate 38,979, forward strand.
AAGCGGCGCGCTACCGGTCGGACCTGCGACGCCGTGAGTGTTTTCCCCCTCCCCTGATGCAAGATTTCAACCGATTCCCTAAGGTTCCCACCCGATTGTCTCGATTAGTCAAATAACCCGAATATGAGCTAGAGACGTTCCAACCCCGACCGGCGGCGACTGTCTGTAGTCGAAAGTGAAGCCGTGGGGCGGGAAAGCCGGCACGGCGGGTCCAGAGGAGACCTGGATCTCCCGAGAAGCAACCCGCCGGACAGGGCCCGCCAGATCAGTGATCGCAACCTCATGGGGCGGAACGGGACGTCGTACGATGCTGTCCGGGCCGATTGGGAAGGAGCCTGGATGAGGCCGGTCCATTTATGGACGATGGACGGCAGACCACGCCCGAGTGGCAGTTTGTGCCGGGTGGGAGGTAGAGGATAGATGGCCGAGGCGACGTGGGTCACACCACAGGTAGCTCTTTCGGAGGCGATCACGGCGGCGAAGCTGGGGCAGATGGCCCTGGCTCGCCGGTTATTGAACGAGATCGTTGCCAAGGAACCCGAGAACGAGCGGGCATGGCTATGGATAGCCGGCCTGGCCGAAGACCGCCAGACGGCCTATGCGGCGCTGAATCGGGTCCTCGACATCAACCCCAGGAATCAGCAGGCGATCAACGCGTTGTCCCTAGCGCGCCTTCAAGAGAGTGCGGCGCAAAGCAACCTGAGACCCGCGGCGGGAACCGTGCGTGGCGGAAATGGCGCCCAGCCCGAGGCCGCGGCGACGGCGGCCGTGCCGAGGACCGCAACCCACACCGAAAACACTTGGTCTTGCCCCTTGTGCATGACAGCGGCGGCCTTTCCGATGAGAAAGTGCCCGGCGTGCAAGGCGATTGTGGGCGTGGGGGTATTGGAGGATTACGCAGCCAACAAAGGGGTGAACGAAGAGCTGCTGCTCGATGCCGTCAGGCGATTTGAACTGAAGCTGAAGCAGGCCGACACGGTGGACACGCGCCTCAATCTGGCTCTTCTCTACCTGAACATGAACCGTTCGGCCGAGGCGCTGCCCCACATGAAAAAAGCCCTTTCGATGAACGGGAGCAACGCGGCGCTGGTACGGCTGACAGAAGCGCTGGCGGCGCGGAAGTTGGTGGTGGCGGTGGACGACAGCCAAACGGTGCGCAAGATCGTCTCGATCACGCTGGAGCGGCTGGGCTACAGGGCGATGACGGCGAAAGAGGGGGTGGAAGCCCTTTCGATGGTGGCTGAAGCCAAACCCGACCTGATTCTGCTCGACATCACGATGCCGGGCATGGACGGCTACCAGGTGTGCAAGGCGATCAAGCAAAATCCCCTGACCAGGAAGATCCCGATCGTGATGCTGTCCGGCAAGGACGGCTTCTTCGACAAGGTGAAGGGCCGGCTGGCCGGCGCGACCGACTATATCACCAAGCCATTCCATGAGGCGACGCTGGCCGAAGCGGTAAGGAAGTACTCGGCATGAAGAGGAGCCTCATACCGGTGTTTTGGTGTGGAGGAGAGTATTAATGCAAAAACGCATCCTTCTCGTCGAGGATAGCCCGGCCTATATGCAGTTGATGCAGGAAGCGCTGGAAGCCAAGGGGTACGCGATCCTGACGGCCGAAGACGGCGAGGAAGCGCTTGAACAGGCCCGCCGCCACCGGCCGGACCTGATTCTGCTGGACGTCGTCCTGCCGAAGAAGAGCGGCTACCAAGTCTGCCGGCAGTTGAAGACGGAATCGGCGATGAAGACGATCCCGATCCTCATGGTCAGCAGCAAAACCCAGGACTTCGACCGCTATTGGGGATTGAAGCAGGGCGCCGACGGCTACATCACGAAGCCTTTTGAGCCGGGGCAACTGGTGGCGGAGGTCGAGTCGAGGCTTCAGTAGGAGTACTCGATCCAAGGAAAATGATGATGCCGGAGCCGCGGGAACACGACAGCGACCTCGAACGCGGGCACATTCTCGACCTGCCCCTGGGCGGGTTGCTGTCCGAGTTGCTGGCATCCGAGGGTGTGGATCCGGCGGAGTTAGCTGAACCGGCGGCGGCGATGCAGGTAGCGGAGCCGTTGGCGGCAACGGAAGCGCCGGTGGAGGATTCCGGGCAGGAGAGCGTTTCGTGGCCGGACGCCGGCATCGCAATGCCGGGGCTATTGGCGGACCTGATGAACCTGGCGGAGGCGGCCGGAGTAGACGAGTCCGATTTCGTTTGCGCAGCCGCCGGGCAAGCGTTGACGGAACAGCCTCGGCCAGCAGTCGACGAACCGGCATCAGAACCGGTCGTGACGCAAGCAGCCGGCGCAGTTGAGCCGCTCCATGAAGCCGAGGAGAGCATGGAGCCTCAAGAGTTGGCGATTCCCGGGCTGCTCGCGCTGCTCGGAGCCGAGGATGAAACTGGGGAAGTGGCGGCGCCCGCGGCAGATGGGACTGCCGCATGGAACGCCGAGGCCGTCGTGCCCGAGGCTGTGCCTGACGTTGACGCGTTTACCAGCGGCGGTCTTGACGAGGCCCCGATTGCCGAACCCGAGGCAATGCCGGTCCTGGAAGTGGAGACTGAGAGCGGCGTAGAGGAACCAACGTTCGAGGCCGGCGTCGATCTGGATTTGCTCGATTTTGATGAGGACAGGCCAGAGCCGGTTAATCGGCATGGAGAGGGAGACAACCAGCAGGTTTCCGCCAGCCCGTCAGCCCCGGTGGGGTCCGATGAGCCAGAGGCGCCAGGGATGGTCCAGGCCATGGCTGACGAGGCGGACGCCGAGGCGGCCTACGAAGCGGCTGACGCTGCCGCCGCGCTCGCTCAGGCCGCGGGCAGTCTGGTGCGGGACCTCGATCCGAGTTTTGAGCAGTACAAACCGGCGGAGTTGGCCAGCCTGATCGAACGGATCGACCGGGAGATCGCGGCCGCGCCCTCCATATCCGCCGAGGTGGATGAGGCGGCCGACCGGAACTACGAGAGGTTCGTCGTCTTCCGGCTGGGCGGAAACTCATACGGCCTGCACATGAAACTGGTGCGGGAGGTAGAGAAGGCCGGCCGGGTGACTGCGGTTCCAGGGGCGCCGGCGCTTCTATGCGGGTTGATCAACCTGCGCGGCGAGATATTGCCGCTAATCGATCCGAAGCCACTCTTAGGGCTGGAGCCGGCGGGATGGCCGCCCACTGGATACCTGGTTGTGGTGCAGGCGGGCGCGGAGGAGATGCCGGCGGCCTTGCTGGTGGACGAGTTGGGCGGCGTGGCGCTGGTCGATCCGGCAAGCGTCGCGGTCCCCATTGACGGCGCAGATTCGGATACGACGGTGGGCGAGCACTTTCTTGGGCAGGCTGATCACCGGGGACGGACGGTTCTGCTGTTGGACCACCGGCGGCTGTTGACGGCCGAGGCGCTGCTCGAGTCGGTGGAAGGCTGAGGTATGGAGTTGGAGGAGGCCGGAAGATGATTCGCAACATGAAGATCTGGCAGAAGCTGGTTCTCGCCGGAGCGCTGGCGGTGATCCCGGTGGTGATGTTGACAGTTCTGTTCCTGCAGAGCCGCAACGAGCAGATCACTCGCACTGAGGCGGAATTGGCCGGTCTTGAGTATGTGACGCCGATGCGTCAGTTGCTCGAACGGCTGCCGCAGCACCGCAGCGCGGCGAGCGCGTTTCTGAGTGGCGACGCGAGCGTGGGGCCGATGCTGATGAACGTGCAGGCCCAGGTGGACAGCGCAGTGGGAGTGCTGACCCAGATTGAGGAGCGCCGCGGGAGGGGGCTGGGCACGACGGCGTCATGGGATTCGATCCGCGTCCGGTGGCAGGATCTTGCGCAGCGCGTGAGATCGCTGAGCCCGGAGGAGAGCAACACGCGCCACACCGCTTTGCTGGCCGACGTGCTGGCTCACCTGCGGCGGGTGGGCGACAAGACGGGGCTTACGGCGGATCCGGACCTTGACGCTTTCTATCTCTCCGACAGCATCCTGAACCAGATCCCGTGGACGGCGGAGTATCTCGGACAGCTTGCGACGCAGGGATCGGGCATTGCGGCAAGGCAGGCGATGACGGCCGAGGAAGAGGCGCAAGTGCGTTTCCTGGTACGGCAGGTGAGCACGTCGATGGAGTTCATGGACAGGAACTTCGAATCGGTGTTCCGCTACAACGAGGACCTGCGGAGAGAGCTGGACGGGCCGGTTTCGACGGCCATGAACTCGGCTGGTTACTTGAGGAATCTGTCGCAGAGGGAACTGCTGGAGAGGCCGGATCTCAGAGCGCAGCCGCGCGCCTACCTGGAGAACGGTTCGGCGACCGTGGAGAAGTTGTTCAAGTTGCACGAGATGGCGACGGTTCACCTCCGGACTCTTCTCGAACGCCGGATGGCCAGGCTGACCGAACAGAAGTGGACGCAGTTGAGCTGGGCGCTGGGCCTGTTGCTGCTGGCTGGCGTGCTGGTGTTCGTCATCCAGAAAGGGATCACGGAGCAGGTGCGGTCGATGAGCGAGACGTTCCGGCAGATCAGCCGCGGCGATTACGACGCGCGCGCCGAGATCCACAGCCGCGACGAGCTTGGCCAGATGGCCGAGACGACGAACGTGATGCTGGCCAATACGCTCTCGCTGATTCAATCGCGGGAAGAGCGCGACCGGATCCAGGCCAGCATCCGCAAGCTGCTGGACGACGTGAGCGGCGTGGCCGAAGGCGACTTGACCAAGGAAGCCGAAGTGACAGCCGAGATGACCGGCGCCATCGCCGACGCCATCAACTGCATGCTGGGAGAATTGAGGACCATCATCGGCGCCGTTCAGAGTACGACGGCGAACGTAAACTGGTCGGCACAGAAAGTCCAGCATGTCACCGAGGATCTGGCCGGCAGCAGCCAGGAGCAGTCGGAGCGGGTGCGGGCGGCGTCGCAGGTATTGCAGTCGATGGCGCAATCGATCCGGGATGTCGCGGCGCGGGCCAACGAGGCGGCGAACGTCGCCGACCGGGCGCTATCGGGCGCTCTTGCGGGTGGCGAGGCGGTGCGCAGGACGGTGGAAGGGATGGCCGGCATCCGCCAGCACGTCCAGGAGACGGCGAAGCGCATGAAGCGGCTGGGCGAAAGTTCGCAGGAGATCGGTGAGATCGTGCAGTTGATTTCGGACATCTCTGACCGTACGTCGATCCTTGCCCTGAACGCCTCGATTCAGGCTGCCATGGCGGGCGAAGCCGGCAAAGGATTTGCCGTGGTTGCCGAGGAAGTCGAGCGGCTGGCTGAGCGGGCATCGGAGGCGACCAAACGAATCACGGTGCTGATCAAGTCGGTCCAGACTGAAACCAACGAAGCGATTTCGGCGATGGAAGCGACGACGCGCGAAGTGGTTGAGGGGTCGCATGTCGCCGGCGAGGCGGGCGAACGGTTGGCGCAGATCGAGGAGGTCTCGAGGCAGATCACGGGCATGGTGAAAGAGATTTCGGCAGTGTCCCGTGAGCAGGCCGCGGGTTCGGACCAGGTGGCGTCCTCGGTCTCCGAGGTGTCGCAGGCGACGCAATCGACGGCCGATGCGGCGTTGCGCGCCGCATCGGATATCCGCAACCTGGCGACGATGGTCACGGAGTTGAACCACTCGCTGTCGCGGTTCCGGGTTCCGCACGATGAGAGCCGGAGCGCGGTGCAATCCGCCGCGGTTCAGGTCTAGACGGCGGCTCTGGAGAAGGAGAACGCGGGATGGCAGGCACCACCGATCAGGGCATCCTCCAAACCTTTCTCGGAGAGGTGCGCGGGCACATGCCGGCGCTGGAGCGCGAAGCCGCGCGGCTGCATCAAGGCGGCGCGGGGCAGGAGGCGCTGGCGGAGGTGAGGCGGTTGGCGCACACGATCCGAGGCGCGAGCGAGATGGTCGGGTTGGTCCAACTGGCGGCGGCGGCGCGCGGCGTGGAAGCACTGGCCGTGTCCCAGAGCATGGATGGTTCGATTGAAGTAGAGGCGATGGAGCGGCTGGAACAAGGCATCGGTTCAATGCGCATTGAACTGGACGGGTTAGAGGGCGCGGGCCCGATGACAGGCCAGCCGGGCCGCGAGGCGGCGCCGGACTTCGCAGGCAACAGGCCTGACGAGATAGATGAGGAGATCTATACGGCCTTCTCCAGCGAGGCCGAGCAACTGCTCGATTCGATCCGGAGCCAGCTTGGGAAGTTGACAGAGCCCGGTTCCGGCCAGGCCGCGGCGATGGACGCGCTTCGTCACGCCGTGCACACGCTGAAGGGGGCGGCAGGCATGGCTGGCCTGGGGAGCGTATCCGGCTTGGCTCACCGGATGGAGGACGTGCTTGGACTGATCGAATCGGGGCGGCTGCCGGCTGAACCCGAGATCGTCGAAATCCTCGTGTCGGCCCACGACCTGCTGGGCGACCTTGTCGCGGCGAGAGGATTGAGCGGGCCTCTTCAGGAGGCCTTCGCGGCACTCAGGGACCAATTCGACCTGCTCGAATCGCTCGCGGCTGAATCCATGGCCGTGCCAGCGCCCGCTCCGGAAGACGCTGGTTTCGCGGAAATCGAAGAAACAGACGACACGCTGATCGAGACATTTCTGAGCGAGGCGGAAGCCCACATGCTGGCTGCGGGCGACGCTTTTCGCGCCCTGGCAGCCGAGCCGGGCGGGCCCGATCATCTGCTGGCGGCGCTGCGGCGTTCGGCGCACACCATCAAGGGCGCGGCGGGGATGGTTGGGCTGATGGCCGCGTCGCGGCTGGCCAAGGGCATGCAGACGCTGCTGGACCGCGTTGCCGAGCGGGCGGTTTCTTACACGCCGGCAGTCTATGAGTTGCTGGGGGACGGCTTCGATCTGCTGGCCGACGTGATCGAGGCAAGGGGGAAGAACGGGCCGCTGCTCGATCGGTTGACGGCGATCCTGCCCCGGTTGGATGAGGCGATGAGCGGACCGCGACAGGGAGCGGAGCCGTCTTTGGGCTCGGGAGAGGGCAGGGAGAAGGGTGATGCGGCGGGAGCGAAGCAAGGCGCTTTACCGCTTGGGGCGCTGCATGTCTCCGATTCCGGCCAGCAGATGGTACGCGTGCCGATGGACCGGCTGGCAGGAGTGAGCCGGCTGGTGGGCGAGGTCTTTCTAAACGCGTCGGCGTTCGAACAGCAGGGGTCGGCGTTCAAGAGAGAGATGGACGAGCTGTCGTTGAACCTCTCCCGGATGCGGCGAATCTCGGCGGCTCTGGCCGAAGAGCAGATCGCAGAGGGAGATGCCCGGCAGGCGGGGACGGCGCCGGCTTCCGGATCGGCTGCTGAGTTCGACGTGCTCGAGTTTGACCGCTACTCGCGGCTGCATCTTTTGTCGCGGGATCTTGCCGAGGCGACCAACGATCTGTCGGCGCTCAGCACCCAGTTGAATGCGATGCGGGCGCAACTGGACTCCTGGGCGGGCCGTCAGCGGGGCTTGAGCGGCGAAGCTCAGGACAAACTTATGCGGATGCGCCTGGTCCCGCTTTCGACTCTGGCCAACCGGCTGAACCGGACCGTGAGGGCGAGCGCGGCGAAGACGGGCAAACAGGCGGCGCTGACGCTGGTTGGCATGGAGACGGAGTTCGACAAGGCCGTCGCGGAGCAGTTGTCTGGCCCCCTCGAACACCTCTTGCGCAACGCCGTGGATCACGGCATCGAGGCGCCAGAGGCCAGGGTGGCCGCAGGCAAGCCGCCGGTCGGCTCCATCCGGCTGGAAGCATTGCATCAGGGCGCGCACCTCATCATCCGGCTTTCGGACGACGGTGCGGGACTCGACCATGAGCGGATCCGGAGGCAAGCCGTGAAACTCGGCTGGCTGGCGGAAGAACCGGCCTCGGCTCTGGGTCGCGAAGAGATCGAAAAGCTGATCCTCGAGCCGGGGTTCTCGACGGCGGAGTCACTCAGCGAGATCTCCGGCCGTGGGGTCGGTCTGGATATTGTCGCCGCTTCGGTGGAAGCGCTACGCGGACGTCTGAGCGTTCAGAGCACCGCGGGGGAGGGGACTGAGTTCACGTTGCGCCTGCCCGTCTCGCTCGCCGTGGCCAAGACGATGATCGTGGAGACGGCAGGCAACCGGTTCGCCCTCCCGATGGTGGCCTTCACGCGCGCGCTGCGGGTGCAGAACGAAGAGTTGGAAGTGCGCGACGGGCAGCCTGGGATTGAACTCGCCGACGGCTGGATTCCCGTGCTGTACCTGGCAAGATGGCTGGGTATCCCTGAGGCCGCGGAGGCCGCGGACCGTTTCACGCTGCTCTTTGTCGACAACGGGGAGCGTGAAATCGCACTGGCGGTGGACCGGGTTGTCGAGGCGCGTGAAGTTGTCGTCAAACCGCTGAGCAAACTTCTGCGGCGGCAGACCAATTTCTCGGGAGCCACAATCCTCGGTGACGGATCGGTTGTTCTCATCCTGAACAGTTCCTCGCTCGATGTAAGTGCGGCGGAGAAGCCGCTGGCGGCCGCGGGCAGAGTCCAAAAGCCGGCTGACCCGCTGACGGTTCTGGTGGTGGACGATTCGATTTCAGTCCGCCGGTCGGTGGCGAATCTGATGAAGTCGGCCGGTTGGCAGGTGGTGACGGCACGCGACGGGCTTGAAGGGCTGGAACATATGCAGGACAACAGCAGCAGGCCGAACCTGGTGCTGATGGATATTGAGATGCCGCGGATGGATGGATATGAACTTGCTTCCCGGCTGCGGTCATCGCCTGAGTACGACGGCGTGCCCATCATCATGCTGACCTCACGCGCGGGTGAGAAGCACAGGCTGAAGGCGGCCGGAATCGGCGTGGACGGTTATCTGGTGAAGCCCTGTCCCGACGATGTCCTCCTCGAAGCGGTTTCCAGATGCATGGCCGGCGGCCGCCGGTCGAGGATGGCGTCATGATGCAGACCGATGAGAAACAAAGGAATCCCGTTCTGCGCGTAGCGGCAGACCAGCCGGGCCAGTTCGCCCGGGCTCTTGTGTTCCGATTGCCGGGCATCCCGTTGCAGAGAATCGTTGTTGCTGTTAGCGCGAGACAGCTGATGGGGGTGCAGCCGGCGGAGTCATTCGTTCCCTGGCCGGCCGATCCGCCGCGCTGGCTGGGTGTCATCCAATGGAATGGAAGGCAGGTTCCGGTGGTCGATCTGGCAGCCTGCTTCGGGCTGGGCAGTTCAGATTACCGGATGGCGAGACGGTTGGTGTTTCTGCGTTGCGCCCGGAAGGGTGCGGTGGTTTCTGTCCCGTCAATGGGTGAAGTGGCGCAGATTGAGCACACCGACGTAGTCCGGCCGGTCTCGAAGGAGTTGAACCTGCCGAGGGAGTTCACTCGCGGAGTCTTCCACTTCGGTACGGAACTTCTGCTTGTTCCCGACCTCGACGCTATTTGGGAGCAGGCGCTGGAGCCTGCCGCCAGCGCCGCCAGGCGCACCTGACCCGGATTGGCCGGCATCACTCCGGTGAGATGGGCATGTTGGTCAGCCAGTGGAGAAACAGCGCCAGCAAAGCGGCCCCACCGAGCCAGACGAGCAAGGTCCGTCCCAGATGACGGCCCTGCTGGTCCTTCCGCATGCGGCGCAGCCTGCGCCGGACTGCGGATCTTAGGTTGCCTGATCGGGTGAACAGGCCGGAGCGGACAGGGAACCGTTCACGGCATTGACGGCAGCGGTAGGCGCGCTTCAGCCGCACCGCAAGAAGCAGATCCCCCATCCTGAACCGCTTTGATGGGCGGACCCGCACGCTCCCACACGCGGGACATGCGATCTTCTGGCCGTCATCTTCGATCATGGCTACCGTCGGCTGTCACCGCCGCCAGACCAGAACACCGGAAGCGGTGGCCAGACCGAACCCAACGATCTTCTCAGTCATCGTGAAGGCCGCTTTCCTGCCGCTGGCTTCGGGGATGTAAAGCGTGTCTTCCGGCAAGAGTGCGATATCAACCGCCTCGCGCCGAAGGATCTTCTTCAATTCAACCTGGATCTCGCGCACGCCTCCAGCAGCCTCGTCCTTACGGTAGATGTAGGCATGATCCTGCGGGTAGGGCGACAGGCCTTCGGAGAGGGCCAGCGCCTTCATGATGGTCATTTGGCCTTCTTCGCGGACCGCGAACGCGCCCGGCTTTTTGACGTTGCCGGCGACAAAGATCTTGCGGGCCTCGGGGACGCGGACTTCCTCGCCGCCGCGAAGCTCTATGTTCAATTCGGGCCTGCTGGAGTCCATCAGATTGCGGATCAGGAAGCGCCGAGTGAGCCGGCCCCCGGCCGCCGATTCATCGTCCTGCGTGAAGATCAGGTCCGGACCGGCGGTGTCGGACAAGCCCTCGGAGCGCGCGATGGCGTCAAGCAGAGTCACCCGGCCGATAGCCTGGAATGTGACCGGCTTGCGGACGGCGCCAACCACCGAGACGGCGCGGGAGGAGTACTCGGCCACGGTGACCATGACGACCGGCTTGACGAGGATGCCCTCCTTCGTCAGGACCTCGGCGATAGCCTTCTCCAGTTGTGCGGGCAGGAGCCCAGCCGCGCGGATCGCCTCCTGTACCATGGGGAGCCGGATATGGCCCTCCGTGGACACGCGCACTGTACGCGTGAACTCCGGGGCGTCATATACCGAGATGGCCAGCAGGTCGTTTTTCCCAATGGTCTGTCCCGGCAGGTTGGCGGCGCCGGCGTCAGCCATCGGCCCATAAGGGGACGCCGGTCGCGGCGTCTGCCCGAGCGCAACGAATCCGGACGGCGCCAGAAGCAGCACGGCGATGTGGAGATATGCGAAGGCGGGCTTGCCGCTCATACAATTACTGTGCGGAACGGACGCCATTTGTGTCAAGCAATCTTGCGGATGGTGCATTTTCTTTCGATTCGGCGGTAGATGATGCCAGGATCGCGGTCAGAAGGATGAAGGTGGTGAAGGCCGGCAGTTGGTGGAAGGGGTAGTCGATCATGGCGTGAATCATGACGAAGATCAGCCCAATGCCCCACACCGACTGCCAGCCCCGGCGCGCCAGAGAAACCAGCAGCCAGACCATGAGGCCGAACATCGGGAGCCCGCCCTCGCCCAGCCACTGGAGCCAGTCGCAGTGGGCCTGGTTGACGATGACGCCGATATCGAATGACGCATAGGCTGGATAGACCAAAGGCCATGTTCCCATACCGGTTCCGAACCAGACGTGGTCGCGGGCCATTTGGAGACTGCTCCACATGATGGGCCAGCGGTGGTCGCTGAGAGGGTCGATCATGAGCAGCCTTTCAAAAAGCAGGTCCCAACCCGCGAGGAACCCCCACAACGTGAACATCGCCGCCGAGCCGGCGGCCAAGAGCGCTGCCTGCCTGCCCCCGATAATCGCCCGCTTCCAGCACACGGCGAGGATGACGAACAGCTCAAGAATCAACAAGGCGACGCCCGATCTGGACCCGCTCGCGACCACCGCCGAGAACATGACGGCGGCCGGGACCAGGTAGATGCGGGCCGAGGCGCCCCCGGCGAGAGCGCGATACAACGCCAAGGGAACAAGCAGTTCGGCAAACTGGGCGAACTTGTTCTTATAGACAAACGGCCCAAGCACCTCTGAACTGTAGCCTGTATCGAACAGCCAGAAGGCGTCTCCCGAACCAGAAAGGACCTGGAGAAGCGCCTGAGCCGACAGGATCGCCGCTCCCCACAGCCAAACCCGAATGAGCGTCCGCCTGGTCTCCGGCCTCGATACCGCCTGGAGCATGACCAAGGCGGCCACGAAATGGACGGCATACTCAGCCATCGAGTCAAAGGTCAGGAATCGATTGATGGTGGTCCCAAAAACGATCTGCGCGCCGGCCCAGAGCGCGACGCCTCCGATCGGCCAAAGAAACGGCCGGGTAACGATGGGGTATGGGCGAATTGCGCGCCACACCAGCAGGACAAGGCCAAGAAGGAGGAACCCTGATTGGAACGCCGCCAACGCCCAACGGTCACGTACCCACAGAGTACAGAGACCAAATAACAACAGGGCGCATGTTCCCAAGGCGGCTGTCGTGGCCACGGCCCGATCCTGCGGAGAAGGCGTCATTGCCTTCGGCCTTCCCCATCGAGCCGCAGGGCCCGGATCCTGAGTTCTCCGGTCAGGCGAGGAGAACCGAGCGGGCGCTTATAGCTGAGCCGGAGCCGGTAGAACGCTGCGCCGGGCGGTGTTTCCCAGACTAGGCGGGATCTTCCCCCTTGGTCTCCGCCAACGACTTCCACCGACGCCGGCGGGACTACCTTCTTCGAACCGAGATCCTCGACAGTCCAATGAAAATGCTTTCCGGCTGGTTGGTCGCCAGATTCGGCGGATTCAAATGTCAGCACCCATCGCACGGACCCAGCCAGCCGGACGCACTGTGTCAGTACAGCCAACGACTCAGGTTGTCCGCCCGAGAGTTCGATCTTGACGCCGCCCGGGGGGGTGCCCGCGAGGATCTCGACTCCTTCAGCCTTCGCCATTTCCCACGAAAAGGCCGGCGCCGCCAACTGTATGCCCGAGAACCCGGCGTCGGTCAGGAGTCCTGCGTCCGGACCGAATTCAGGCGGCAGCAGCCGGCGGGATTTCATCCCTCGCCAGATTCGGTAAGCGCGTTCCGGCTCACCCTGCCTGATCAGGTGGTCGGCGGCCAGGGCCAATTGATCCACGCCTGAATTGGGCAAAGGACCGGGCCTTCCCAACTCCTGGAGCCGCAAGCCAGCCGCGGTCAGGGTCCCGAACGCTTCCTCCGATCCTGGTTCGGACCGCAGGTATGCCATGTAGGATTCAATGCTTGGGATATGCCCCTGAGGCAATACTTCTGCGAGAATCTCGGGATATGAAAGGCCAGTGGACCGGCAGAGCGAGAAAAGCGGGAACCTGTCGCCATGGCCCCGTTCGAGCGCGAAGCGCGCCCATTTCGCCACGCTCTCGGGCCGATTTTGGCGGTGGTAGAAGTTGGCCAGTGACCAGCGAGGCAGCCAGGTTTGGCTGAGCCGGGCGGCTTCGAGGTAGAACCGCTCGGCGCGGACCGGGTCGGTTGACGTCTCATAGGCCAGGGCGGCCTGAGTCATAAGTGAAGAATCATGCGGATTTAATTCTAATGCTTTATCCCATAACTTACTTGAGGTTACGCCGTATTGTTCAGCCATGATGGCGAGACGTACGGCGCACTCGGCGTTCGCCGGGTCGAGGCGGCAGATACGCAGCGCCTCTTGCAGTGGGACAGGTTGATCGATGGCACGCTGGATGTAGGCCCTTTGGAGGATGGTGAATACCAGAGGGGTAGCCATTAGGGCGTACGACGCTGCGAGGGCGGCGGCCAGACGGGATTTGGCGAAACGCTTCAAAACACAGGGGCTCCGAGCCTGAGTGATTGTATCACCGGCTCTCCTCATAATGATGGTGGCAATCTGAAAGATTATTTCTCTTGCTCCAGCATAGAACTGTCGATTAATCTACTAGTGGCGGCCTAGTGCTGCCAGTACTATCACAAGCGAAGAGGACCGATCAAGTGTTCAGAAGATTCGTAGTGGGATTGATGTTCGCGCTCATGGCGTTGTCCATGGCGGGGATTGCGGCTGGACCAGTCATTGGCGTTGCGGTTTCGGAAGGCTCGCTTCAGGTGAATCAGGGGACGATTCAAGGGAACGCAAATCTTGAAGCGGGTAGCGTTGTGAGGTCATTAGCCTCAGAGGTGCGCGTCCGACTGTCGAACGGCGCCGCGGCATCCTTGATTCCGAAGAGCGTGGCCCAGTTCGGGGGCCAGTCGATGGAGCTGAAGTCGGGTGGCGGAATCTTCTCGAACGCGAATGGCTACCCGGTGAGTGCGCTGGGCTTCGATGTCCGCTCCGAAGGCAGCGCGAAGGCGAAGCTCTACATGGAGAACGGCCAGTTGCAGGTGGGCGCGCTTGACGGCCAGGTGAAGGTCAGCAGCCGCGATGGCGTTCTGGTCGCTCGCGTGATGCCGGGCAAGGCGCTGGCGCTCGCGCCGGCAGCGGTGAGCGACAGGACTTCCACGATGACGGGAACTCTACGGCAGTCTGGAGATCGCTGGACCCTGCGCGACGAAATCACCAATGTGGATGCTGAGCTACGATTCGTGACGCCGAACGGCTATGCGGGGCGAAGGGTTGTAGTGACCGGCAGAGCCGTGGGTTCGAATGGCCGTGCGGACCAGGTGATCGAAGTTGCGCGTCTTATGCCCGCGCCCGAGCAAGGCGGAGCCGCCCGTCCCACGACAGGGCAGGCGGGTTCATCGAAGCCGGGCTCGTCGGTTCCTTCCAAGCAGGGTGGGGGCGGAATGAGTGCCGGTGCGAAGGTGGCGCTCATCATGGTTGTCGGCGGTGGAGCCGCGGCCGGAGTCGTCTTCGCTACGATGTCCCGATAACGGGGCAGTCACCCAGTTAGCTTCACGCGTCCGCCTCGGGCGACTGCCCGCAGGGGAGGCGTGTGTGCCTCGCCGGTCGCTGAATCCGCCAAAGGGGTCCCGTCAGAGTTCCAGCAGATGGCCCATGCGGTCCTTCTTGGTCTTCAGGTAGGCATCGCTCTGGCTGCCGCGCTGAACCTGGCAGGGAATGCGTTCAACGACATTGATCCCATCCTGTTCGAGGGCTGAGATCTTCTCTGGATTGTTGGTCATCAGGCGAACGCATTGGACGCCAAAGTAGTTCAGAACGGCGGCCGGAGCTTCGTAGGCTCGCAGGTCGGCTTCAAATCCTAGCTGTTCGTTCGCCTCCACCGTGTCAGCGCCGGCATCCTGCAGTTCATAGGCGCGGAGTTTGTTCAATAGGCCGATTCCACGGCCCTCCATCTGCTCGTAAATCACCATGCCCCGGCCCGAGGCAGCGACGGTCTCGATCGCCAATTCCAACTGCGCCCGGCAATCGCAGCGCAGGCTATGGAAGACATCCCCCGTCAGGCACTGGGAGTGGATGCGGACCAGAACCGGTTCCGGGCCCGAGATGTCGCCCATGACGATCGCCACGACCTCCTCCGTCTCTTCACCTCGAGTGCCTTCAAATCCGTGGATGCGGAAGTGGCCGTACTCGGTCGGGAAGTCGGCTTCCGCGACCTTCTGAATCTGCAATGGCTTGTTGCCGTTCATTCACTTGCCTGAATCTACCATTCTATAATGGGGCCTCTAGCCCTTCGCCCAAAGCCGGCGGAGGAGCCGTGTGGACAGTATGGAGCAGCAAGTCATTATCCTGCTGGTGAAGTTGGCCGTGGCCGCCTCCTTTGCCAGCATCCTGTCCCGGTCGTCGCGCTTTCTTAATCTGCTGCTGCGCGAAGACCGGACGACGATCGAACGGCTCCAGGTCGCGCTGGGCATCGCCACGTTTTGCGCCATCGGCGCCACGCTCAGGCTCAGTTCCGGGGCCTATCAGGGGGTTGACCTTTCGCTTGAAGGCTCCATCGTTGCCGGCATTGTCGGCGGTTATGTCTCCGGTCTGGTGGCCGGCGCCGCGTGCGCGCTTCCGGCCATGCTGAGCGGCGAGTATCTGTCGATGCCTTTATACGCAGCCGTCGGCGTCATCGGCGGACTTCTCAGGGACCTGGCGCCCAGACATGACGAAATCTGGCGGTTCTCCCCCTTCTTCGACCTTTCGATCTACCGTCTGATCCGCTACCCTGCCGAGCGCCAGCGCCGCGTCTACCATGTCCTGATCCTGTTGTCGCTCCTGCTGGCTGAAATGCTCCGTTTCCTGGCCATGCAGTTGTTCCAGGGCAAGTACCTTTTCACAATCTATGGCAGCGGCGGCAGCATGCTTGGGGTCGGTGCAGCCTTCCTGACGACGGTTTTCGCCGTCACCATCCCGCTCAAGGTGTGGAACAGCGCGCGGAACGAGCGGCTCCTGGAATCAAAGGAGCGGTTGCTGGTTCAGGCCCGGCTATCCGCGCTTTCCAGCCAGATCAACCCGCACTTTCTCTTCAACACTTTGAACACAGTCAGTTCGCTCATCCGCACCCGCCCCGAGGAGGCCCGTCGAGTGGTGCACAGGCTGTCGAGTATTCTCCGGCGGCTGCTCCGAAAAACGGACAGCTTCGCGCCCCTGCGAGATGAACTGCAGTTTATCGACGACTACCTATCGATCGAAATGGTGCGATTCGGAGACAACCTGAAGGTTGTCAAAGAGATCGATGGCAATGTCCTGGACAGCCAGATCCCGGCCATGATCCTCCAGCCGCTCGTCGAAAACTCGATCCGCCACGGCCTTGCCAGCAAGCTGCAAGGAGGCCGGATCCGGCTGGCGGCGCGAAGGGCAGGGCTAGGCAGAGTCCTGCTGATTGTCGAGGACGATGGCGTCGGCATCGAGGAAGCGAAGCTGGCCACTTTGCTCGAACAGGCGGGCATCGGCGTCTCCAACGTCAACGAGCGGCTTCACGTCCTGTTTGGGGACAATTACAGGCTGAGCGTCGACTCACGGCCGGGCCAGGGCACACGGACCGAGATCGACATCCCAGTCCGCTGAGCGGATTGGGCGAAGAGCGGATTTGGAGGAAAGTATGTCGAAGATCGTCCGATATGAGTTCATGGGGAGCTGGTTCTACTTCTGGCTCCTTTCAATCACGGTGATTGGGATTCCCCTTGCGCTGTTGTATCTGCTCTCCGGAACTCTGCGGGTCGAAAGCGCCATGGAGGATCCGGAGCGGTTTGTCGAACAATACCGTGCGGGGAAGGTGCGGGCGAGTTAGCCACTGCCGTTCACGCTCATGGCGCCTGTTAGGATGAGGGTGCGCACCGTTGAAGCGGCCATCTCTATTGGGGCCGGGTGGAGTCGCTGGCGCTTGCGCGGAACCGGCCACCACGCAGTGCCGGGTGTGCGAACCGAAATCGCGGCGCATACGCGCTGGCGTGGGCCTTTCGGCATGAGGCGAGAGTAAGTTCAATGATTCCTCTTTTCCAGTGGATAGGGCAAAGTCGTTTGCCTGAGCGAAGAAACCAGGCGGCTTCGGCCTGCGTCCGAAAGGGCGTGGAACGCCGCATCCTACTCAAAGCATTCGCAGCGCTGGTACTGACCGGCGTTTTGGCCGCCGGACAGGCTCCCCCTCGCACTGCCTCCGTGGTGGGCACGCCGGAAGACGCCGGCCCGCGCAGCCGTTGGATGGTCCTGCTTGAAGACGCACCTGTCGGCGATGCCGTGGTGGACCGGTCCGAGCTGCGTTCCGGCCACGCCGTGAGCGCCTTGCGGCGTGTTCGGCTGGGACAGGACCGGGTGCGGCAGTATGCGAGGTCCCGCCGGCTTCCAATTGTTGGATCCACCCATACGCTTCTGAACTCGATCACCGTCATGGCGACGCGCGCCGAGGCCGCCGATGTTGCCACTCTGCCGGGCGTCAGCCGGGTGATCGCATCCGAGCCTGTCACACGGGCCGGCAACCGTGCATTGGGACTTGTCCGGGCGCCCGAGGCGTGGCGGGCGATTGGAGACATCGACAAAGCCGGACTCGGCGTCAAGATCGGCGTGATCGACACGGGGATAGACCAGTCGCATCCGGCTTTCTCCGACACCTCGCTGCCTGAAACGGCGCGCCTTTGCCGCGAATCCACCGGCGACTGCGCCTTCACCAACCCCAAGGTGATCGCCGCCCGCAGTTATGTTCGGATGTTGTCTACGCCTGAGTACCCCGAGGATTCCCGGCCCGACGACCTTTCGCCGCGCGACCGGGTCGGCCATGGGACGGCGGTGGCGTTTCTCGCCGCTGCCGCGATCCATGAGTCGCCGATAGGCGTCATCGCAGGCGTGGCGCCGAAGGCGTACCTGGGCAACTACAAGGTCTTTGGCTCTCCGGGCGTGAACGACGTGACCTTCACCGATGTGGTGGCTGCCGCGCTTGAAGACGCTCTCTATGACGGCATGGATGTCGTCACTCTCAGCTTGAGCTTTCCGGCTGTCTTCGGCCCTGGCGACACCGCGCCCGGCGGCTGTTCCGGACTTCCGGACGGAACGGCATGCGATCCGCGGGTCGAGTATATCCAGCGGGCGGCGCGTCTCGGATTGACGTGCGTCGTGGCGGCAGGCAACGAGGGCGACAGCGGACAGTACATGCCGTCTTTCAATACGATCGGCAGTCCTGGAACCACACCCGAGGCGATCACCGTCGGCGCGACCACGAACGCTCACGCGATGACAAACAGCGTCGCCGCCACCGGCGCGGATGTGCCGGAAGCCTTGAAGTTGATTCCCGCCCTGTTTGGCAACGGTCCGAAACCAGCCGAGCCATTGGAGGCGGCGCTGGTTGACGTGAAGAAGTTGGAAGACGACGGACAGGCCTGTTCGCCGCTGCCCGGCGGTTCACTGGACGGGTCAATCGCGCTGATCGAGGCCGGCGGTTGCCTTCTACGAACCAAGGTGACCCATGCGGCCAATGCTGGAGCAAAGGCGGTCCTGTTCATGCGCGGTCCGGGCAACAACTCTATCTTCTCGCCCCAGGGCCTTTGGTATACGCCCATTCCGCTGATCCTGGTTGGCCACGATAACGGTGTCCTCCTTCGCGAGCACTTCACGGCTGCTCCGGGCAGAACAGTGAGCCTGAATCCCGGCTTCGTCGAGTATGATGCGACCGACTTCGCCGACTATGCCGCCTACTTCTCCTCTCAAGGTCCGGCGATTGGAACCGGCGGGTTCAAACCCGATCTCGTCGCACCCGGCACAGATCTGTATGCCGCCACCCAGATGTTCGACGACCAAGGCGACATGTTTGACAAGTCGGGCTACACGGCCGTCCAGGGAACCAGTTTTGCCGTTCCTTTGGTTGCTGGCGCGGTGGCCCTGTCCAGGCAGTTTTTCCCCGGCCTGACTGAATTTCCGGAGAATCAGCGGGCGGCCATCCTTAAGTCTTCGGTGGTCAACACCGCCGATCCGGAGATCTATGACGTGGACAGCAGCGGCGAGACGATCTATGCCAGTGTCGTGGCCATGGGCTCCGGCAAACTCGACGCCGAGTCCGCTCTGGCGACCATGGCGACCGTCAGCCCGGCGACGCTTTCGTTTGGCGTGCTCAGCGACGCCAACTGGCCGGTGAAGCGCAGTCTCGTCTTTCGCAACCACAGCGCAGCGCCGCTGGAGTTGAGCCTCTCGCTCGAGCGTTGGACCGACGACAACCTCGGAAAGATCACCATCACCCCTTCGGCATTCACGCTTCAGGCGGGAGCCGAGTCCGAACCTGTAAAGATCGAACTGGGCGGCCAGGCGCCGCTACCCGGGCGCTATGAGGGCGTCATCAAGGTGGGCGGCGCGGGCGCGCCTTTCCAGATTCCCTTCCTTTATCTTGTGGGCGACGGCGTGCCGCACAACATCATTCCCGTCCGGAACGGATCTTTCACCGGCCAGGTGGACAAAGTGCTGCGTGGCGGCCTGCTGTTCAAGGTAGTGGACCGCTACGGCGTGCCGGTACCCAATGTGCCCGTCCAGTGGCGGGTGGTGAGCGGCGGCGGCGAGATCACCGCCGCGTATCCGTCGCTTTCCGATCCCCGGACTGACATCTATGGGATAGGCGAGGCGACAACCGTGTGGCTGGGAGACCGGCTCGGCGACCAGGTTTTCGAAGCCGAGATTCCCGTACTTGCGCCGCTCCAGTTCATCGGCCAGGCGAGGCTCTCGCCGGTCATTGAGAGTGATGGCGTCGTGAATGCCGCCGACGGATCGGCGAGCGAAGGCCTCGCCGCCGGCTCGATGGTTTCCATCCGCGGACGCGGACTGTCGGAATTCACGTTGTGGGCGAAGGGCCCCGAATTGCCGCTCTCTCTCGGCGGTGTCAGCGTCTCGCTTGACGCGCCCGAGCAGGGCGTCCAGGCTCCGGCCCATATCGCCTTTGTGAGCGACGGCCGAATCGACGTGCAGTTGCCCTGGGAACTGGCGGGCCTGGCCGCGGCGAAGCTCAAGGTTTCGCTCGACGGCTTTACGTCAACCAGTTTGTATGCAGCCAAGATCGCCGCGGCGTCGCCAGCACTGCTGCAGCTCACCGATTCGGAGACGGGACAGCGGTTCCCGCGAGCGTGGGACGATTCCGGCCAGGAGATCAACAGCGTGAACCGCGCCCGCCGCGGCAGCCGGATCCTGCTGCTGGCAAACGGGTTAGGCGCGGTTGAGAACCAGCCCGAGTCGGGTAAGCCCGCTCTGGATGATCCACCATCGATTCTCAAGGCCGAACTGGATGTGACCGTGGGCGGACGGGCGGCATCTGTTGAATCAGCAAGGCTGATGCCCGGGCGGGTGGCCGATTACGAAATCATCCTTGTCGTGCCCGGCGATCTCCCGGCCGGGGAGCGGGTGCAATCTTTGCAGGTGACCGTGAACGGAATCTCAAGCAAGACTGTAAACCTGCCGATAACGGATTGAGTCTTAGTGTATAGACTGAAAGTCGGAAGATGAAACTGCGCTTACTTTTTGCGTTCGCTGCCGCGCTGGCGGCATCCTGGGCGGCCGAACCGGTCCGCTACATCGTTGAATTGACAGGCGAACCTGCGATTGTCGCGAAAGAGAGAGACCGGAGTGCGCGGCGCGAAGCGATCGGCCGCGAGCACGCTTCGGCGGAGCGGGCAATCCGTTCAGTGGCGAAGGGCACGACAGTGGTCGCCAAGTTGGGCACGGCGATCAACGCCCTGATTGTGGAAGGAGATGCGGGCGATCTCGCAAAGTTGTCATCGCTGCCCGGAGTTAAGCGTGTCCGCATTTCGCGCGACCTCAAGCTGCATCTTGACAGGGCGCCGGACATACACCAGGTCAAGGCGGCGTGGGAGGCATCCGGGACCCGCGGCAAAGGCATCAAGATCGGCATCGTGGACACCGGAATCCAGCCCGGCCATCCGGCATTCAGGGCGCCTTCAGACATGGCTGCTCCCGACGGTTTCCCTCTTGCATCGTCGAGCGCCAATCTCGCACTGACTTCGAGCAAAATCATCGTGGCGCGGACATTCGAGTTTGACCGCACGATTACTGACACTTACGGTCACGGGACGGCCACGGCGATGATCGCCGCCGGAGTCGAGCATGAGTCGCCTTCCGGCGTCATCTCCGGATTCGCTCCGGACGCTTATCTGGGCATCTACAAGGTCGCGCGCTGGGCCACCAATTCGATCCCCACGGATTTCGTTCTCCAGGCGCTCGACGCCGCGGCAGCCGACGGCATGGAAGTAATCAACATCAGCCTGGGCTCGCTCGCGCTCGACGCCTACCCCGCCGACGAGATGGCGGAGGCGGCCAACCGCATCGCCGAGGCGGGCATCATCGTGGTCAACTCGGCGGGAAACGATGGACCTGAATTGATGACTCTTGACGGTTCAGCGTCCGCTCCATTGGTGATCGGCGTCGGCTCGGTTCAGACCAACCGGGCCATTGTCAGTCCCGCCGTCGTTCTGCCCGACGGCTCCACTTTTGATGCGCGAGCCTCGTCGGATGCGACCAGCACCACGGTGAATGTGGAAGGCGTCGTCATCGACGTGACTCAATTCGACTCCACAAAGCTGCTGTGCGACCGGGTTGCCGATGGAGTGTTAGAGGGCAAGATCCCATTGATCCAGCGCGGCGCCTGCAATTTCACGGTGAAGTTGAAGAACGCCTACCTGTCGGGTGCGACCACCGCCATCGTCTATAACAAGCCGGACGACACCGACCCGAATTCGCTGGTCACGATGAGCGTGGATGACGACCCCTCGATTCCAGGGTTATTCATCAGCTACGACAACGGCGCAAAGCTAATCGAAGCCGCCGCTGCCGGGACCGTGGAGACGCCCTATCAGGTCAAGGCGCGGTTCGTCATCGCCGGCGACCCGAACAAGCTCAGTTCGTTTTCGAGCATCGGCCCGTCGATCGACTACACCATCAAGCCCGACCTCGTGGCGACAGGCAGCAGCGTCTATACGGCCGGCCAAACCGAATACCGGACCGGAGGGCTGTACACCACCAGCGGCTATGTCACTACGTCGGGGACCAGCTTTTCCGCACCGATGGTGGCTGGCGCGGCGGCAGTAATCAAGGCAGCCCGGCCCGGTCTCTGGCCCGAGGACTACCGGTCGCTCCTCGTGAACACGGCGCGGCCCATGATGGAGAGCGAATCGGCGGCGATGGATGTGATGAAGGCGGGCGCAGGGTCGCTGAACCTCGATGGCGCGGTTAAGACCAGCCTGGTGGCGCGTCCGGTCTCGGTTTCGTTTGGTCTACAGAAGGGCGCCGGGTTGGATCTCTGGAGGCAGGTGATCGTCAAGAACATCGCCGCTACCACCAAGACCTACACGCTTGAACTGCGATCGTCCAATGAAGTGAAGCCGATTCTGACCGACTCGACGCTGACTCTCGACCACGATCAGATTGCCGGACCTCAACTTGGTTTCACGGGCACGTTCGAACCCGGCAACTACCAGGGCTTTCTCGTCATTCGGGACGACGAGACTCAAATCGAGATTCGCATCCCCTACTGGCTGGCCGTGAAGACTGGAGCACCCACCCAGATCAGCATCCCAGTCCTCCCGGAAACGTTCAGAATGGGATCGACGGTCAACTACTATGTTCGCTTGCATGACGTGTCGGGTGCCGTTGTGGAAGATGTCACGCCCGAGGCGGTGGTTACAAGAGGCAATGCCACCGTCGGCCGCGATTACCAGTCGGCATCCCATCTCACCAAGTCGGAGATCTATCCCGGCCTTTGGTGGATGCCTGTCACAGTCGGCACTCTGGCCTCAACCATCGAAATCGCAGCCGGCGAGGCTAAGCGCGTCCTCACTGTGACGCCCGATTGATTTTGCCGGTTGGGCCGGATTATGAAGTCCGGCCCACGTCGTCTTTACAGACTCCTAAAAGACCAACTTCATGCCAGCCGTCGCCCAGCACTTCGGCGTACGGAAACCGTCTTCATAGTAGGTCCGGTTCAAAACGTTCTCGGCCCGCACGAAGAAGCGCAGATCCACCTTCTCCGAAAGCGGCTTCGTGTAGCTGGCCGAGAGGTCCAGCTTGCGCGGCCCGTCGAAACGGTAAGGCCGCGTGCCTGATCCCACGAAGAACGTACCCGAGATCATCTCACTCGCGCCGAAGAAGTCGGCGGTGATTTGAGTTCGTTTGGTCAACTGCTGCGTAGCCACGAATGTCACGGCGTGGGGGAAGACGCGGATCGCCCTCACACCGCCGTCGGTCAGAATCGAATTGCGCTCATCGGCGTTGGTGTAGGTATAGCTGCTTTGCAGCAACATGCTACGCCACGGCCGCGCCTCTCCTGAAAGTTCAAGCCCGCGCGCCAGGCCGCCGCCCACGTTCACATATCCGCCCCACCGGCCAAACGGGTCGTTCCTCAGCGAAGCGAAACCAATCACCTCCTGGAGCCGCGTGTAGAACACCGTTCCGCTCACCCGGACCTTCGAGTAGGCGAAATACTGATCGAAACCGGCGTCCACGGCGATGCTGCGTTCCGGCCTGAGCCGCGGGTCGCCATAGGCGCTGAACGCCCCCCAGAAAAACGATGCGCCCACACGCTCATAGAGCGCCGGAGCGCGGTAGCCGTTTCCGGCATGGGCGCGCAGCTTGGTGCCGGACGACGGGAGGTAATAACTCACCGCGGCATCGCCCGTGTAGGCGTTCTGTGGCGACTTGAACTCAGCACCCTGATACTGCGGCGCGCCCCCGGCAAACGTGGGCGCGAAGAGGTTGAAATGCTGCATCCTCCCGCTGACCGAAACCTGGAGGCGGTCGTCCAGGAAACGTGCCTGGTCCTGGACAAAGACGGCGTGGCTGCGCTGCTGGGCCGTCGTCAGGGCGTCGGTCTGGAAACCGGCGCTGGGATTCTGGTCCGTCGCATGGTTGCGATAGGATTCGCGCTCCCACTCGTAACCGGCGGTCAGCAGATTGCCGCGGGTGAGCCACAGGTCGGTGCGCGCGTTCAGCGTGTCGTACCGGCCCCGGAAGTAGTTGGAACTGTCATAGCCAGGCTGGTAGCCGTAACCCGCCGGGCCGTTGCGGTGGTCGCGCTCGGATGTGAGGTTGTGCCACGAAATGCGGTACCCGGCGCGGGCGCTGACCTGATGGTTCCAGGTCAGCATCGACGACAGGACGCCGCTCAGCCGCTTGCTGTCCGGATCGTAGAGGTTCGGCGCAAATGTCGCGCTGCCCCAGTTGACACCCAGGCCCTGCTCCAGCCGGAGAACCTCGCCGGCCGGCAGCGGACGCGCATCCACGATACCAACGCCCAAAGGCAGATTCGCCGTAAGTGCGGCCACGGGATTGCTCGTGAGGCCTGACGTTCCGCCGAAGCCCATCAATCGGGCCGTCAACGATACGCCGGGCCTGAAATGGAACTGCGCCAGACCCTGGCCCGAGGTGTTCTTGACGTTCTCAATGCCGTCGATCCCGCCGTTGACGTTCAAGTGCGCCAGGCCCGCGCTGTATTGCAGCCGGTTGTCCATGGCGCCGCCCGCGACGTGCGCCAACCCGCGCATCAACCCAAGGCCGCCGCCTTCGCCCGACAGCTCGCCTCGAATCGGGCCGCCGCCGGAGTCCGTCACGATGTTGTAGACGCCGCCAATTGAATTCGAACCGTAGAGCGACGAACCCGATCCGCGCAATACCTCGATCCGGTCCGACCCGGCCACCAGCAGGTCGCCGATGAACGCGGTCGCGTCCCCCTGAACCGAAGCGGCGTCGCGCAAGCGGGCGCCATCGATCGTGATCGACGTGTCATAGGCTCGCAATCCGCGAGTCAGGATGCGCGTGAACGACCCCGGCCCGCCGAGCTGCTGCACGCGCACGCCCGGCACGTTGCGCACGCTCTCGGCGAATGTGATCTCGCCCCGCCTCTCGATTTCGGCCGAGTCCACCACGTCAAGCGCCTTGCTGGTCTGGTCCGTCGAAACCGGCGTGGAAGAGGCGGTCACCAGGACTCGCGTCGAAAGCCCCTGAATCGACAACTTGATTTCGATCACCGTCGCCCTTGCCGGATCGACGGTGACTTCAACCGGGCTGCCCTGATCGAAGCCTGTTGTCCGGGCCTCGGCCAGGTATTGGCCTGCGGGCAGGGAATCGAACTCGAACTCCCCCCCAGGTCCTGTCCTGGTTGTCTGGGTAAAGCTGGACGACCGGCCAAAGATACGTACCGAAGCGCCGGCGACGGCGGCCGATTGCGGATCTATGACTGTTCCTTTGAGAATGCCCGCCGATTGTGCAGGCAGTGATGCTGCAAGAAGCAGCGTGAAAACGAAAGCGCGTATCATGTGCGCTCCTCCCTCGAGAGCGGTGGTATCCGCGGACATATTTGCCGCGGCGCAAGGCAGGTCTTCGGACTTACGGGCGTGTGACAGACGATGGGCTCGTCCGCCGGTTCCTACTTGCCGCGGCTTCCCGGTCTCTTGAAGGAGGCCAGTGCCTGTGGGCGGCTTTGGTTCCCGTTTACCGCTGCGGGGCAGTCCCGGATTTCCACCGGGTTCCCTCTTGGCGACCGGCCATCCGGCCGGTCGACCCTACGCATTCCGATGGTAAGGTCCGACTGGACGGCGTGTCAATCACCCTGGCCGGCGGGGAGATTAGGCTGCGGCGGGTCATCAGGCGTCCATTCCGCGGATCGGCCGGGTTCTGTTGAGCAAACCCTGCCTGCCTACTTGCGGTTCAGGAGCCGGTCGATGGCGGCATCCAAACCCTGGCCCTCGAACACGGATTTCGTCGATTCGCTCCACGCCCAGTCCTCCCGGATCATCCCGCTGCCGTCCACCAGTAGCAACTGGGGCAGGTTGATCTTCGGGTTCTGCGGGCTCACTTTCAGAATCGCGGCGGCGGCCTGGCCGCAATCAAACAGGAACGGGGAACTGACCCGGTACTTGGCGGCAAACTGCGACACCGTCGCCTGCGTGTCCGGCGGGACCACGATCGCCAGCACACTGATCTTGCCCGCGTACTTCGCCCTCACCCGCTCCAGATTGGGCGCCATCGTCTGGCAGTGCGCGCATGTCGTCTGCATGATATCGAGCAACAGAGGCTTGCCCCTGTAGTCGAGCACATCATGGACCTTCAGGTTTGAATCCGGCAAAGCGAAGCTCGGCAGGCGGCGGCCGGAAAGCGGTCCCGCGGTGGAAAGTCCAGGCGCCAGTGCGGCGGCCGAAGCAAGCAGCGTTCTTCTCGTCACCCTACCAGTTTAGCTGCTTAGCCCAAACCGGTTCATGACTTCACCAATGCCGCTAACGTCTCAGTGTAAGGGGCCCGCACGACGCCTTTCTCCGTGATAATCGCCGTGACGTAACGCGCCGGCGTCACATCAAACGCCGGGTTCTCCACTTCGACTCCCTCCGGCGCCACCGGTACGCCGAAGACCTCGGTCACCTCGGTCGACGGCCGTTGCTCGATCGGAATCTGATCGCCCGAATCCAGCGTCAGGTCCAGCGTCGAGATCGGCGCGGCGACATAGAACGGCACGCCATTCTCCTTCGCCAGCACCGCGACGCCATAC
Organism: uncultured Candidatus Solibacter sp.; assembly: GCA_964558355.1. Lineage (GTDB taxonomy): Bacteria > Acidobacteriota > Terriglobia > Bryobacterales > Bryobacteraceae > PNKE01. Next base: position 65,300 of record CAZLDN010000005.1, read on the forward strand.
GTCCCCACTTTGTTCGCCACGTCGCCATTACGCGCGATCCGGTCCGCGCCGACAACGACGCAGCCGATCCGCCCGCTCTTCAGGAAATGGCCCGCCATGTTGTCGGTGATCAGTTTCACCGGAATCCCGTCCTGCATCAACTCCCACGCCGTCAGACGCGCCCCTTGAAGAAACGGGCGCGTCTCGTCGGCGAAGACGTCGATCTTCTTGCCCGCCGCCACAGCCGCGCGGATCACGCCCAGCGCCGTGCCGTAACCAGCCGTAGCCAGCGCGCCTGCGTTGCAGTGCGTCAAAACGGTCTTACCGTCCGGCACCAGCGGTGCGCCGTGTGCGCCCATGGCGCGGTTGATGGCGATGTCCTCTTCATAGACATTGATCGCCTCGGCTTCCATCGCCGCCCTCACCGCTTCGATGCCCTGGCCCTTCACGCTCGCGTAGAGCCGCTTCATCCGGTCAATCGCCCAGAACAGGTTCACCGCCGTCGGACGCGTTGCCGCAAGCGTGTCGCAGATCTGCTCGAATTCCGCGTCCAACGTCTCCGCCGAAGCCTGCCTCACGCCCAGCGCGACGCCCATCGCCGCCGCCACGCCAATCGCCGGCGCCCCGCGGATCACCATCGTCTTGATCGCCTCAGCCACCTCTTCATACGTCGTGCACGTGACGTACTCTTCCACTCTTGGCAAGCGCGTCTGATCGATCATCACCACGCCCAGCGGAGTCCATTGAATTGTCTCGACCATTAGAAGAAGCGGTCCCTTTCCTGGAGCAGGAAGCCCGTGAAGAATGTCAGGTTGTAGGTCGCATGAACCAGCGTCGATGCCGCCGTCGAACCTGTCTTGATCCTGATCAGGCAGAACGCCACCGATGCCAGGAGCAGTAGCAAAAGATGTTGCCATGACCACGAATACTGCGGCCCGTGCAACGCCACGAACGTAGCGCTGCAGAGGGCGACGCCTCCCGCCGTCCCGAAACTCCTCATCATGAGCGGCAGCAGGAATCCGCGGAAGCCAAGTTCCTCGGCCAGCGGCCCGAACGTCGTCGCGAACAGTCCCACCAGCAACGTCGGCCATCGCCCGACAAGCAGTTTCTGAATCGGGTTGTCGATCTCCGGCGTATGCATCAACCCGCCAACGATCACCACCGCCACGGCCAGCATCGGCCCGGCGAACAGCGTCATCCCCATCCGCGGCCACGGCGCGATCCACCCCATCGCAGGCCAGAACGGCTCGTCGTACTTCATCCTCAACAGGAAATAGAGGGCCGCGAACCACAGCAGATACCAGGAAAACTGGAAACTCAACGCAGTCAGCGCCACGCTCCCGCCGGCCGGCAGGATCATCTTGAGGCCCTTGCTAAGCAGCAGCGCCAGGGCCAGACTCGGTAGACCGAGCCCAACGAACATGCCCACGTCGGACCAGTCCCAGAACGGCTGCCCGGCCTGCGGTCGAACTTCAACCTCGCTGTTCGGCGTCGGGTTCATGCGTCAGAATCGGCCAGAATCGCCGCCAAGAGGGGAATCATGATCTCATGATGCCCGGTTAGCGAGTAGCCTCTACCTCCCGACTTGGCGTGCGGACGGTCCACCACATTTGCCTTCGGCCTGTAATGTTGCAGGAAATCGAAATTGACCGTGGTGAAGTTCGCCAGCGGATACCCAAGGTTCCTCACCACCGACACCGCCTTCAGAAATACTTCTGGCAACAGCACGGCCGACCCCACGTTCAAATAGACCCCGCCGTCGTTCAACTCCCGCGCAATCGCACAAAACAGCTTGAAATCGTGATGCGTCGCCTGGCCGATCGCCGCGCCCTCAGCCGCCGGATGCGTGTGCGGCGTGTCCGTTCCAATCGCCACATGCACTGTCACCGGAACCGCTCGCTGGTAAGCCTGTACCTGCAAACACGCGCCTGCGAATTCCGCTTTTGCCAGCCCGCAGATCGCTTCCCCAAGCGCCTCGCCCATGCCCAAGCCCTTCGCCGCGCCTGAACGAATCGCCACGTTCATCTCGCGCCCAGTCTCTTCAGCCGTCCCGAATCGCCCGTCCGGCAGCACCGACTCGACATCCTCGCTTGTCGCCCCCGCAATGCCGATCTCGAAATCGTGGATCGTCGCCGCTCCGTTCATGACGAATCCGGTGACATAACCCATGTCCATCAACTCGGTCAATACAGGCGCAAGTCCGCACTTGATCACATGCCCGCCCATCCCCCACAGAATCGCCCGCCGCTTCCTCTTCGCCTCAATCAGCGCCGCCACCACGCCGCGCAGCGAATCCGCCGCCAGGATCTTCGGCAGTCCATCCAGCCAGCGCGAGAAGCTCACGCCCTTTGGCGGCGGCGTTCCCATGTGCTCCAGTTGCACCTTGCCACCGCGCTCGGCGATCGGGATCGTCGAAAGGTTTTCGAAATCCAACGGGCTGTAAGAATACCTGCTCACGGCGTACTAATCAACTTTACCGTTTCCTAGCGCCTTCGCAAGCGCCCGCCCAGTATGGCTCCGCTTCGTCGCCGCCACGTCTTCAGGCGTGCCCGCCACCACCACGTGCCCACCGCCTTCGCCACCCTCCGGCCCAAGGTCGATCACCCAATCGGCCGATTTGATCACGTCCATCTGATGCTCGATCACCAACACCGTATTGCCCAAATCCACCAGCCGGTTCAGCACATCCAACAGCTTCCTTATATCCTCGAAATGCAGACCCGTCGTCGGCTCGTCCAGAATGTATAGCGTCCTGCCCGTCTGGCGTTTGCTCAACTCCTTCGCCAGCTTGATCCGTTGCGCTTCGCCCCCCGACAAAGTCGTCGCCGGCTGGCCCAGGTGCAGATACCCCAACCCAACCTCCACTAGCGTCGCCAGCTTCGGCTTGATGTGCGGGAAGTTGCCCAGCAACTCAACCGAATCCTCCACCGTCGTCTCCAGCAGTCCCGCGATCGAGACGCCGTTGTACTTCACCTGCATCGTCTCCGTGTTGTACCGCTTACCCCTGCATACGTCGCACGGCACAAACACGTCCGGCAGGAAGTTCATCTCAATCCGCTTCAGCCCGTCGCCCTGGCACGCCTCGCACCGTCCGCCCTTTACGTTGAAGCTGAACCGGCCCGCCTTGTACCCGCGCTCCCGCGATTCCGGCAACATCGCATACAAATCTCGAATCGGGGTGAACACCCCCGTATACGTCGCCGGATTCGACCTCGGCGACCTCCCGATCGGCGCCTGGTCGATCTCGATTACCTTATCGATCAACTCCAACCCGTCCACCCCATCGCAATCGCCCGGCATCGCCTTCGACCTGTAAATCGCCTTAGCCAGCGCACGGTACAGCAGGTCATGCACCAGCGTCGATTTGCCGCTCCCGCTCACCCCGGTCACCACCGTCAGCGTCCCCAACGGGAACGCCGCGTCGATGCTCTTCAGGTTGTGCTCCCGTGCCCCCCGCACCACCAGACTCCCGCCATTGCCCCGCCGCCGATACTCCGGCGCTTCCAGTTTTCGCGCCCCGCTCAAGTACTGCCCCGTGAGTGATCGCGCCACCCGCTCGATCTGCTTCGGCGTCCCGCTTGCCACCACTTCGCCGCCCAACCGCCCAGCGCCCGGGCCGAGATCGATCACGTAATCGGCCCGTTCGATCGTCTCCTCGTCGTGCTCGACCACCAACACCGTGTTGCCCAATTCCCGCAGCCGTTCGAGCGTGTCCAGTAACCGCCCGTTATCTCTCGGATGCAGGCCAATCGACGGTTCATCCAGCACATAAAGGACGCCCCGCAGCTTCGACCCGATCTGAGTCGCCAGCCTGATCCGCTGCGCCTCTCCACCCGACAGCGTCGCCGACGACCGGCTCAGACTCAAATAGTCCAACCCCACCTGCGTCAGAAACTCCAACCGGTTCCTCACCTCTTCCACGATCCGCGCCGCAACCTGCCGCTCCCGCTCGGTCAGCGTCCAACTTCGTGCAGTCTCCAGCGCCCGCGCAATGGGCAGATTCGTGAACTCGCCAATCCCAACCCCCTTCATCCTTACCGCCGAGCTTGACGCCTTCAGCCTCTGCCCGCCGCACGCCGCGCACCGCGTCGCCGACATGAAATCCAGCAGATACTCTCGAGTTCTTTCCGAATACTCGCAGAACGCCCGGTTCAGCATCCCGATGATGCCCGGAAAGTCGCCCGCGCCCTCAACCAGCGTTGTCTGCTGCTTCGCTTTCAACTCCTCAAATGGCTTGTCTATGTTAATCTTCAGCCGCTTCGCCGCCGTCGCCACTGCCTGCTGCATCAGCGACGAACTCCCGCCCGGCCCCAGCCCGCCGTCAAACAGCGGCTTCGACGCGTCCACAATCACCTTCTCCGGATCGAACGCCCAAGCCGAACCCAGCCCGTGGCACTGCTCGCACGCCCCATACGGGCTGTTGAACGAGAATGACCGCGGCTCCAACTCCGGCACGCTCTCGCCGCAGTCCGGACACGCCATGTTCTGCGAATACATCCGCTCCGCGCCGTTCACCACCGCCACCATCACCAACCCGCCGGCCAGCTTCGTTGCCGTCTCGATCGATGCTTCCACCCGTTTCTCCATGCCGGCCTTCAACAGCAACCTGTCCACCACGACTTCGATCGTGTGGTTGCGCCGCTTGTCCAGCACGATCTCTTCATCCAATCCCCTCAACGTCCCGTCGATCCGTGCGCGCACAAACCCGGCCCGCGCATACTTCTCCAACTCTTTCTTGTATTCACCCTTGCGCCCCCGGACCACCGGCGCCAGGATCATCACCCGCTCTTCCATCCCCAATGCGAGCACCTGCTCCAGAATCTGTTGCGTCGATTGCCGCGAGATCGGCGTCCCGCAGGTGGGACAATGCGGCTCCCCAATCGACGACCACAGCAATCTGAGGTAGTCGTAGATCTCCGTGATCGTCCCCACCGTCGATCGCGGGCTGCGGTTCGTCGTCTTCTGCTCGATCGAAATCGCCGGACTCAAGCCGTCGATCGAGTCCACGTCCGGACGCTCCATCTGGTCCAGAAACTGCCGCGCATACGGCGACAGCGTCTCCACATACCGCCTCTGCCCCTCCGCGTAGATCGTGTCGAACGCCAGCGAAGACTTGCCCGATCCGCTCAGACCAGTGATCACAGTCAACGAGTTCCGCGGAATCTCCACGCTGATGTTCTTCAGATTGTGCACCCGCGCCCCATGCACGGAGATGCTCTTAAGCATGATCGCCGCCGCCCGCCGGTCCTCCAGCCTTCGCCCCGTCCCACCTCTTCTTTGCCCAGACGAGAATCCGCTTCGCCCACTTGAAGTGCTTCGCCAAAAGGATCAACCCGGGGATCCCGAACATCCACCCCTGCAATACCGGGATCAGGCCGCCAATCAGGCCCAGCACGACCAGCACGATCCCTGCCGTGATTTCGACGATCTTTCTCAAGGGGGAATCCTTCAGTGTATCATCCACATCCCCACCCGCCGCCCGCACGCTTTCTGCCATGATTTCAACTACTTCCTCTTCAGATGCGCCCGCCAGGCTGCCCGTTGCCCGATCTGTGGCCAAGCCAGGCGGCTCTAGGACTACGTCAGAATTGTCTGGTACTAGTGATTGATCAGTAGTACTATGAGACATTGATCGCGCTAGGTGATTTGCCTTAGATTGGGAACGGCGATGGAACAGCGAAAATCACAACGGTTTGAACTTAAGCTCCCCGTGGAGTTGACACGTGCGGGCGTCCGGAAAGTCTCAATCGCCGGCGAGACCCGCAACGTCAGCTCCGGCGGCGTCCTCTTTACCAACCCGGAGATCCCACTCGAAATCGGCCAGCCCGTCGAGTACTTCATCAGCCTGCCAACAGGTCGCCGTATTGGCGACGTCCGCCTCCGTTGCATGGGCAAGGTCGTGCGCCACGACAAGGAGATCCACTCCTTCGCCGCCACCCTCGAACGCTACGAGTTCGTCCGAACCAGCCTTTAGCGGCCCCTCCAAAGTTCGCTCAACAAGTATCGGAAGGCGGACGCCCTCGTCCGCGCCGGACCCCCTTGGTCCGGCTCCATCGGAGTGGCGCAATTGGCGCATATTCCGGGGTGAGAGCACTCGCGCCGTCGGGCCACCTGAAGCGCCAGTCGCAATCCATGGACATCGCCTCTTGCCGGTCGCTTCACATTCCCCTTCCCCCTCCTGTCATTGTGAGCTAGAATCATAGCAAATAAAAGGCGAAGAGGTGCGTGTGAACCTGTCCCTCGAATTCCCCGACCCCAAGAAGTCCGAATCCCTCTCCCTGGCCCGCCGCGCCGGTCTCGATGCCACCATCGCCCGCCTCCAGGCCTCCATGGAAGAGCCTGACTCCCCAATCCGCGCCATCCGCCACCAACCCGCCTCCGAAGGCCAATTTGAAGACATCCCCGCCGAAATCTCCGATCAGCTTCGCAAGGTCCTGAACGAACGCGGCATCGGCCGCCTCTACACCCATCAGGCCGACAGCCACCGCGGACTCGCCGCTGGCCGCAACGTCGTCGTCGTCACCCCCACCGCCAGCGGCAAGACGCTCTGCTACAACCTGCCCGTCCTTGACCGCATCCTCCGCTCGCCCGAAGCCCGGGCCATGTATCTCTTTCCAACCAAAGCGCTTGCCGAGGACCAACTGCATGAGTTCCATGCCATGGTCGAGGCCATGGGTTCCGGTATCCGTGCTTTTACATATGACGGAGACACCCCCCAGGATGCCCGCAAACAGATCCGGGAACGCGCCAACGTCGTCCTCACAAACCCCGACATGCTCCACGCCGGCATCCTGCCGCACCATACCAAGTGGGCCAAGCTCTTCGAAAACCTTCGCTTCATCGTCATCGACGAACTGCACTATTACCGCGGTGTCTACGGCAGCCATTTCGCCAACGTGATCCGCCGCCTCAAGCGTATTTGCGCTTTCTATGGCGCCACGCCCCAGTTCATCTGCTGCTCGGCAACCATCGCCAACCCCCGCCCCTTGGCCGAGGCTCTCACCGGCGAGCAGTTCCACCTGGTCGATAGAAACGGCGCCCCGACCGGAGAGAAGTACTTTGTTTTCTACAATCCTCCTGTTGTCAACCGCCAACTCGGCATCCGCCGCGGCTACCTCAACGAAACCCGCCGCATCGCCACCGACCTCGTCACCCGCAGCCAACAGACCCTCGTTTTCGCCAACAACCGCCTCGCCACCGAGGTCCTGCTGACCTATCTGAAGGACTCCTGTGGCCGCCCGCCCGCCCATCCTGACAGCGTCCGCGGCTACCGCGGCGGCTACCTCCCCCGCGAACGCCGCGACATCGAACGCGGCCTCCGCGATGGCGACATCCGCTGCGTGGTCGCCACCAACGCCCTCGAACTTGGCATCGACATCGGCTCGCTTGATGTCGTCGTCATGGCCGGTTACCCCGGCACAATCGCCTCCACCTGGCAGCGCGCTGGCCGCGCCGGCCGCCGCATGACGACCTCGCTTTCTCTGCTTGTCGCCAGTTCCGCGCCCCTCGACCAGTACATTGTCGAGCATCCGGAATACTTCTTCGAGAGCTCGCCCGAACACGCCCACATCAATCCGGACAACCTGGAGATACTGATAAACCATTTGAAATGTGCGGCTTTTGAACTGCCAGTCAAGGATGACGAGCCTTTCGGCCCGCATCCCGCCGGTGAACTTTGCAAGTTCCTCGAAGAGGTCGGCGTCCTCCACCACTCCGGCGGCGCCTGGCATTGGACCTCAGACACCTACCCGGCCGACGCCATCAGCCTTCGTTCCGTCACCAGCGACAACTTCGTCGTCATAGATATTACAAATGAAGCAAATGTGATCGCCATCGTCGCCTTTCCCGCTGCCCTCGTCGAGCTCCACGAAAAAGCGATCTATCTTCACGAAGCTCGCCAGTATCAAGTCGAGAAGATGGACTACGACCAGCGCAAAGCCTACGTCCGTCGGGTCGAATGCGACTATTTCACCGACGCCATTGACTACACCCAGGTCAAGATCCTGGAGATCTTCGAATCCTGCCCCGTAGCCGAAGCGCGCGCCGCTCACGGCGAAGTCCGGGTCAACCGCCAGATCGTCGGATTCAAGAAAATCAAGTTCTACACGATGGAAAATATCGGTGCCGGAGCGCTCTCCCTGCCCGAGCAGGAGATGCACACGACCTCGTATTATCTACACTTTACACCGGAGTTTCTGGCCCGCCTGCCCCACCTGAGCCCCACTGACCGCCTGAACGCCCTCACTGGCCTCGGCAACGCCTTCCGCACCGTCGCCGCCCTGTTGCTGATGTGTGATCCAAGGGACCTGGGCATCGCCCTGACTGAAGAATTCGGCCAACCCGTCGCCGGATTCGAGCCAAATCTACATTTGTACGACAACTACCCCGGCGGCATCGGCCAAAGCGCCCCGCTCTACCAGATGACGGACCAACTCCTGGCCGGAGCCTACGACCTCATCGCCCACTGCTCCTGCGAAGCTGGCTGTCCCTCCTGTGTCGGCCCCGCCGGAGAGACCGGTGCCGGAGCCAGACAGGCGGGCCTCGATATCCTCCGAATGCTCCTCGGTGCGCAGGCGGAAGCCGTTCAAACTACAAGCCTTTGATCTCCCTCGCGCCGCGTCACCCGCTCCCGGTCCAGGAACTCAAGCAGCGGAATCGCATACTTGCGCGACACCCCCGTCCACTCCTTAAACTCGCCCACACCAAACCGCGTCCCCTTCCGCTCAGCAATCGCCGCCTTCAGGGCTCCAATAGCCTCCGCGTGAAAGACCAGATCAGTGCTGATACGTATCAACGACTTTTGTCGTAATAAAGTCTGAAGCAGCGTCCGAGCCCGGTTCGCATCGATGCCCGAATCCCTCAAAACCTCGTTCACTGCCGGCACCGCCAACCCCGCGTCGCGAAACATCCTCTGCATCTTCGCCGTCGCCTCATCCTCGTCTGGCTGAAGCTGTGGCTTGAATGACGACAAATGCAGTAGATCGCCATCGGCGACGATTTCCTTCGTTCCGGCCAGCAGATACTCAAGCAAAGCGCCCTGGACCGGCGCAGCCACCTTCGGCATCCCAACTTCTATCGAATGTTGTTGATGATAAAGGGCTAAAGCCGTAAGGAGGTTCGTTTGGTCGGAGTCCAACCGGGCCTTGGAGACCAGGATTGGGGGCGTTGAAGGCACCGTCACAAGCCCGATCTCCGGAGCCAATCTGAGCAGTTCAGACCCGTTCAACCCAGTCCTGGCGACCAACCCAGGCAAAGCCATTCCCCCCGCCGTCCCGTCCACGAACTCGAAGGCCCGTCCCTTCTCGTCCGTCTCCGCCAATCGTCGGAGTCGCTTCAGTGCTAGCGGCTTCCTCAATCGCAAAGGAGGCTGGTTGTCCAAAACCACCCCGCCCCCGATCGTCACCACCGGCGAGAACATCCGCGCAATGAACCTGTCTCCCGGGAGCAGCAGCAGCGGTTCTTTCAGCAGCATCCGGATCAGACTCCCCGATCCCGGCTCGACCGCGCCGGCTCCATCCAGCAACCGGACCTCCGCCTCGGTTTCCGCCGTCCCGGCATGGAAATGAACCGGCGCGCGGTGTTTCAGAGGCTTCGCCGAACTCAGCAAGTCGAACGAAACATCGACAATCGTCGTAGGAGAAAACCACCCCGGCGGTGCAAGTGCCATCCCCCGCCCCAACTCCTCGGCTCCGACGTTCGCCAGGTTCACCGCCACTCTCTGCCCCGCCTCCGCCGTTTCCACCGCACCCCCGTGAACATGCAACCCTCTCACCCGCAGTCGCCGCCCGATAGGATAGACCTCGACCTCGTCTTCCACCCTCAACCTGCCACTCCACATCGTCCCCGTTACCACCGTCCCGAAGCCCTTGAGTACAAACGATCTGTCGATCGGCAGCCGGAATCCGCCCTCCACCTTCCTCGGCTCAACTTCTCCCGCCACCTCAACCATCGCCGCGCGCAACTCATCCAGCCCCGCGCCCGTCCTTGAACTGACCACAATCGCCGGCGCACCCTCCAGGAATGACCCAGCCACGAACTCCTCCACCTCCATTCGGACCAGTTCGACGATCTCCTCGTCCACCAGGTCCGACTTCGTGAGCGCGACGATCCCGTACCGGATGCCCAGCAGCCGGCAGATGTCGAAGTGTTCGCGCGTCTGCGGCTTGATCGATTCGTCGGCGCCGATCACCAGCACCACCATGTCGATGCCGCCCGCGCCGGCCAGCATGTTACGAACAAATCGCTCGTGGCCAGGAACATCGACGAAACCGAACCGGATGCCGGCGGCCTCCATGTGGGCGAAACCGAGGTCGATCGAGATACCGCGTCGCTTCTCTTCTTTAAGTCGGTCTGTGTCGATTCCGGTCAACGCGCGGGTGAGCGCCGTCTTGCCGTGGTCGATATGGCCCGCCGTGCCGACGATAATGTTTCTCATGAGGCCGCTCTTCCTTATGTTCGCCGCCGGGGCCGCGTTCGCACAAGCGCCCGAACCTCCGCCTATCTTCCAGGCGGGCACGGCCGTGGTCCGTGTCGACGCTCAGGTGACGCAGCGCGGCAAGCCGGTCAAAGGACTCGCCGCCGCGGACTTCGCTGTCCTCGACGATGAGCAACCCATCAACATCCTGTCGTTTGAACAGGAGCGTGACCGTCTTGAAGTACTTCTCCTTCTCGATGTCTCCGGCAGCATGGGCCCTCTCCTTGGACGCATGGGCGCGGTGGCACAACAGGCGCTTGCGGTCCTCGGGCCGGACGACAAGGTGGGTGTGATGTTCTTCGCCAGACGCGCCTCGATGATCCTGGAACCGGAGGTGGACCGCC
>CAZLDN010000006.1:0-74512 GCA_964558355.1 uncultured Candidatus Solibacter sp.
ACGCCTCCCGCTTTGCCTGACGGGCCAAACGCCAGTCCCCCGGCAAAGCCGGGGGCTTTAGGTTGTGAGCCGCTCAAAGCGGCCGAATTGGACCGCTTGCGCGGTCGAGGCACTTTCGCTACTCGCAGCCCGCCGCTTTGCGGGTGGCTCTGCATCGCTATGCGGGCGCAGCGCTCCACGGTATCCCGCACCAATCTCCACGGGCCGCTGCTCTCTTCCACATTCGCTTGAAGCCGGAGCAGACTCCCGGAAATGTCAAACTGCTACTGCCACCCCGGCAAAGCCGGGGGGTCTCCCTTGGTGGGCTAGATTGACACGAGCCACTCCATCACCGCCCGGTCGCCTATTGCAGGCCCTTTCGAGTCCCCTGTCGCGTTCCTGTCGCTCATTCCACAATCGTCGCCAGCTTGGCAAGCACCTCATCCATGATCGCTTCGGGAACGCTTTCCAGTTTCTTGCCGCCGCGGGCTCCGAGATCGAGCGCGCGGGGCTGATCGCACCGGACGACACCCGTGGTCTTGGTTCCGGCGCCCGCGAGTGGCACGGCGAACCCGGCCGTCCGCGCGAAGTTCCCACGGCTGGTGATAGGGAGGACCACAGGCGCCTTGGTCAAACGGTTGAACGCCTCGGGCGAAACGATCAGGACAGGGCGGCGACCCTGTTGCTCATGTCCTGCCGTGGGGTCGAGCCCGACCAGCCAGATTTCCCCACGCTTCATCAGAGGATCTCGGCGCCCGCCGGCCCGTTGTCGAGCCATTCACGATCTTCCTTGCTCCGCTTCGCCTTGGAGTCGCATTGGGCAAGGAGTTCGTCCAGGGTATAGCGAGGCCGCTGCTGTGGCTCGACAACCAACCGGCCGCTTTCAACGGCGATGCCGACCTTGCCCCCCGGCCGCAGACGCAGGATGTCGAGCAGAGCGGGCGGGACAGCCAGCATGACCGAGCCGCCGACCTTGCGTAGATTCGTTGTGTGCATGGCAATCGTCCTGAAGTTATATTTCAGTATAACCTACCAGAGCGGGCCGGGAAAGAGCTTTCCTGCATACCACGGTCAAAACTGCCCGGGCCATGGTCATCGGTCGACTGCGTGGAAGTCGCCGCCTGAGGCCTTAACCCAACATCCGTGCCGCGGGCTTGGAGAAATAGGTCAGGACCATGTCCGCCCCGGCCCGTTTGATCGACGTGAGCGACTCCATCATGGCCCGGTCCAGATCGATCCAGCCATTGCGCGCCGCCGCGTGGATCATCGAAAACTCGCCCGACACCTGGTAGGCGGCGATCGGCAGGTCCCAAGTATCGCGGGCCATGCGGATGATGTCCAGATAGGGCATGGCCGGCTTCACCATGATGATGTCGGCGCCTTCTTCGATGTCGAGTTCGATCTCGCGCATGGCCTCGCGGGCGTTGGGCGGGTCCATCTGGTAGCCGCGGCGGTCGCCGAACTGAGGCGCGGACTCGGCGGCGTCCCTGAACGGTCCATAGAAACAGCTCGCATACTTGGCCGCGTAGCTCATGATGGGCGTCTTGGTGAAACCGGCCTCGTCCAGAGCGTCGCGAATGGCCGCGACGCGGCCGTCCATCATGTCCGAGGGCGCGACGATGTCGGCGCCGGCGCGGGCGTGGGAGACGGCGGACTTGGCCAGCCAGGTCAGCGTAATGTCGTTGTCCACGTCGCCGTCGACGACCAGGCCGCAGTGGCCATGGCTGGTGTACTCGCAGTTGCAGACGTCGGTGACGACAACCAGGCCCGGCGTGGCGCTCTTGATGGCGCGGACGGCCTTCTGCACGATTCCGTCGTCGTCATAGGCTCCGGACGCCTGTTCGTCCTTGTGCTGCGGGATGCCGAACAGAATCACGCCGCCGATGCCAAGCGCGTGGGCCTCTTCGCATTCCTTGACCAGTTCATCGATGGACAACTGAAAGTTGCCCGGCATCGACTTGATCTCCCGCCTGACGCTCTCGCCCTCGACGGCGAACAGGGGGAGGATGAAATCGTCGGGCGCAAGTTGCGTTTCGCGGACCAGCCGGCGCAGCGGTTCGGTTGCCCTCATGCGCCTCATGCGATGAACAGGGAAGCTCATGAGCCGAGTATCCCACGCCCGGGGCGAATCGCTTCGCCGCCGGCTCCTTCGCTCTCAGGATGACGGTCGGCGCGTGCAGTCTTTCCCGCTACCATATTCGTCAGTGGCAACACGACAGACGAAATCCGCCCGCCGCTTTGTCGTCCGTGGATGCGTCCAGGGCGTAGGGTACCGTTCGTTTGCGCAGAACGCGGCATCTTTGACCGGCGTCAGTGGTTGGGTGCGAAACCTGGACGACGGATCGGTGGAGGCGGTCGCCAGCGGCACGCAGGAGCAACTCGACGCCTTCGCCGGATATCTGCACATGGGTCCGCGGTGGGGCGAAGTGCGGGCGGTGGACGTCTCCGAATGCGCGCCACTGGCGGCCTCCGGCTTTTCCATTAAATACTGACTGAAAAACAAACGCCGCCCACAGGGGGCGGCGTCGAGGCTTCGGTTATCACTGTCCGGAGAGTCAGCCTCTCGTAACTGCCTCTGGAGTTGTGGTCCTACACCTGGCTCCGAGGAACTCCACCATCTCCTCTTCGTTCTTGAGGAGGTCGCGGAGCGTCGTCTTGGACAGGATGCCGTCGAGGGTCTTCTGGACTGCCGACCACAGCAAGCGGACTGAACAGTCACCCAAATGGGCGCAGTTCCGCTCGAGGCCGGCATGGCGGTCGCAGAAATGCGGGCCAAAGAAACTCCCGCCGAGCAAAGACAGGATTTCCGATACGGTGACCTCGCCGGCCGGCCGCGCCAGCATGTAGCCGCCGGCTTGACCGCGGACGCTGTCCACAAGTCCGCCAAGTCTTAATATTCTCATCAACTTAGCAACGTTTGGAACCGACAGGCCTTCCGACCGGCTGATTTCGGGGATGCTATGGCTGCGTTCTTCGCCGTGCCTGGCCATGTAGAGCAGGCAGCGCAATCCGTACTCTTCCTGCGCGCTTAGCTTCATGACAGTATTGTATGTCGAAATTTATCAAAACTGAAAAAAAGATTTTGATATCTTCTTTGCGTCAATCCGGCCCCGCGGACACCGCTGCTGGCCGGTCCGGCGCAGAGGCGGTGATCTGGTATCCTGGGAGCAGTCGAAGCGCTTCCTTGTTCGAGCCTCCACCCCCACGATGATCAGCCTTTGAGCATTTCAGGGAGTTACTTGCACGCCAATGGGATTTGAGATACAACCTGTCCGTGAGTTTCTGGTCAGCCCGGCGCTGCCGGCGCCGCTTTCGCGGCTGAGTGAACTGGCCAACAACTTGCATTGGAGTTGGGATTATACCGTCCGTACGCTCTTCAAGCGGCTCGATGAAGGGCTCTGGAAACAGTGCGGCCACAACCCCGTACTCATGCTGGCCCGCATTCCTCAGAAGACCCTCGAAAGGGCCGGTGAGGACCCGCGCTTTCTGGCCGCCTACCACCGGGCCTGCGACAGCCACGATAAATATCTCGATTCCGGTTCCTCCGGCTCGCCTCGCAAGGAATCCATGGCCGTGGCGTACTTCTCGATGGAGTACGGACTGCTTGAGTCTCTGACCATTTACTCAGGCGGCCTCGGCATCCTTTCCGGCGACCATCTGAAGTCGGCCAGCGACGCCGGCCTCAACCTTGTTGGCGTCGGACTGCTGTATCAGACCGGTTACTTCCAGCAACAGCTCAATCCCGACGGCTGGCAGGTGGAGAAGTACCCGGAGAACGACTTCTACACCTGGCCGGTCCACCCGGCGCTTGACGATAACGGGGAGGAGATTCGCGTCGAGGTCTGGATGCCGCAGGGCCGGGTGGCCGTCAAAGTCTGGGTGATGAAGGTCGGCCGCGTGGACTTAATCCTGCTGGATACCAACGTCCCCGAGAATACGATTCCCGAGTTGCGTGACATCACCGACCAGCTCTATGGAGGCAACAGCGAGGTCAGGATCAGGCAGGAGATGGTATTGGGCGTGGGCGGCTTGCGGGCGCTCAAAGCGCTGAAGTTCGAGCCGACCGTCTACCACATGAACGAAGGGCACTCCGCCTTCCTTTCCCTGGAACGCATCCGGGTGATGATGAAGGATCAGGCGCTGAGCTTCGACGAGGCGCTGGACGCGGTGCGGACAAACAACGTCTTCACCACCCACACGCCCGTGCCCGCCGGAATCGACCAGTTCGACTCGCATATGGTGTACGACTACACCAAGGGCTTCTGCGAGGATGCCGGCATCGACTTTGACAGTGTGCTGAAACTGGGGCAGAAGCACCCGCACGCCCGCTTCTCGATGGCCGTGCTGGCGATCATGACCTCCTGCTACCGCAATGCCGTCAGCCGGTTGCACAGCGAGGTTTCGCAGGCCATGTTCCAGGACCTGTGGCCGAATCTGCCCGAACACGAAGTCCCCATCACGCCGATCACCAACGGCGTCCACCTGCCGACCTGGCTCAATGGCGACTTGGCGCGCCTTTACGACCAGTACCTTGAACCGGAGTGGCGGGAGAGCTACCCGCACACGCCCGTTTTCCAGCATGTCCAGGACATCCCGGCGCGGGATCTCTGGGAGATGCGCCGCAAGCGGAAGCGCCAGTTGGTGCAGTTTGTCCGCGCACGGATGACGCAGCGCGCGCAGCAAAGACACGCGTCGTCATTTGAACTGAGGCGCATCGGCGAGCTGTTTGACCCGGAGGTCTTCACTATCGCTTTTGCGCGGCGCTTTGCCACGTACAAGCGGGCGACGCTGATCTTCAAGGACATTGAGCGGTTGAAACGAATTGTTTCGAACTCGGCGATGCCGGTCCAGATCATCATCGCCGGCAAGGCGCACCCGGCTGACGACCCTGGCAAGGAACTCATCCGGCGCATCGTTCAGAATATTCGTGACACCGAACTGGCAAAGCACGTTGTCTTCATCGAGGACTACGACATCGAGGTGGGCCGGGAGTTGGTGCAGGGCGTGGATCTCTGGCTGAACAATCCGCGGCGCGGAGAAGAGGCCTGCGGCACCAGCGGCATGAAGGCGGCCTTGAACGGGGTGCTGAACCTTTCGGTCCTCGATGGCTGGTTTGACGAGGCGTATGAAGTCTCCGGCGGATGGGCGATCGGCGACCGCGAAGAGTATCACGACTGGATGGAAGGCATTCACGCCACGGCGGTTTACTCGCTGCTGGAGAATGAGATCCTGCCGCTCTACTACGCCAACCGGGAAGACGCCGTTCCCGTGCAGTGGATTCAGCGGGTCAGGATGTCGCTCGAACACCTGAGCGCGAAATACAACTGCCAGCGGATGATTCGCGGCTACACCGCCCGGCTTTACGAGCCGGCCCATGAAGGCTGGCAGAGTCTGGTGCGCGGCGGCTTCCAAAGCGCCCGCGAGAAGGCCAGATGGCAGAAAGAAGTTGAAGCCGCATGGCCCGGTGTGAGGATTGAAGACGCCGGCACTTCGCTTGGGCCGTGCCATTTGAGCGGAGCGGAGCTAGAATTACGGGCCGCGGTGGAGCTTTGTGGGTTGAATCCGGAGGATGTCCGAGTGGAGGCCGTGGTTGGACGAGTAGGTTCGACGGGCCGCCTTGAGGAGACCAGTGTTCTGGTGCTGCATCCCGCCATGGAGTTGGATGGCAAGCGCATTTTCTTGCGTGAGTTCGTGCCGCACCAGACCGGGCGGCTGGGCTATACGTTACGGGTGAGTCCGAACCATTGCGACGATCCGCTGGCCAAGCCTTGCCATAGTCCGCTGAAGTGGGCGGGACGCTAAATTTTGGGATCGTCGCGGACCGGGCTGGATTCCGCGGCCGAAATCTGCTAAACAGGAACTGAGCCGGGTGAGTTCAGACGTCCGGGCCGGACCAGGCCCGGCGAGTTGGGTGATTGAAAAACCTGGATCAGCCAGCCCCAGGCGCCTTAGGCTATCGAGTCCTCCGCGCCAGGATCCCCCAGACAAGAGAGCGTCTTGCCTGAGCTGGTTGTTTCCTTCCGCCCCAGCGGGAGTATCAAAACCAAAGGAGCGTCCCCGATGGACGACGACCGCAAGTACAAACAGCGCGGCTATATGGACTCGAACGTCGAGACCGGCGATCGCGGCGACAGGTCCGACCGGGAGCGGAATCGCGGACCCCGGCCCCCCATCGACGTGACCGGGCCAAGACTGCCCCGCCTCGTCGAGGCTACCGCCGCGTCGCGCTGCTACAACTGCGCCACCGCGCTGCCGCCCGACTGCGATTTCTCGCAGGAGTGCCCGAAGTGCAAGGCCGCCCTGCACTGCTGCAAACAGTGCACCTACTTCGAACCCGCTACCCGGTTCCAGTGCACCAAGCCGATCACGGAACGGATCTCGTTGAAGGACGGCGCCAATTCATGCGCGTTCTTCCGGGCCCGCGTCACGGTGGCTCGTGACAGCGCCGCGCCGCCTGCGATGTTCCGCCCGCCGGCCCGGCCCGACGCGGCCGCGCCCAGGTCGGCCAACGATGCCCGCATCGCATTTGATAACCTCTTCAAGAAGGAGTAGTTCAATCTGAGCGGTTCCCGGCGCCGCACCCGGAGACGCCGCACCAGGAGACGTTGGATGCGCGGATTGGCAAAGGCGGTTTTCTTCACACTGATCGCTGTTCCTTCGGTCCAGGCCATCGAGGTGAGCACGGGCTACCTCATCGGACCCAAGTTCGACGCACGGGCGATCTACGTCCGCGCCAAGGGCAACGGTCCATGGCAAAAGGTGAACGCCGGCGGCTATCTTAAATCCGCCGAAGGGAAGGTGCTCGGGGCCGGGCGCCAGATGGGCGCCAACCCCAAGCCTTCCGGCGCCACCATGATCAGGGTCCCTCTGCAAAGCGAGGCCGGAAACGCGTTCACGCCGATGGGCAAATTGGATTCCGCCCAGGCGCGTGAACTCTCCGCTCTCATCGCCGCCGCCGCACGCAATCAACTCATCGTCGAACTCGGGGTCTTCCACCCTGCCCGCGACCAGGAGATCCACGCCCCGGATTTCATTCTGGAAGCCGCCCGGACCGTCGTCGACTGGCTCATCGACGACGACCACCGCAACGTCATCATCAATTTCGCCCCCGACTGGGAACAGGCCGGTTGGGACTTTGACCACTGGGTTCCATTGCACCTCGAACAACTGGCAGAAACCGCCCGCGCCCGCTTCCAGACTCGCCGCGCCGACTTCGCCTCGCCCATCGCCATCACTGTCGGTCACCGTGCCGGAGAGCTATCCGGCCTCATCCAGGCCGCCGACGTCGTTGAACTCGCCGGCGCCGCCCTTCAGATGGACACCAGGAAGATCGAGCGGCCCGTCCTCGCCGTGGGCAGCGAAGCCTGCTACAGCGAACTCCGCCGCACCTCGGGCTGCGTCGTTGAATCGTCGAACCCTTCCGATCCGCTCCTGCGTCTCTTCTTCGCCAAGCCGCCGGCTGGGCCTGTAGGACAATAAAAGGCATGGCAATTGCGGAATTGGCCGGCTACCGCCGGTTTGAAGTCAAGGACTATGTGAAGGAAGCGCCCCGTGCCGGCGAAGTGCAGGTCCGCATGGCCGCCATCGGCATCTGCGGCAGCGATCTGCACCACTTCGTCGACGGCCACATCGGCGACGCCGATTCCGTCTATCCGATGGTCCTCGGCCACGAACCCGCCGGCGTCGTCACCGCCCTCGGCGATGGCGTCACAGGATGGGCCGTGGGCGACCGCGTCGCCTGCGAGCCGCCTATCTACTGCTACCACTGCGAATGGTGCATGAAGGGCCGCCACAACCTCTGCCAACACGTCACGTTCATGAGCAACCCCGGCGTGCCTGGCTTCTTTCGCGATCATGTCACCCTGCCCGCCGCCAACCTGCTGCCGCTGCCTGAAACGATGGGCCTCGCCGAGGCCACCCTCTACGAACCGGTCTCGATCATCCTCCACTCATTTCGGTTCGTCCAGCCGAAGCTGGGCGACACGGCAGCCGTCTTCGGCGCCGGGCCGATCGGCCTGACCACCATCGCGGCCCTCAAGATCGCCGGCATCTCCCGGCTATGGTGCGTCGAACCGGTCGCCTACCGCCGTCAACTGGCTCTCGACATGGGCGCCGATGTGGCCATCGATCCGGCTCGGACCGACCCGGTGAAGGAGATCCTGCGCGACACAGGACAGCGCGGGGTCGATCTATCCGTCGACTGCGCTTCGCAGGACGACACGATCAACCAGACCCTGTACGTAGCCTGTCCCGGCGCGCGAGTCGTCATCACGGGCGTGCCGCAGGAGCGACGCTTGTCGAACTTCGACTTCCACCACATGCGCCGCAAGGAACTGTACTTCGCCAGCGTCCGCCGCGCCAATCACACCGGCGGAGCCGCGCTCGACCTGCTGAAGGAGCAAGGCGGGAAGTTCATGCCCATGCTCACCCACCGCGTTCCGATGTCGAAGGTCCAATCGGCGTTCGAGATGCTGATGCGCTTCGAGGATGGGGCCTGCAAGGTCGTGCTCGAACCCGAACAAGCCTGCTAGACCAGTTTCACAGTTTTCGTGTACCGAAGTAGGGCGGACGCCCTCGTCCGCTGCCCGGCCCCCTGGCCGGGCATTTGGCGCGACCAGGGGGTCGCGCGCGGGTCAGGGGACCCGCCCTACTCAAATCGTCAGTCTACGTTAAGTCTGAAACAGGTCCTAACCGTTCCGGTCAGGCTTCAACACGGCGATATAGGTCAGGTTGCGGTAAAGCTGCTTGTAGTCCAGTCCAAAGCCGATCACGAACCGGTCCGGGATTTCGAAACACCTGTAGTCGATCTTCAGCGGCACGATCCGCCGCGCCGACCGGTCTAGCAATGTGCATAGCGCCACCGTGTTCGGCCCGCGCCCGGCGAGCGTCTGCAATAGATAGCGAGCCGTGAACCCGGTATCGACGATGTCCTCGACCAGCAGAACATCCTCGCCTTCGACGGAATCGTCGAGGTCCTTGGCGATCCGAACCACGCCAGGCGCGCCAGTGTGGTTCGAAAAGCTCGATATGGCCAGCATGTCGATCTTCACGGGAATCGACAACTCGCGCGCCAGCGCCGTGAGGAAGAAGATCGATCCTTTCAATACCCCGATCATCTTCAGGTTGCCGTCGCGGTAACGGGCGCTGATCTCGGCCGCCACCTCGCGGATGCGGTCGCGGATCTCGTCCTCGCTGAAGAGGACTCTCTCGATCGCGGGCGCTGATGGGACTTTCATCGCGCGCCCTACCCGGCCTTCTGTTCGACGAGCCCGTACTTGAAGATCAGGTCCTGCAGGTCCTTCTGGTAGAAGACCTGGATCTGCACATGAGGATAGATCTCGCGTAGCAGGCGGATCTTCCGGTTTTTCTTGGTCACCAGCGATTGCTTCATGGTTGTCAATTCAACGTAGCGGTTGGACTCCGGCAGGTAGAAGTCCGGCGTAAAACTCTCGAGCACGCGCCCCGCCTCGTCCCACGCGATAGGAAAACTCTTCGGTTCGTACTCCCAGTCGATGCGGTAGAAATCGAGCAGGTTGGCGAAGATCTCTTCGCTCGGATGCGAAAACTGCGCCCGCCGCAGATCGGCGCGGCCCTTTGGATGGATGCCTTCCTTCGCCAACTGGAGGCGAAGCTGAAACTGCTGCTGGGCCTCGGATGCCTTCGACAGGAGGCCGAAATCCCGAAGCGACTTCACCTCGATCGCGGATACGACAAACTGCGCCAGACGTCCGCCGTCCATCGACTCGGAGTTGAGGATGATATCGAACGACTCCGGCGCGGCGGTCGCCCTGCCAAACCTCGACTTACGCGCCGCCGCCGCGGCCCTCTCCCGCGACTTCAACTGCTGGCGCGCCGCCGTGCGGTCCAGGCTGTCGTCGAGCATCACGTTGCCGATGCGCCGGTTGCGCGGCGCAACGATGCGGACTCGCAACAGGCCCGGGAAATTGCGGAACAGGTTCTCGGCGCCATCCACGCCCACCACCAGGTTGCTGTCGGTGGCGTGCCGCAGCAGGATCGACGCCGCCATCGCGGGCCACGCCCGCTCGGGAAACTCACCCGCCGGGCCAAACTCCTCTTCAAGCATTGCGTCCAGCCGGCTTGCGCCGACGTGCTCGAAATCGCACTGCTGCGCGACCAGCCGGGCTACCTCGCCACTGCGGCAGCCGGGCTCGCCGGAGACCGTAATCACCGCCATTCACTCAGAATGATAGCTTATGAGAGTAGCCATGCATCACTTCACGCGGCGCGGTTTCGTTAAAACATTTTCAGGAATTGCCGTTTCGGCTCCGGCCTGGGCCGCCTCCGAGGCCATCCGCTGCGACGTCGCCGTGATCGGCGGCAGCACCGGTGGATGCGCCGCCGCGCTGGCCGCCTTGCGCGCCGGCATGAAGGTTGTCCTCACGGAAGAGACGGATTGGATCGGCGGCCAGCTCACCTCGCAGGCCGTCCCGCCCGACGAGCATCCCTGGATCGAATCGTTTGGCGCGACACGCGCTTACCGCGCCTATCGTGAAGCGGTCCGGCGTTACTACCGCGATAACTATCCGTTGACGCGCGAGGCGCACGACAATCCGCGCCTGAATCCCGGCGGCGGATCGGTCTCGGTGTTGACGCACGAGCCGAAGGTGTCGCTGGCTGTGCTCGAAGCGGCGCTTGCGCCTTACGTGACCGCGGGCCAACTCGCTGTGTTACGCAGCCACAAGCCCGCCTCGGCCGATGTCGAAGGCGCGCGTGTCCGCGCGGTCAAGGTGAAGAGTTCGGAGACCGGCCGCACCAAGACGATCGATGCGAGCTACTTCATCGACGCCACGGAGATGGGCGATCTTCTGCCACTCACCGGAACCGAATTCGTCATGGGCTTCGAGTCCGGCAAGGAGACCGGCGAGTTGAACGCGCCCGCCGCGGCCCAGCCAAACAACCACCAGGCCTTCACCGTCTGCTTCCCGCTGGGCTACGATCCCGCGGCCGACCACACGATCGACAAGCCCGGCGAGTACGCGTTCTGGCGCGACTACGTGCCGGCGATGCGTCCGCCGTGGCCGGGCAAGCTGCTGAGTTGGTCGATGTCCGATCCGATCTCGCTCAAAGAGCGCAAGGTGATGTTCGACCCGGCCATGGACGCCAGTCCCGCGGGCGCATTGAACCTCTGGATCTACCGCCGCATTGTGCGCCCAAAGAACTTCGAGCCCGGTTTCTGCAGGGGCGGCGTCACCCTGGTCAACTGGCCGCAGAACGATTACTGGCTCGGCAACCTCTATGGCGGGTCCGAGGCCGATGCCGCCCGCCATCTGAAGCGAGGCCGCAACCTGAGCCTGTCGCTTGTCTACTGGATGCAGACCGAAGCGCCGCGCCCCGACGGCGGCGCGGGCTGGAAAGGCCTGCATCTCCTGCCCGACATGACGGGCACCGAGGATGGCCTGGCGAAGTATCCCTACATTCGCGAATCGCGCCGCATCCGCGCCGAGTTCACCGTGCTCGACCGCCATGTCGGCACCGAAGCCCGCATGAAGGCTACGGGCAAGGCGCGCGAGGAAGTGACCGCCGAGCGGTTTGATGATTCGGTAGGCGTTGGCAGCTACCGCATCGACCTCCACCCGTCATCGGGCGGAGACAACTACATCGACGTCAGCTCGCTGCCGTTTCAGATTCCGCTTGGCGCGCTGATCCCGCGGCGGATGGAGAACCTGCTGGCCGGCTGCAAGAACCTCGGCGTGACGCACATCACCAACGGCTGCTACCGCCTGCATCCGGTCGAGTGGAACATCGGCGAATCGGCGGGAGCGCTCGCCGCCCACTGCGTGGCGAACAAACTCGCCCCGCGCCAGGTCCGCAACACCGAAAAGCTCCTGCGCGAATTCCAGGCGTCGCTCACCCGTCAGGGCGTTGAGATCGAATGGCCGCGCCTGCGGCCAAGGTAGAGTATAAGGCCGCGAACGAAGAGAGCGGGTCCCTGCGGCGCTTGCGCCTGTGTGGGTTCGTTTGGTCAGACTCAATGCGACTTCGGAGGCGGGACGATGAACTCGCCTTCGCGAACCCCATACGCCGGGCCAAGCAGTTTGTAGTCCTTGCCCGCGCGCGCGTTCCAGTCCCACACGATCGCGCCGTCGCGCAGCGTCAGTTCGCAGAACAGCCGCTGCTTGCTTGAGATTGTCCCGGCGTCGGAATCGCCGTACTTGAACTCGCCTTGCATCAGCCGGAAGGCGGCGACGTCGGCGGGCGCGCCGGCGGCGATATGGCCGAGGTCGCCCTTGCCGATGACGGCCGCGGCCAGATAAGTCGAATGGGCGATGACGTCTTTCAACGGCATGCCCATGGCGAGGAACTTCGACATGGTCGTCGGCATGTCCATCATCGACGAGTTCATGCTGCCGGTGTGAAGATCGGTCGAGATCGAATCCGGCCAGAATCCCTGCTCGACGGCAGGTACGGCATTGCGGAAGGCGAAGCTGCCGCCTCCGTGGCCGACGTCGAACTTGACGCCGCGCTTGCGCGCCTCATGGAGATACGGATAGACCTTGCCATCCTCGCCGATCCACGGAACCGGAGTGCGATAGGCGTGCGTGGCGATGTCGCCGGGCCGCAGTTTCCGCGTGACCAGTTCCCAGAACGGCCGCTCCTTCTTGAAGAAACCGAAATCGACCATGACCGGCAGTCCGGCGAGTTTGCCGGCCTCGACCGCCTTCTGAACGGCGGTCCATTCGGACGACTCCCAATGCGCCGTCTTCACGCCAACCACGATGTCCGAGTGCTTCTTCGCCAACCGGGCGACTTCGGCCGGATTCATGTCCTCGGGGTGTTGCTCGACCATGTTCGACAACATGCCGAACCCGGCGATGTTGATGAAGGCGAACACCCGTGTGCGGGCGCGGTCCAGCACAGTGTGGCGGAAGGTTTCGAAATTTCGCCAACCCGCGCTGCCGGCGTCGGCCATGGTGGTGACGCCGGTGCGGAAACTGAAATCGTCAGGGCGGACGCTGTTGTCGCCCGCCCAGGCGCCGGCGACGCCGGTCGTATGGAACAGATGGACGTGGACGTCGACCAGGCCGGGCGTAACGATCAGGCCCGCGACATCGAGCGCCCTGGCCGCCTTGCTCGCGTCCAGACCCGCGCCGATCGCGGCAACGCGGCCGTCCTTCACGGCCACGTCGGCCACGCGATCGACGCCGTTTTTCGGATCGATCACTCGGCCGCCTTTCAGCAGCAGATCCCACGCCGGCTGGGCCTGCGCGGCGGATGCGAGCATTGCGGCCAGGATAAGCGCCCTCATGTCCGGTCTATGCCTTGCGGGCCTTCTGCGCGGCCGAATCCCACTTCAGGTACTGCCGCTTCTTGTAGGACTCGACCGACATCTCGCAGATGACGACGCCGTAGTAGCCCAGCATCGAATCGCATTTCAGCGCCTCGCCCGTGCGGATGGCGGCCTGGAGGTTCCGGTGGTGGTGAACGACGTTTTCCGCGCCCGTTTTCTTGAACGTGAAGGTCTTGGCCTCGTTGGCGAAATCGCGCTGCGGCGTGATGGTGAAGCCGTTGCGGTCGAAGGTCAGCGTGGCATGGTGGCCGCGCAGCAGATGCTGCACCGGCGTGTCGTTAGCCATGGTCGAGATCAACTGCATTGTCGGCCCGCCGGGGTAATCGGCCAGCACGTTGAACGTATCCGGAATCTCGGCGACCGACTTGGTGAACTCGAACTTGCCGCCGGTGGCGACGACGAATTCGGGGAATTGCAGGTTGAGGGCTTTGATCAGGCGCGTGGCGCGATGGACGTAGAGATCGGTCGCGATGCCGCCCGAGTAATCCCAATACCGCCTCCAACGGAAGTACCGTTCGGGGTCCCACACCCGCTTCTTGGCGGGGCCAAGCCACATGTTCCAATCGAGGTTGACGCCCGGCTTGGCGTCTTCGTCGATCTTGTAGAACGGCGCGGACCAGAAATCGTCGCGGTGGTTGCGGGAGTAGTCGATCTGGCAGAGAACCACCTTGCCGAGCGCGCCCGACTTCACCTGTTCCCAGGCCGCTTCATAGCTGTCGTCCGACATGCCCTGGACGCCGACCTGCAGCTTCCGGCCGGGATACTGCTTCAGCTTCGCGATGACCTTTTTGGCTTCCTCGATCGAATGCGTCATCGGCTTCTCGACATAGACATGCTTGCCGGCGTCGAGGGCGTCCAGAGTGATCTGCGCGTGCCAGTGCTCGGGCGTGGCAATCAGGACGTAGTCAAT
The DNA here is from genome assembly GCA_964558355.1 of uncultured Candidatus Solibacter sp. Taxonomy (GTDB): domain Bacteria; phylum Acidobacteriota; class Terriglobia; order Bryobacterales; family Bryobacteraceae; genus PNKE01. Next base: position 14,199 of record CAZLDN010000006.1, read on the forward strand.
CGATTTGTCGTCGAGCAACTGCTTGTAATTCGAATACGGCTTGCCGCCGGTGCGCTTGGCGAAGTCGTCGCGCCGTTTGTCGAAGACGTCGCAGACCGCGGCCAATTCGATGTTCATCGCATCCCTGGTCTTAAGGAGACCGTCAAGATGCGCGCCCGCCATGCCGCCGCAGCCGATGACGCCGACCTTCAGGCGCTCGTTCGCGCCCTTCACCTGTGCGAAGCTTTTCGCGGTGAATGCCGCCGCGGATGCGGTGGCAACGAAGTCCCTGCGAGAATAGTAAGCCATACAGGAATTCTACCCTTATGCACCTGCTTCCGTTGCCTGTCGAAGTTGTCCTCGCCCTGATGGTGATTGCCGCCGCCGTCAGCGACATCCGTTCGCGCTCGATTCCCAACTGGCTGACGCTCGGCGGAATCGTTGCCAGTTTGGCTCTTAATACCTATTTTTCCGGCCTCGGCGGGCTGAAACTGGCCGCGGTGGGGCTTGGCGTGGCGGCCGTTATTTTTCTGCCGCTGTTCGCGCTGCGTTTCCTCGGCGGGGGCGACGTGAAACTGATGGCCGCCATCGGCGGAATGGCCGGCTATGAGAACCTGATCGCCATCTTCATCATCGACGCCATCTTCGGCGGCGTTGTCGCGCTGATCCTCGTCATCGTCCGCGGACGCCTGAAAAAGACGATTCGCAACATGGGCCAGATGATCGCCTCGTTGTTCAAGGGCAAGGCGCCCTACAAGGAAAACGAAGAGTTGGAAGCGGGCGGCGAGAAGTCGCTCGGGATGCCCCGTGCCGTGACCATCGCCGCCGCCACGCTAATCGTCCTCTGGCTTAGTCGAGTACCCGCACCGTAAGCGCGCTGGCCGACGCGCCGCCTGTGTAGACGCGCTGCGTCGCCTTCTGGAAGTCCGGCGCCTTGGCTTCGTGGATCGGCACGAACTTCTGCGGGTTGCGGTCGGTGAGCGGGAACCATGTGCTCTGCACCTGCACCATCAACCGGTGGCCGCGCCGGAAGGTGTGGAACACGTCGGGCAACTCGAATTCGACCTTCTCGACTTTGCCCGGTGTGAACGCTTCCGGCTTGTCGAAACCGTTGCGGAACCTGCCGCGGAACGGCTCTCCGCGCACCAGCATCTGGTAGCCGCCCATGCGGACTTCGCCAGGGTTGGGGTTGTTGTCGGGCGCGTCCGCCGGATAGACGTCGACGAGTTTGACGACCCAATCGGAATCCGTTCCAGTCGTGGAAACGTAAAGCGCCGCCTTCAACGGGCCGGCGACGCGAAGGTCCGAGTCGAGCGCTTCAGTCTGATAGACCAGCACATCGGGCCGCGACGAGGCGAAGCGCTGATCGCCGGTCATGTAGTTGTAGTCCATGTGATTGGTGATGTAGGGCGTGAACGGCACCGGCTTCATCGGGTCGCTGACGTACTCATCAAAGCCCGCGGTCCCAGCCGGCGCGGCAGAGGCGAGTTTGCCCTGCGGCTGGAAGTAGAGCGTCTTGGACTTGGCTTCCTTCGGCGGCCACGCATCGAGTTTGTGCCATTCGTTGCGGCCCGTTTCGAAGACATACGCCTCGGGCAGTTTGTTGCCGTCGCCCTTGCCCTTCAGATGGTAGTTGAAGAACGGGAATTCGATTTCGTCCTGGAAGTACTTCGACGTGTTCGAGGCGAAGTTGACGTTGCCCAGGCTGGTGCCGTCGGAGCGCGCCCAGCCGCCGTGGCTCCAGGGACCTTCCACCAACATGTTCGTCGCGCCCGGGCTGTTCTTCTCGGCCGACGAGTAGATGCTTAGCGGACCATACACGTCTTCGGCGTCAAACCATCCGCCGACGGTCAGCATGGCGGGTTTCACGTTTTTCAGTCCGCGGTTGGCCGCGCGCGACTGCCAGTAGGCCGAATACGTGTCGTTCGAAATCAGGTCCTTCCAGAACTCGACCTGGCCCTTGAAATACTTCTCGTCGTAGTTGGCCAGCGTCCCGGTTGCCAGATGGAAGTCGTAGCCGTCAGGCGTTTCCATGGCGAACTTCGAGCCGGCCATCACCGCCTGGTCGCCTCGCGGACGGCCAAACGAACCGAGGAAGTTGAATGCGTGCGACAGGAACAGAACTCCGTTGTGGCGGAAGTCGTCGCCGACAAACCAATCGTTGACCGGCGCTTGCGGCGATGTCGCTTTCAATGCCGGGTGTGAGTCGATGGCGCCCATCGCCGCATAGAAGCCGGGGTAGGAGATACCCCACATGCCGGCGCGCCCGTTGTTGTTGGGGATGTTCTTTACCAGCCACTCGATGGTGTCGTAGGTGTCGGTGGACTCGTCGACGTCCTTCGGACCGGTCTTGTTCCGGATCACCGGGCGGACGTGGACGAACGCGCCTTCGCTGCGGTTCCTGCCGCGGACGTCCTGATAGACGAAGATGAACTTCTCCTTCACGAAGCGTTCGCTTGAAGGTCCGAGGCCGGCGCGGTAGTTGTCGATGCCATAAGGCGCGACGCTGTAGGGCGTCCGCATCATCATCATCGGGTAGGCTTCGCTCATGTCCTTCGGCGTGTAGACGGAAGTGAACAGCTTCACGCCGTCCCGCATGGGAATGAGGAATTCGTGCTTGGTGTAGGCGGCCTTGACGGCGGCCTGGCGTTCAATCTGGCGGCTGTCAAGCGGGCCGCGCTGTTGCGCGAAGACCAGCGACATACAGGCGAATGCGGCGACGCGAATGGTGTGTCTCATCTCAACCCCTAAACAAAGTGAACATCTTCAATGCGGTAACAAAACTGGCTTCGGACATCCACCGCCCCAGTCCGGTGGAAAAGATAGCGATCAGGATGACAAGGAACCCAAAGCGTGCGACCTCGATATAGATCTTCGGCGGGATGCGCGCCGCAAGCAGGAACTTCGATCCGTCCAGCGGCGGCACGGGCAGCAGGTTGAACAGCGCCAGGTAGATGCTGAGGTAGGCGGCGCGGAACAGGATCTCGCGTCCGTCCACCCAGAACTGCCCGATGAGCGCCAGGACGAAGGCAAAGACGACGTTGGACGCCGGACCGGCCAATGCAACCAGTACAAGCCCGTTGTAATGGCCGCGCAGCCGCGCGACATTCGTGTTCACCGGCCTACCCCATCCGAGAAAGCCGCCCGTGAACAACGACGTCAGCGCGGGTAGAATCACGGTTCCCAGCCAATCGACATGGGCCAGCGGATTCAGCGTCACGCGGCCCTCGGCCCGTGGCGTGGGGTCGCCCAACTTCTCCGCCACCCAGGCGTGGGCGAATTCATGCGGCGTGGTCAGCATCCAAAAGATGAGGACATCGAGCGCGGCCTGTGCCCAGTTCATTCGGCAGCCGCCTTCAGCGTGTCCGGGACACGCGAAGCCGCCGGTGCAACGAGCAGGAGTCTGAGCATATTTACCATGCTACACTCCACTCCTTGTGCGCCGCCGTGACTTGCTTGCATCTGGCCTTGCCACCGGTTCATATTACGCAGTAGTCTTGGGCAGAGTACGTCTTGCGCGGAGGGCGTGAGACGAGGAGGAGATTCCCGTGGCTAATTTCTGCGAGAAATGCGGCGCGCCGATGGAAGGCGTGTTTTGCGGCACTTGTGGGGCCAAAGCGGGCGAGGCGCAGGCCCCGCCTTCGGTCCAGAATATGCAGGCGGCTCCGCCCGCTGCTGCGCCCAGGAAGGGTTCAAACACCGTATTGAAAGTCGTTCTCGCCGTTTTCGGCGTCCTGGTGCTGCTCGGCATCCTGGCTGGAGCTGGTTTGTATTGGGCGGCCAGCAAGGTCAAGAACAAGGTCCAGGAGGTGGCCGAAATGAGCGGCGTGGACCTGGAAAAGCTCGCCAGCCAGGGTTCCGGTTCGTCGTCTTCAGAAGGCGGCGACGGCTGCTGGCTGCTGCCGCGCGAGGAGGCTGAGCGACTTGCCGGCTTGACCATCGTACGCGCCGCGCCAAACCCCGAGGCCGATTCGAGCAAGCTGACCTGCCAGTACTTCGCCGACCCGGATGAACTCCGCAAGGTCGCACAGACCCAGGCCGGCGAGGCGATGAATGAGATGAAGCGATCGGATGGGCCGGGGCAGGAAGCCGGAACCCAGCAGCTCGAAAAATTCACCAAAGGACTGATCGCCAGCGCCGCCGCCGGGGAGACGGGCAATGGGCTTCTCTTCGAACTCTCCGTCAGCAAGAGCGGAGGCAAGTCGGATTGGGCCGGCGTATCGATGGCCAGTAAAGCGATGGGCATGATGCAGCCGGTCTCCGGTCTCGGCGACCAGGCGATGATGGCGCCCATGGCAACCGTTCTGTTCGTCCTTAAGGGGGACAGTTTCCTTGAATTGACCATGCCCGGCCTCCCTGGCGGCCGGGAGAAGGGCATCGAAATCGCGCGCGCCATTATCGGGCGGCTCTGACGATCCCGTTTACTTCTTCTTCGCCGGGACGGTCTTTGGTTTCTCCGGGTCGATCGACGGCGGGATCACTTTGGATTTGTCCTTCTCCTCGCCCTCGAACGTGATCTCGCTCTCGACCTGGAGCACCTGCGACTCGACGGCGAACTTCCTGTAATTGCGGAACTCGACCGTGTTCCTCACACAGGAGAACGAGTGAGTCTGGCAGGCCAGTGATTCGCTCTTAATCGGCAGCAGGTACCGTTCAGCGGAGATCACCACCCAGCCGTAGTCCACCGTCATCTCGACCTTGTCGAAATCGTAATCCACCGGCAATTGGCGCGTGCCCATCTCGATGCGCAGCACGCGGGCCGTCTCCGGATCGACCCACAGCGAGCCCCTATAGGCCGGCTTCACCGTGCGACCCATCCGGATCGTCCAATGCGAATTCGCCTGCGCGACGTTGAAATCGTAGACCTTCGCTTTGAGCCCGGCGGCCGTCGATTCCTCCTTGCGGAGCTTGAATTTCGCATCTGTATTGCTCGCCATGAGGTCGGCCAGCGTTGTCCCGAACTCGCCCGTGGCCCACGAGCCTGAATCCTCGGGCGAACCTTTCCTCAGCGCCTTCCCGTTCACGCGGACATTGCGGTAGTCTTCCTTGCCGCCGGCATAGGTCAGTTCCACCTGAACGCGGTCCTTCAACTTCCATTCCGGTTTGATGGTCTTGCTCTCGTAGCGCAGCACCAACTGATCGCAAATGAAGTTGGGCAGCCGGTCGTTGAACTCGAATGCGGCCGCGCGAGCGCGTTCGATCAGGACGTCCGCGTCATTTTCGCTGCGCGCCGCGGCCAGCGACGTGTCGCCGCGCCCATCCTCGTCCACAGTGATCTCCTTGTAGACCTGTTCCTTGGGCGGCGCAGGCAACGGCTTTTCAGCAGACTTCTCGCGCTGGGTGGCAGGGCCTCCGCGTTTCAGGACCGGCCGTCCGGGGTCGGACTCCTGTCCGGCCGCCAGGACGGACACGGCGAACAACGCTGCGATCAGTTTACGCATCTCTTCCGTAGCGTTTGACGCAGCCGCTCGATGCGGCGTTACCGCACGAACCCGCGCACCCGGAGCCAGTCCTTCAGCCGGTCCGGCCAACTCGAAAGCACCGGGTCCTTTTGCGCCAATCCCACGCCGTGCCGGCCCTCGGCATAAATGTGCATCTCGACCGGGACGCCAACCCGCCTCAGCGCCATGTAGTAGAGGATGCTGTTTTCGGGCGGAACGCCAGTGTCGGCATTGGTGTGGAACAGAAAGGTCGGCGGCGTCTCCGCGGTCACCTTTAACTCGTTCGACAAGTCCCAGACCAGCGCCGGGTCGGGCGGCGAGCCCAACAGGTTGCGCATCGATCCGGAATGCGTGTAACGCGTCGTGAACGAGATGACGGGGTAGCAAAGGACGGCGAAGTCCGGTCGCTCGCCCTGCTGGTAATGCGTCGACAGGGTCGAAGCCAGGTGGCCGCCGGCAGAGAATCCCATCACGCCGACACGCGCCGGATCCAGGCCCAACTTCACCGCTCGCTCACGGATCAGGCGCATCGCGCGCCGTGCGTCATCGAGCGGAGCCGGATGCCGGTATCGCGGTCCCAGGCGGTATTTCAGAATGAAGGCCGAAACGCCGAACGAGTTGTACCACTCGGCGATCTGCTTGCCCTCATGGTCCATCGCCAACGCGCCATAGCCGCCGCCGGGGCAGACCAGCACGGACGCGCCGTTCGGCTTGGGCGCGAGATAGGCCGTCAGCGCGGGCTTGTCGAGATCCTCTGAGCCGGCCGCGCCGGGCGCGCCCTCGGGCCAGAGCAGTTCCGCCGCCGGCGGTTGGGCCTTCGCCGCCGCCGTAGCCGCCAGCAGCGCGGCTGCCGTCCTTCTGGTGATCTTGTCCTGCATCGCTTTCAAGCCTCCGTGGCTGCTTCATTCATCGTGAGCGTCGCCGCCGCCGTATCGAGCGTGGCGCTGACGCCCAGGGGCAGCGTCAACTGATCTTCAGTGTGGCCGATCGTCATGCCCGTCAGGACAGGCGCTCTGAGATCGCCAAGAATGTTGTCCAGCACTTCGCCAAGCGAAAACGTCGATTCAAAGCTCGGCTTGTAGTCGCGCGGAACGCACCCGGAGCACTCGCCGATGATGAGTCCCTTGATGTCGCGGAACTTGCCCGCCAGGCGCAACTGCGTCAGCATCCGGTCCATCGAGTAGGGCTGCTCGTCGACATCCTCGATGAACAGGATCTTGCCCGCCGTGTCGATCTCCCAGGGCGTGCCCATGGTGGTCGAAATCAGCGTCAGGTTGCCGCCGGTTAAAGGTCCGGTGGCTTTGCCGGGCCGGATGACACGCGTCAAGTGATTTGGCCGGAGTTGGTTCTTCTCCGCCGGGTTGCCGAGTACGCCAAGGGGCTTCGGCTCGAACAGTGCGCGTTTGAAGCAATCCAGAGTGTAGTCGGAGAAGCGCGAAAGCGTCGTCGGGCCATGGAACGTCACCAGGCCGGCGCGCTGATGGATGCCCAGGTGCAGCGCCGTGATGTCGCTGTAGCCGACGAAGATCTTGGGATTGCGGCGGATCAATGAGAAGTCGATGCGGTCGAGTAGCATCGCCGATCCATAGCCGCCGCGGACACAGAAGACGGCCTTGATCTCGGGGTCGGCGAATGCGGCGTGAAGATCGTCGATTCGCGCCTGGATCGACCCGCCCAGATAGCCTTCCCGCTTGCCTACGTTCGCGCCCCACTTGGCCTTAAGACCGAGATAGGTGATCGTTCTTCTGACCAGTTCCAGCCGGTCCGGATCGGTCACATAGGTCGAGGGCGTGATCAGCCCAACCGTGTCGCCCGGCTTCAACACCCGGGGCCGGATCATCTGCTTGTTGCCGGTTTGCATCGCCGTCATGCCGCCCGCGACTGCGCCCATCGGGACTCCCATCGAACCGAGAAAGGATCTGCGTTGCACCCTCAAATAGTACCTGTGTTGCGGCCCCGTTTGGAATGGTAGGATGGCCCGTGGCCCGCACCGCACCGCTTCTGGTATTTCTTCTTGTCTTCGCCTTCATGTTCTGGCTGGTGGGCCACCGTCTGATCCTGTCCAACAATGATGAAGGCATCTACCTCGACGCCGGCCGCCGCGTCGCCGCAGGCCAAGCTCCGTTCCTTGACTTCTTCTATTTGAGCGGCCCTGGGACGCCCTGGGCAATGGGCGTGTCGATGAGACTGTTCGGCGTCAACCTGCCGGCCGCGCGCCTGTTGTTGATGTTCGACCTATCGCTGATGGCGGCGCTGGTCTTCTGGATGACGCGCCGGCTCGCTTCTTCATCGTCTGGCGCGGCCTTCGTCGCCGCGTTCCTCTTCGTCGGATTTTCGACCGCTCAGCCCGCTGTCCTGTTGCCCAACCATCGGTGGGACAGCGGCGCGCTGGCCTTGGCTGCGGTTGTCCTGACGTGGCTCTGCCGCGAGCAGTCACGCTGGTGGCAAGCCGCGCTAGCGGGATTCGCCGTGGCGGCGGCGACCTGGATGACCCCGTCGCTGGCCCTGCTTGCGTTCACGCTGGGCGCTTGGTTCGTTCTTGACCGTGTGTTGAGACCGCGGGCGGCGGTCTTCCTGGCCGCTGGTTTTGCCGGCCTTCTCGCCGGACTCCTCCGGCTTCAGGCCGAAGGCGCGCTCACGTCCATGATCGACCAGCTTTATTGGATCGGCCGTAACTACTCCGGCGCCAACCGCATGGCGTACGGCCAGGTGATCGGCGGCTATGGAGCCATCCTCGAAGGTCCGACCGGCATCCAACTGGCCGTTTTCCTCCTCCTTCTGCTCTTCTTCACAATTCCCGCGTGGCTGCCCATCGCCGCGACGCTCGGCTGGCTGGTGAGGCTCCGCCGCACATGGTCCGGCGCTGGGCCGTTGCGTTTTCAGGTCCCCTTCCTCGTGACCTGTGGCCTGGTGCTGATCGCCGTCCAAGCGCCGCGCATGGACCTGCCGCACCTGATGTTCGCCTCGCCCGTCTATTACGCCCTGGCCGCCGCGCTCGCCGCCCGCACCCTGCGGCGTGCGCCTTTGACCGCCTGCGCCATGGTCTTTCTGCTCGCCGCTGGAACGTATGCCGCCGTCGCCTGCCTCACACGCCTTAACGAATACCCCGCCCAGACGCGCGTCGGCCGGGCTTCAATGCACCTGTATGAGGCCCGCTGGCTCACCCAACTCGAATCGCACGTCCAGCGCGGCGATTCGCTCTTCGTCTTCCCCTATATGCCCGTTTTCTACTTCGCGTTGGATGGCCGCAACCCGACCCGCTATTGCTTCCTGCAACCCGGCATGTCGTCGGTCGAAGACGAGGCGAACGTACTCGCTGACCTGCGCCGCGACCCGCCCCAATGGGTCATCCACATGAGCCTCAAACCCGAGGACTACCTTCGCATCTGGCCGTCAAGCGACCGTTCGCGGCTGCGCATGAGTTCAATCGAAAGCTTCATTGCCACGGGCTACGACGACGTCACCCAGGCGGGTCCGTACACTCTCAAGCGCCGCCGCTGACGCCTGCGTCAGGCGTCTGCTGCGGCGGATTCTCGTCCGCGCCGCATGGCATCGCCGCAGGCTCGGCCACACACTCCACGGGTTCGAGCGCCGGCGCCTCCACGGGAATCCTCAGCACGCTGTCCAACTCGATCGCCACGCCCCAGAACATCAGCCTGATCCAAATGCGGCTGAGCACATAGATCTGTTGAACTGCAAGCAGGAGGACCACCGCGCCCAGAGTTCTCGATTCAATGGCATTCTCGGTGGTCCTCCAGAGAACGAAGAACAGCAGCCCAAGGATGCTGATCGCCGCCCACGCGCCCATCGTCCTGCCCGGATTCGTGAACACGAGCTTCGCCGATCCGAGCGCCGCCCGCCATGTCTTGCGGCTGCTGTCCACGGCCAAACGAACCTTGGCGTAGTCAAAGATCGTAGCCACCAGCCCGAGCAGCAGGAATGTCGCCACCTCTCACTTCTTCTCCTCCAACCCGGCGCGTTGCCGCAGCCAGGACGCGATCTTTTCGAGAGCCGCCGGCGCCATCGTCTCTTCGATCTGGCTGTACTCGCCGATGCCGCCCGTCTTCGCCGTCTGCATCAGGTGGTTCAATCCAGGCAGCAGGACGGTTTCGAAGTCCCTGTTCCCGCCGCGCTTCAGGGCCGCTTCGATCGCCGGCAGGTTCTGCGGCGCCACCACCTGCGTATCGAGACTCCCATTCAACGCCAGCACCGGGCACTTCACCTTTTCCAGCACCGGCTGCGGGTTGTAGGTCAGGAAGTACCGGAACCACATCGAGTTCACATTCCGAACACTTTGCTCCACCGCGGGCGAACCGCCCAACAACTCTTTCAGCTTCACGGCCGCCGCCTCGGGATCCCTCTCCGTACGCACGATGCCGAACATCTTTTCCTGTATCGCGCGTTGCGCCGTCAACCCTTCCTCCGTGGCGCCCTGAGCCTTCAAGACCGCTTGGCCCTGCTCGTAGAGGATCTGCTCGCCATCCACGCCCGAACCCGCCATCAATACGATAAACGCCGTTTCCGGTCTGCGCACGGCGATCATCGGCGCGATCACCCCGCCTTCACTATGTCCGATGAACCCGACTCTCTTGGCGTCGATGTCCTTGCGATTGGCAAGAAAATCGAGCCCGCCCTCGGCGTCGTCGGAGAAGTCGACCGGCGTGGCGTCAGCCCGGTCGCCATTGGACTTGCCCACGCCCCTGTCGTCATAACGCAGCACGGCGATTCCTCGCCTCGACAGGTGGTCCGCCAGTACATGAAAAGGCCTGTGGTTGAAGATCGTCTCGTCGCGGTCCTGCGCGCCCGACCCGCTGATCAGGATCACCGCCGGATGCGGCCCCGCGCCTTCGGGAACCGTCAGAGTCCCGCCCATCGTCACGCCGGCGGCCTTGCTCGGAAACGAGACCTCCTCGACCTTGTAAGGAAACGGCGGCTTCGGCGTCTGCGGCCTCCCCAGCGCGCTTGCCGCGACCGCCGCGGCCGTCATGCGCTTCAAGTCGAGCTTCAGCGCCAAGCCCTGCGTCAGCGTACCCTCGATCACATCGCCCGCGGCCGAGAGCTTGCCTTCATATAACGCGCCCAGCCGCGCGATGCCCCACTTCACCACGCCATCGGCGAATGAAACCTGATCCACCGGGATCCCCAATGCTCCCTGATCGACGCTATCCAGTTTCGCCGTCATCGCACCGCCATCGGCCTTGGCGACATGCAGCCTGAGCCGCAGTTTCGCAGCCGGAATCTCGATCTCTCCTTCCCAGGAGCCGGCTATGTCCCGCACCTGCCCGGCCAGAAGTACAGTCAAGAGGAAAAACAGGCACGGATATCGCGTAAACAGGCGCATGGACTATCTTTACCGCAACTGGCGCTACGATAGCGGCCCATGAGGGGCGGTATCTGGGCCACACGCGCTTTCGCCGCCATGGCCGCGGCGTCCGCATCTTCCAATCCACCAATGAGCCGGTGGTTCGGGAGTTTGGAGCCCGAAAGTCTTTACATGAACACCTGATTGTGATAACGTCCTCCAAGTAGCCGGTTTCTGTAACGCCGGCAGTAGGGGATCATCAAACAGGAGGTCGCAGTGAGAATTAGACTTGCATCCATTCTTCTCCTTCTGTGTCTGATTGCAGTGTTCGCATCGGCACAGGAGTTCCGCGCCACGATCTCAGGCCACGTTTATGACTCGAGCGGTGGCGCAGTACCAGGCGCCAAGCTCGAGGCGCTTAACGTCGCAAACAACGAAACCGCACGCGCCACCACCGATTCTTCCGGCTCGTACACCATCCCGTTCCTCCGCCCAGGCCAATACAAGGTCTCCGTGACGGCTCCGGGGTTCAAGCAATTCAACCGTGAAAACATCGCGATGGAAGTTGGCAGGGTGCTCGGTCTCGACGTCACACTGGAAGTCGGCGCCGTCACCGAGTCGATCAACGTGACAGCCGTCTCCGCTCAGCTTGAGACTCAAACCGCCAGCCGCGTGGCGACGGTAACCACGACTCAGGTCTTGGAGATGCCGCTCAACGCGCGCAATCCCTATCTTCTCGGCGCAATGATGTCGGGCGTCACGTTCCGCGGCGCGGCCATCTGGCAGCGTCCGTTCGACAACGGCGCAATCGCCCAATGGTCGGTGAACGGCGGTAGGGAGATGAACAATGAGTTCCTGATGGACGGCGCGCCGAACAATGCCCAGGCCGGCACCAACAACATCGCTTACGTGCCGATCGTGGACGCGGTGCAGGAGTTCAGCGTGCAGCAGAACTCCTATGACGCGCAGTACGGCAAGACCGGCGGCGGCGTCTTCAACGTGGTGCTGAAGAGCGGCACGAATCAGTTTCATGCCACCGGTTGGGAATTCCTGCGGCGGCGCCCGCTCGACGCCAACACCTTCCAGAGCAACTCGACCGGCGGCCAGCGCCCGGACCACACTCTGGACCAGTACGGCTTCCAGTTGGAAGGTCCCGTGTACTTGCCGAAGATCCTGAAAAAGGACGCCCCGGTGAAGCTGTTCTACCTCGGCAGCTTTGAGAACTACCGCGAGAAGTGGCCGCAGTTCCTACAGAACTCCTATCCGGAGCCTGAGATGCGCACCGGCGATTTCTCGAAGCTGGTGACGGCCAACGGCTCGCCCATCACGATCTACAACCCGTTCGGATCCACCCCGGATGCCAGCGGAAACCCGGTGCGCACTCCGTTTCCGGGCAACTCCATCCCGTCGGCCATGATCAGCCCGGTGGCCAAGGCGGTGACTGCCTTCATGCCGCTGCCCAACACCAAGACGACCGGCGTGCAGTATTCCACCGTCAACAACCTCAACCGCGAGTACGCCGCCAAGGACAAGTTCTACAACCTGATTCTGAAGTTCGACTGGAACCTCGGCGACAAGCATAGGGCCTTCATGCGGCACGCCTCCAACGACCGCACAGAGGACCGCTCTGTCAACAACATCGACAACAAGGTGGGCACCGACGGCCAGCAGCCGTTCCAGCGCATCAACGACGCCTACGTGGTGGACTGGGTGAACACGCTCACTCCGACCCTCGTTCTGAATGTGCGCGCGTCCGCCAGCCGCTTCATCGAGACCGGCCGCGGCCAGGCCAACGAGGGCTTCGATCTCACCTCGCTGGGCTTGCCTTCAGCCCTGGTCAAGAGTCTCCCCTCGCCCACGTACTTCGGGCGCTGGGAGTGGAACGGCTACAGCTCGCTCGGCCGCTACCAGAGCATCAACATCACCAACAACTATGGCTTGATGGGCAATGTCACCAAGATCTCGGGCGCGCACACGATGAAGATGGGCACGGACCTACGCCGCATCCACTACATCACCCAAAACTCCGGCAACATTCTCTACTTCCGCAACGAGAAGGCCTGGACGCAGCGGCTCTACAACCAGTCGGAAGCGACCGCGGGCGACTCCTACGCCTCGTTCCTGCTGGGCTTGCAGCACAACTCCGCTTCTTCGAACTACCCGCTCTACCCGTTCTTCCAACAGTGGTACTTCTCGCCCTACTTCCAGGACGACTGGAAGATCAGCCGGCGTCTTACGTTGAATCTCGGCCTCCGCTACGACTACAACGCCGCGCCGGGCGAAAAGTACAACCGCTTGAACCGCGGCTTCGACCCCGGCGTCGCCAACCCGGTCGCCTCGCAGATCCCGGCCGGCATGATCGCCACGTATCCGCAACTGGCCAATCTCAAGGGCGGCCTCCGCTTCGCCGGCGTCAACGGAGTATCCACGCTCGCCTCCAATAACGACTTGAACAACTGGCAGCCGCGCATCGGCGCCGCCTACCAGATCGCCGAAAAGATCGTCATGCGCGGCGGCTTCGGGATCTATTCGATGAACCCCAACAACGACTACATGCAGACCGCCGGCTTCGCCACCAGCACACCGATGATCGTCAGCAACGACGGCGACCGCACGCCCATAGCCAACGTTCTGTCCAACCCCTATCCGGGCGGTCTTGCGGTTCCCACCGGCTCCAGCCTGGGCGCCGCCACCTTCGTGGGCCGCAACAGCAACTGGTTCGACGGCGAGAATTTCAGGACGCCTTATGTTCGCCAGTTCTCGTTCGGCTTCCAGTACCAGTTGTCCAGCACGGCGACGCTGGACCTCTCCTATGTCGGCAGCCGCACCATCGGCGCCAACAACCAGAAGGCCTACAACATCCCTTCGCTGGCCTTCCGCAAGAAGTGCAACCTCCAGGAGGGCGGCAGCCCGGTCTTCTGCGACAGCCCGGTGGCCAACCCGTTCAAGGGCTTGCCCGCCTTCACCGGCACCGCCTTCTTTACAGCCAACACTCTTTCGCAGTACCAGATGAACCGCGCATTCCCGCAGTTCAACGGCGACATGCTGAGGCAGGGCCTCAACACCTCGAACATCTGGTACAACTCGATGCAGATCAACTTCAACCAGCGGGTGAGCCGGAGCGTGATGTTCATGGCCAACTACACCTGGAGCAAGATGATGGAGCGGTGGGGCTACAACGATGCCTTCGCGAGCGTCAACCAGCAGGGTCTGTACTACAACGACCGCGCCCACATCTTCAAGTTCAACACCGTCTACGAACTTCCCTTCGGCAGGAACCAGAAGTTCGGCTCCGGAACCACCGGCGTGGTCAGCAAGCTGATCACGGGCTGGCAGTTCAGCACCTACTACAACAACAGCTCCGGCGAGCCCAACGACCTGCCGGGCAACGTGATCCAGCTCAAGGATCCCCGCACCCCGGGCGGCGGATGGGACGGCGCCACCAACTGGAAGGCCCACCAGGTGGTCGGCTGGAACCCCTGTGTTCTGCGGCAGACCAACGACGGCTCCATCGCGCCCCAGTCCTATTCGGTGGCCAAGGGCTGCGGAACGGACTTCGCCAACTACGCCTGGCTGCAGACGGCCGGATACGCGCCGCGCTACACGCCGTCGCGCTCGGGCCAGATCCGCAAACATCATGCGTTCACGATGGACGCGTCCTTAAGCAAGATGACCCAGATCACCGAACGGCTGAGGGTCCAGTTCCGGCTCGAGGCCTTCAACGCCTTGAACCACAACTTCTACGGCCGCAACAACGGCTTCACCACGGATCCGAACAGCGCCAACTTCGGGACGATGTTCCCGAACCAGGCGTCGGACCAGAACGGCTATCCGCGCCAGATCCAGATCGGCCTCAAAGCCTACTGGTAATCGAACGCTCAGTCAGAACGACAAAAAGCGGCGCCCACCGGCGCCGCTTTTCTTAGCTCTACCGGCCGCCGGTGGCGACGATAGTCGCGCCGTGGCGCCCCCAAGCCTGGAACCGCGAACGCAGAGAGCGGGTTCCGCCGCCCGAGGCCGCGAACGCAGAGAGCGGGTTGCCGTCCAACCTCTCGACCGAGCAGCCTTCCCGGCGTGACTTTCAGCGGAGCCGAAGCCGCTCATTCTCGACCGGCGATATCGGCTTCAACATCACCCAGGACAAGGTTCATGTCCACGGCTTGCAGGCGGCCATCACGCACTCGCCCGGCTTCGACCACACCCGTCTCACCTGCCGCCAAATAGGCGGGGACTTCCGCCTCACCGGCGTTGCCGGCAATGTCGCGAAGAAAATGCTCGCCTGAGCGCTACTTTTTTGCCGGTTTCTTCTTCGGCGCCGCGCCCGCCCGCGGCAGGTACTTCGCCAGTGCCGCCCGCAGGTTCTTCTCGGCATTCAGATGCCAGGGGTCGTTGCCGCCGTATTGCTCGCGGATGATCCCCTGCCGGTCGATGATCACCATCTGCGGCATCATCAGCGGTTCCATCACGCTTGCCTGAAGGAAGCCCGTAGCCACCCGGTGCGGCAACGCGCCAACGGGAAATCCCTTCACGTAGTTCTTCACGTAGTCCGGCAACTTGAACCCCGCGGCCTCGTCGATCGCGATACCCATCGCCTGCACGCCCTGGGCGGCGTATTCGGCCTGGAGTCTACTCAGAATCCTCGAGCTCTCCTGGCAGTGCGGGCATGTGGTCAGCAGCCACTCAAGCAGCACGACCTTGCCCTTGTAGTTCGCCAGGTCGATCTGCTGCCCCATGTGCGAGATGAACTTCAACGCTGGAGCCGGTCTCGGGATCTGCGCTCCAAACGCCCTCGCGGACAGGCCGGCCAGGCCGGCGAACAATAGGTTCCGTCGATTCACTTCTTTGCTCCTTGTGCCGCCGCCGGTTCTTTCAGCAGCATGTCCAGCATCTTGCGCAGGTTCTCTTCTTCCCGCTCGAAAAACGGGTCAATACCCGCATACTGCGCCCGGATCATGCCCCTGCGGTCGATCAACAGCAACTGAGGGAAATACACCGGTCCCGCATTGGGGTCGGCTTGCAGAAAAGCATATGCCTGGTCCCGGCCGGCGATCCCCATCGGAAACCTCGCGCCGGAGGCCATCTCGAACCGCATCAGGTCAAATCGCGCTTCATCGTTGATGGCCGCCCCCAACGCCTCGACGCCCCTCGATTTGTAGTCGCCCAATACCTGCTGCATCGTATGCGCGCACCGCTGGCAGTGCGGGCAGGTCGTCAGCAGCAGTTCGAACATCAGGATCTTGCCGCCGTACTGGCTCACGCGGATCCGTTCGCCGCCGGTTCGCGCCACAACCAGATCCAGCGCCGGCCGCGGCACCTTCGCCGCCCACAGCATCCGCGGCGATAAGGTTGTGGCCAAGCCCGCCAGGAGGGCGTTTCGTCTGCTCAGTTTGTCCATGGATTATCTTCCAATATAACCTAGGACGGATTCCGTCCGGTTCACGGTTTCATCCCTTCCAGTCCCATCACCAGCCGGCCCTGCCTCCACACCCGGTACGCTCCGTCGTCGCCGGTTCCGCGCAGTTCGTCGTCCCCAGTCACTTCCGGCCTGTGGCTCTTCCACTTTCCTTCCAACACACTCTTGTACAGACGCATGAACTCCTTCGATGTCTCTTCGTTCTCCCAAACCGAAGCGAACCGCAACACCGTCCGCCCGTCGCCCTTGTGCTCCAACAGGTCGAACCGCCCACCCCGCCAACCCGGCGCCGCCGCCCGCGCCTTTTCCGCTCCCGCATACTGCTCGAACAGGATTCGCCAATCCAACTCGCCCACCGTGCCCGCCGTCAGCGTGCGGTATTCACCCTGCTTGTCGATCGCCGGCAGCGGCGCGGCTTCCGCCCTCCAGCCCGACAGCCAGATCTCCGGATGCAGGATTTCTCTCGCCGTAGCCGGCGGCCTCTGCATGACTTCACTGAACGCCTTCTTGTCCAACCGGGCGATCGCCGCCTGCTGAAACACCAACCCCGCCGTATAGGGAAACAGCAGCGTCTCCCGAAGATACAGCGGCGCCTTTTCAAAGACCGGGAACATGCCCGCCGCCAAATTCGACCCCGCCGCCGCCATCATGTCGAGTGCCGCTGGATTCGTCCTCAATGACATCCCCATCTTTTTCAGTTGCGCGTCATACATCAGCCACGTCGCCTGGCCCTCCACCACCGCCATGCGCGCCAACTGCGCCTCGTCCGACGCAGGCGCTTTCTCAAGGAACCGGTTCAAGTCGAAGTTCTGATCAGCCAGCGCGTGCGCCAGTTCGTGAACCAGCACGATCTCCCCCATCGCTTCCGACGCGCCATCCACGAACAACAGCCGCTGCTTCCGGTGATCGTAAACCGCCGCCGCCTGCTCGCCCAACAGTTCCACCGTCGCCGCCCGCAGGTCGTAATCCAGCGGAATCAAGCCGAACTTCTTGAGCGCCAACTCCTCGGCCCGGATCTCCTCCGGCTT
Organism: uncultured Candidatus Solibacter sp.; assembly: GCA_964558355.1. Classification (GTDB taxonomy): domain Bacteria; phylum Acidobacteriota; class Terriglobia; order Bryobacterales; family Bryobacteraceae; genus PNKE01. Next base: position 31,362 of record CAZLDN010000006.1, read on the forward strand.
CACATTCTCCCTGATCTGATCGTCGATCCAGGCCTTCCAGCCAGCCCTACCGATCACCTCCACCCGGATTGGCTTCTTCTGCTTGAACCCGGTCGTCGCCGCAAGATCGGCGATAACCTCGTTGATCGCCTTCTCTGACGGAGGCTCCGTCAGCGCCGGCAGACAGGCGGAGTAGAGAAGGAAAAGTCCCAGGAAGCGATTCAGCACGATACTCCTATTATCGCTGCAACCAGCTCTCCCACCGCCCCGGCCAGCGGCGCCGCCATCCCCCCGGCATGGAGCCGGAAGTCGCGGTGGCGCTACGCCCTGAACAGCTCACCTCCAAACGGCATGCTAGACTTTAGGATGACACCCCAAGTGGATATCGAGGAGACAAGTTTGTCCAACGCAGCCAAGAACCCCGAGAAGCTTTACAAGGCCGAATACATCGGTAGCGGCACCTTCATCATCAGCAAGCCCAAGCGCAGCAAGCGCAAGGCTCGCCAGCTCAGCCTGAAGAGTCCCAACCCCGGCATGCGCAAGTAGACCCGCCCCATCGATTCCGCCTGGCTCGGGCCCCGGCTCCGCCGTGATACCATGCGCCTGAGCCATGCGGATCAAATCCTTCACCACCTTCCCCCTCGCCGTCGCCGACCCCCCTCTCAGAAGCTCCTACGGCCGTCATGCGCCCTATGCGCTCCGTACCGCCCTCGTCCTTGAAACCACCGATGGCATCACCGGCATTGCCGAAGCCCACGGCGGCGACGGCCCCCTCGCCGCGCTCGAAACCATCAAGCCCATGGTCCTCGGCATGGACCCTTTCCAACTCGTCCGCCTCTGGGATCGGACCGCCGATGACGCCGCTTCGGGCGACCGCAGCCAAACCTGGTTCGTCCCCGGCGAAAACCCCCGCGACGCCCGCACCCGCTCCTTCGCCGCCGTCGAGGCCGCCTGTCTCGACATCATAGGCAAGGCCGTCAACCGCCCCGTCTGCGACCTGCTCGGCGGACGCGCCCGCGACGCCGCACCCTTTTCCGCCTATCTCTTCTACAAACACGCCGGCGGGGGCGGGGAAGGCGACGACGCCCGCGACGACGAATACGGCGAATGCCTCACGCCCGAGTCGATGGTCGCCCAGACCCATCGCATGATGGACCTCTACGGCTTCAAGGAAATCAAACTCAAAGGCGGCGTCCTCCCGCCCGGCGAAGAAATCGAAACAATGCGCCTGCTGCGCGCCGAGTTCGGCCCCGCCGTCCCCCTCCGCATCGATCCCAACTGCGCCTGGTCGGTCGAAACCTCCGTCTCGATCGCCGCCGCCTTGAAGGACGAACTCTCGAATGGCGGCTACTTCGAAGACCCCACGGCAGGCCTTGACGGCATGGCTGAAGTGCGTGCCCGCCTGCTCGCCCAAGGCATCGAAACGCCGCTCGCCTCAAACGTCGCCGTCACTGCACTCGAACACGTCGTCCCGGCCTGGCAAACCGGCGCCTCCCAGGTCATCCTCTCCGACCCCCACTACTGGGGCGGCATCCGCGCCGTCCAACGCCTCTCGATGCTCTGCGATTCCCTCGGCCTCGGCGTCTCGATGCACTCCAACAACCACCTCGGCCTAAGCCTGATGATCATGGCCCACACCTGTTGCGCCGCCCCGGCCATGCGGTTCGCCTGCGACACTCACTACCCCTGGCAGACCGAGCAGGATGAAATCATCGAAGGCGGCCGGATCAAATTCGTCAACGGAGCCGTCCCCATACCAAACAAACCCGGCCTCGGCGTCTCCCTCGACATGGACCAGGTCCACCGCCTGGCCGAACGCTACCGCAAGCTGACGTACCGCAAGCGCGACGACGAAGCCGAAATGCGCAAACACGTCGACCCGAACTGGAAACGGATCCTGCCGCGCTGGTGAACGCGGGCGGGTGTGCTCATCTCTGTAAGGCGGCCATGAGGTCGGCCATCTCGGATTCGCTGAATCTGGGCCAGGAGACGTTTTTCGAAGTCATCTCTTTTCGCATCGCGGGTCCGTGGGTCCAGAGCCCGGACATGATTTCATAGGGCGTGGACGCTTTGGGCGCCGACTTGTGGCATCCAGTGCAGCCTTTGGCTGACAGGACCCTCTCGCCACGGCTTGCGGCGCCAGGCCCCTTTTCAAACTGCTTCGAGAAGAGGTATCCGACAATGCGGGTCATCTCCTCGGGCCGTATCTCCGCGCTTTGCCGCATGGAGGCCGAGTGGTTCCACATGTCGGCGGCGAATTCCGCGGATGGCTTGAAGACTCCGGCTTTGGGCAGAGCGTTGGAGCCTTGATGGCAACTGACGCAGCCCTTGACGTTCAAAAGCGTCTCGCCGGTCTCAGTGGAGGCGGGGCTGAATCTCGCCGTCAGGCCCTTCGTCTGTGGCAGGCTCTGGAGATAGACGATCATGTCGGTCATCTCCTTGGCCGAAATCTGTTCGATCTTGACGCCCTTCCTTGCCGCGGCGGCTCGCATTTGCGGCGAGTGGTTCCACATCTGCCGCGAAAGTTCGATGGGCTCGACCAGCGCCTCCCACTTGAGCACCGGGGTTCCGGAGCCGGGGTTGGAGGTGCTTATGTTGTGGCACTCGGCGCATCGTTTCTCGACGAACACCTTCCTTCCCCGTCCCGCATCGCCGGGCGCATCGAAGAAACGCGCGGCGTAAAAATAGGCGAACAGGTCGGCCGACTGTTGCGAATCGAGCTTCGGCGGCGCGATCCGGGAGGCGTCCATGGCCGACCACATCGCAGGTGCGTGATTCCAAAGCGTGGCGGCAAGCGACGCCGGGGTAAAGTCACGTCCGGAACGCTTGCCCAGATCCGGCGCGTTCCGGCCTCCCTTCCCGTTGATGGCGTGACAGGTCACGCATTTCTGCTGTTCAAATAGAACGGCGCCTCGCGAAGAGTCGCCTTGAATGGAAGCGGCGACCGGAAGGGCCGCCGCGATGAGAAGAACTAGATCTCGGTACGTCATCGGCTGTACATCCCCTATCGGCATATTACAGCACGAATTTGATACCCGTCATGACCATGTTGGTCCGGAACGTCTCGTAGCTGTAAGTGAACGGCTGGTTGTAGCCGTAGCTACGCCACTCCGAAAAGACATGCACGTTGCGGTGTAGCGGCAGGCTCAGCCGGCCCTGCGGCTGGTAGAACCGCGACGGCCTGCTCCCTTCCGTCGTCACATACGAGCCGCCAAAGCTCAACTTCGGCTTGTGGATGCCCGATCCCGGCAGCGTGATGTCGGCCATCAGCATGCCCGTATGCGCGTTGTCGCGGTACAGCGATTGCGCCGTCTGATACGGGAACAGAATGATATACCCGATGTCGGACCGCACCGTCGACCGCGTGTAGTCCGCCAGGATCGTCAACCACTTCCCGCCGCCTGGCATGTATTGCAAGCCCACCGAGGAGTTCTGCGTCTTGAAGTCGTAGTTCACTCCGGCGGCCGGGTTCTGGTTTTCCATCCGGTTGTAGACCACCGTCATCATCAGGTCCGGCCGGATCTCATACCGCCCGTTCACCTTCAGCCTGTAGTAATCCTGCAAACTGGTCCGGTAGTACGTCTTCACGCCGTTGCTGACCTCGGCCGACGCATTCACCGTCAGCTTCGACCAGGGCCGCGCGACGAATCCGGCCAGTCCGATCTGCCGCCGCAATTCCAGCCGCTCCTGCGGACCCGTGATGCTCAGCGATCCCGCTCGAATCAGCGCATCGCCCCACTCATACCGGTACCCGCCGCGCAACGTGAACTTGCGGCTGAAATCGTACAGCGCTTCCACCGTCTGCCGGTGCAGACTCGTCTCAAGGCGGTCCGCATAGCTCGACTTCAACGTCGCCGCCAGCACTGCGTCCTTCACGTAGGTCGCCTCCAGCGCCCCGGTCGTGTCCGTCTTGATCCGGTCGGTCTCGAAGATCTCCCGGATACGCAGCCGCGACACCGGCCTCAGTTCCATGCCAAACGAACCCGTCGTATGCGGTCGCCGCGCGTCGCCAAACATCATGTCGCTGCCGCTGCCATAGAACAGCAGGCCCGGCGCGGTCGTGTACAGGCTCCCCACCAGCAACTGGCTGTAGTTGGCGTCGGTTTTCGGGTTGGCATACAGCACCTGCCCGTAGAGGTCCGCCCATTCATAAGGATTCGCCGTGAACAGCACCTTCGTGATCCGCGAGGAGCCGCTCACGTCATACACCTGGGTGCCGTTGGTCAGCGACAGCAATTGCCCCAGCACCGGGACGGCGCCCCGGTTGCCGGTCATCGTGCCGGTGGAATACACGCGTTGCGCGTCGCCGAAATCGGTCGAACCGTGCTCGACCGTCACATGCGACCGCGTGAAGTTCATCCGGATCCCGCCGGCGATGTCCTGCTGATACCAGTCAAGATTCGTGCGCAGCGGATACTCATTGCCCTGGACAACCAGCGGCGTGATCCCGGTTCCGTTCGACCAGTTCCGCGCGATGCGCAGATACGGCGTGAACCGTTCGTTTGGCAGAATCGTCAGGTCGTGGTCGAAGTTCCGCATGTTCGTGTCGAACGTGCGCTGGCTGTATCCGCCCGGAGCAGTCGGGTTGGCATACGACGGCAGGTAGTTGTAATACAGCATGTTCGAATACTTCGAGACATACCGGTAGTACTTCTCGTCGCTCAACTCCAGCCGCGACGTGTTGAACGGATCGCCCCAGTTGCCCGCCGACAGCCGCATCGTGCGCAGCAGCTTGCTCGCGCCCTGGTAGCTCACATCCATTGACGGCAGCCGGAACCCCTCCTTGAGGTTCACGATCGAGCGGTACGTGTCCATATCGCCGGCGACGTCAGACCGCCACCGCGCGCCCACCTCCACCCAACCGCTCCATGTCTTCTCTGCGTCTGGGACCGGCGATTGGGCGGCTTCGTCTTTCTTTGCCCCCTGCTCCGCGGGTTCGGCCTGTTTGGCTTCCTGAACCGGCTTTGCTTCCTGGCCCAATGCCGCGAACAGAGCTAGCGGCATGAGGAGTGCAATTGTGCGGAGTGTCATCTCAGCAACCCCCTGTGGACGTTGGATCCATGGATCTTCTGATGGCACATCGTGCAGTTTCTGTACCTTGGCTGGCGCATATCGTGAATCGCCGTCGGTACGCCTCCGGCAATCCCTCCCGCCGTCGGAGACACCAGGTTCGAATGGCACTCAAGGCACTGGTTTGCGACCGCATGACGCGTCAGCATCCGCGGATTCGCCGACCCATGCGGTTCGTGGCACGTCGAACACGGCTCGGTCCTCACCGGAGCGTGCTCGAACACAAACGGCCCGCGCTTGTCGGCATGGCACGCAAAACATCCAGGCTCGGCCGCGTTCGCCGTCCTCATGTTCTGTGCCAGCACGCTGCCGTGCGGGTTGTGGCAATTCGTGCAGGACATCGCCGCTTCCGGCAAACGGTGCCGGTGCGGCTTCTGGAACGACGCCCAGACGCTGGTGTGGCAACTCGCGCACTTCTTGTTCACGCCCGCCGCCGTCCGGAACTGCCAGCCCGAACTCTCCTGGCCCGGCTTATGGACCGTATGGCACGACGTGCAAGCCACAGCCGACCGTGCGTGTCCGTTCTGAATCACACCCACCTGGGTCTTTGAATTCCTGTGGCAGGACAGGCACATCTTATCCACTGCCGCCGCCTGCATCTTCGATGGGTTCAGAATATCGTCGGCCGCGTTGGTTTCAGCGTGTTTCTCGCCGGGGCCGTGGCATGCCTCGCACGAGCGCTCCTGCCAGCCGCGCCACTTCGTCGTGCTGAGCTTGTTGTGTGGATTCTTCTCAAGCGATTTGCTGATATCTTCGTGGCAACCGGCGCACGTCTCGGAGCCAACATAGCCCTTCGGCAGTGTGGTCTCCTGCGCCGATAGCCACACGGGGAAGCATAAGACGGCCAGAGGGAGAAGGGCCGTGCTGCGTGACAGTCGGATCATTAAAGATCTCCCGTTGAACGTGAAAGCAGGGGAACGCCTCCTCGCGAAGGCGCTCCCCCAATCAATTGACTTAGTTGGCGTGAACCTTGTCCACGGCGTACGTCTTGCCGGTCCCGTGGCAGGCGCCGCAGCTTTCGCCAAGCTGCGACGTGTTCACCAGGGCATGGCTGGCCGCGTCCAGACTCACATGGCAACCCGTGCACGCGCCCGTCGCCGGTTTCACCGGATCCAGGAAGCCGCGCGGATCCCGCTTGTCGGCCTTCGCCTTCACCGGAACCATGTAGCTGGTCCCTTCATGGCAAGCCGTGCAGTTGTTCAAGCCGCCGATGAAGACGACCTTGTTGTAGTTGTGCGGCGTGTTGCCATAGCCGTAAACCGTGTAATCCCGCTCCTGCTCCTCGCCGGCGTGGATGCGGTGAATCATCAACGCGAAGTCGATCGATTCTGCCGGCATCTGTGCCGCCGGACGCCGTGCCGCGTCTGTTTCAACCGGGTTGTGGCACAGGATGCAGGTTCCCACCTGGTTGCGGTTGTTGCCGTGCAGCGTCAGGTTGGCGTGGCAGCCGTTGCACTTCGCCGTCGATACAATCGTCCGCCTCGGCGCGACGGCCGAGCCGTCAACCGGGAAGTTCAACACCTTGTTGTCGATGTTGTACTGGACCGTCAGCTGCTTCAGTGTTCCCTCGAGCAGGATCATCGAGTGCCGTCCGTCCAGGCCCACGGTGAACGTGCCCTTGGCGTCGGCCGGCAATGCGGTGTTGAACGTATAGCGGTAGGTGTCGCCCGAAAGCGTTGCAACCGCCCTTGGATCCTCGCGGACATAACCGCGCGTGGTGGGGGAGACGTAGTCGGTGGTCGGACCCGACAGGATCAGACCCATCCCGTTGATCGTCTTGATGTCCCACGTGCTGCCATCTTCTCTTTTCAGGGTGAAGTTCACCGTGATCTTCTCGCCCGGCTTGGCGTTCTCAACCGACGTGATCGCCGCGATCACCTTAGGCAGCATCGCCGACTGGTTCGGAATCGTGTGCGCGCCCTTGATCGACGCGTCAAACTCCAATTCGCCCTCGGGGATGTGGCAATTCGCGCAAAGATTGTCGCTCGGCTGCGGCAAATTGATGTGGTTCAGCCCAGTGGCGAAATTCACGTTGTCGTGGCACGACCCGCAAGCCGTCCGCGTCGGATTCATCAGATGAGCGGTGCCCTGCGCCGCCTTTCCGTCGTGGCAGAAAGCGCAGTTGCGAGCGTCGGATGGCAGATTCACGAACGAGAAGTCCGCCACGTTATTGCCAAACCCAACCCACCAGTACCGTCCGCCAGCCTTGACGCTTTGCAGCGTCGCACCGGCGTGGATCTTGTGCGTCATCACCGTCATGTCCATCGACGCGCCAGTCTCCGGGTTGATGTTCGTGACATCCTCGTACGCCGGCACGTGGCACTGCACGCAGCCATCAAGCCCGCGCCGCGATCCGCCATGGAAGCTCAAACTGGTGTGGCACTTGTTGCACGACGCGTTCGTGATGACGTCGCGCGTCTTGGCCACCGCCCCGCCCGCCGGTACGAAGTTGTACAGCACCGTGGCGTAATTCACTCCCAGCTCAAACTCCGTCAGGTTGCGGTTGCCGTAGATCTGAACCGTGTGCGTGGCGTCCTTCTCATACGCCGCCGGCAGCTTGGTGCCAAACGTGTAGATATACTCGCCTTCGGCCACGGTCTGGTAGCTGCCGCCCGTGTCGCCGGCCGTCTGGCGAGCCTGCTTCCCAACCGTTCCCGGATAGGTGCTCGTCTTGGTCCGCTTCGTATACGGCTGATGCCACTTCGACGCCTTCGGAATCCGCGATAGCACGAAACTCGTGCTGATCGTCCCCGGCGTGGTCACGCCAAGCCGGTCCAGCGGCAATCCCTTCGGATCGGCCAGCTTGAAACGGACCTTCACTGTCCCGTCGGCCGCGATCTCGTGGCCGGCAATGCTGTAAACCAACCCCGGCCGGACGAAGTTCACCATCGCTTCATCCGCGTAAAATGCCTTGTCTCGAATCGTGAACGGCCCCTGATCGGCGCTGAACAGCACAGCCGATCCAATCAACATCATGCTCAATAGGATGAGCGCGGACCACCGTGCATGGCCCGAACATCGACGATGGATGTTCATGAGCAATCTCCTTTGTTCATAACGAAGTACGGTAAGGTACATAGTGCAATCTTCGGCAGGTTCCGAGCGCCTGAAGCGGCCCTTCCCCTGCGTTGCTATCCCATTCTTCTACACTCGCAAGTTGAATGCAAGATATTTTGGTCCGATTACCGTCTGCTCTGGTGAGTTTCTCTTCACGTGTTGAATTTTACTACAATCGCGCCGCTCATTCTACTTTTCTCCAATAAGAGTGTCTCCAGCACCGTCAAGCTCTCATCCCAGCCCGCGGTGCGCCTGGCCGACTCACCTCGATCCGTCATCCCCGTGGCTCTCCTTCTCATCTACCGCGCCTCGACGCCACGCTGTAAACCTCTTCAATGCAATGACTTGCGCCACAATTGGAATTCGTTTGGCACGCCGCCGGGCGCCTCGCCGCCCACGTCACTTCAGAACCTGGCCGAAGTGGATCGGCACGAATGAGCCGATCATCCATACAATGAATGTTGTTGATCGTGTCCGTACTCATCGCCACGCGCCCCTCATGGGAGGCGCCGGGTCCGCCGGATTGCGCGGAGCCAGCCGGGAACGGGTCAGGCTTGATCAGGATCGCTGGCGGGCTGACCGCGGAAGCCCGATATTCCCGGACGGGGTGAAAGGCCCGGCGATCAGGAAGTTGTCGTGATTCTGCTCTTTGCCGCTTTCATGCTCGCCGCTCTGATGGTCGCCACAGCTCTCTTCGCACGGCGCAACTACCTCCAACTGCCCGAACTGCCCAACTCCGAAACCGCCGAACCGGCCGATCATGTCGTCATCATCCCAGCCCGTGACGAGGCCGCGCGCATCGCCCGCGCGGTGAAGAGCTTTCCGGGTTCCGAGGTGGTGGTGATTGACGACCACTCCTCGGACGCCACGGCGGAAGTCGCCGCCGCCGCCGGCGCACACGTCCGCCAGGCCGAACCCCTCCAACAGAACTGGAAAGGCAAACCGAACGCCTGCTGGACCGGCGCCCTTTACACCGACTCCACATGGATCCTTTTTGTCGACGCCGGCACCTGGTACGAACCAGCCTTCCTGCCCGCGCTACTCGACTACGCCATCACCGAGGACCTGGTCGCCCTCTCCGTCTTCCCCAAACAGCACTGCCTCACGTTCTTCGAGCACCTGCTCCTCCCTTACGCCTTCGGACTCTACTTCACCGGCGTCGACCCTCTGCGCGTCAACAACCCGCTCAAGGCCGATGCTCTTGCAAACGGCCAGTGCTTCCTCGTCCGCCGCGAAGCCTATGAGTTCATCCAGGGCCACCGCGCCGTCGTCGCCAGTGCCGTCGAGGATGCCGCCCTCGCCAAGCTCTTCAAACGCCACCGCATGAAGATCCGCGTCCTGCGCGCCGAAACCATGGCCCACGCCCGCATGTACGAATCCCTCGGCGCCATCTGGCGCGGCTTTGAAAAGAACTCATTCAAGTTCCTCAAACTCAACCGCCGCACAGCCCTCCGCGTCGTCGCCTCGACCACTCTCATGACCTCCTGGCTCCCCATGCTCGCCGTCCTTTTCTATCAGGGACACCTCACCGCCGCCGCAATCTTCTTCTTCGTTCCAGCCTTGGCCTGGCTCCCCTGGTACCGCTCGATCTTCTCCGCCATGCTAGCCCCCTTCGCCATCTACCTGTTTCAGTTGATAGCCATCAGTGCGATGGTGAAAGACTTCTTCGGCATCGGAACCGATTGCAGGGGCCGTGACGTTTGAACGCGCCGCTCTCCTGCCCCGTCCCCTGGGATCTCGCCGCCGGCCCTCAGGGGACTCGAACGAGGTAGATTGCAGCTCCGCCGCTCTCGCGCAGCAGACGCAGTTGGCCGCCCTGCCGTAGCATGGATTGCGTTACCCACTCCGACGGGCGCCGGGACGAGTAAAGAATGAACTCCTTGTGCCTGGCCAGGAACCGGCCTCGATCCTCGATGCGTAACGGCGCGAAGCGGGCCAGTTGCCGGTTTGTGATATCCACTGTCGCTTGATTGGTGAGTTTGACCGCTTCGGTCGTGTCGGTGAGCTGAATCATGCGTCTCCGGAGGCCGTCGCTGGCGTAATAGAACAGTTCAAGATACGAGGTCCCGTCGCCGATCACCAGGACATGATCCGGATAAAGCGCGGCAATCCCGGAGAGGCCAACGGGTGAACTCTGCCGTGCCGGATTCCGGACCTCGATAATTTTCCAGGCCTTTCCTATGTCCTTTGCGGCCTGGGCCGAAAAGGACACTGCCAGCGCGGTCACCATTGCGAAGGCGACGATCCGGTCCTTGAAGGCGTCGAACACCACGGCCGCAAGAAAGGCAAGCCCAAGGATCGCAGGCCATCCGTAGCGGGGCGTGTAGCCGGATGAGGCCGCCATGGCAGCACCCACAACCGCTGCGGGGTAGAGCACGAACGAAAAGGCCAGTGCCGACTCGGCGGCGGTGAATCCTGCTCCGTCCGTCCACTGCCGCTTCCTCATAATCATCAACGCCGGGAACACAAGAGACGCCAGCACCAGAATCATTAGCGCCAGATTGATGTCTAGTCTGAGATAGGTTGTGTATGTGCGCAGGAACTGGCTCAAGTCTGGTTTGGCCCAGATGGTTCCTCCGTAGACCCGATTCGCGGCCCTTGCGAACGGCATCATGGCTAGGACCAGTCCAGTGCAGACCAGCGGCAAAATCCAGACCGGCCATCGCGTCCTTCGCTCGCAAAACACGTACACGGCCTCGGCGCAGGCCAGTCCCGCAATAGCCAGGGCTGCATAGTAGTGAACGGTGACAGCCAGAGGGAAAAACAGCCACAGAAGCGGCAACGCAAACCGGTACTCCCCGGCTCTCTGCCAGCACGCCGCCGACATCGCGAGGAATCCAACCAGCAGGGCATAGGGCCGGGCTTCAATTCCGTAAGGACGAAACGGTGAAAGGCAGATGACCAGGACCGCCACGACCGCTGCCGTGCCTCCATAGCGCTTCCTCACAAACAGAAAGGCTCCTGTCAGAGTGAGTAGATAGCCCAGAATGACTGGCAGACGCAGATTGACGTGCGGGTCGCCCGGCAGGGAAGCGGCCGTGAACATGATGCTCATGAAGACTACCGTCATCGTATCGGCGCCGTTTCGTAGCGCCGTCACCAGTTCGGAATACGGGTGAATTGAGGCGTAGTAAAAAGTGCACACTTCGTCATACCAGAATGGCTTCAGCCTTGCGTTGATCATCAGCAGGGCGAATTCAGTAGCAAGGATGAGGACCAGCGCGGCACTGCTCGGCCGAATCGGCAAAAGCCGCCCAATGCGCCCAGCCATCCGTCCGAACCAGGACTCGACCTGGCCTGCCATGGAGGGTATCCGACCCCGCTCCAAACCCCTCCGAGAGTCTGCGTCAGCCGAATTCATAGGTGAATCATAGCAAGTCCGCGCCGATCTCCAATCCAGCGCCCGGCTGATCGGGCGTGAACCTGCAATGCTGGAGGCGGCTCCGCGAATCTCGTCCCACGCATGTCCAAATCGTTGTCCGGTGTATACTCGGCAGAGACCGGGGCATCATGAAAACACCGGCAAGGTCCGGCATCAATCCCGTGTCCCGGAAAAGCGCATCTCCACTCTGGAGTGGCTCTGATCCTGGCCGGCTTGTCCGCGATTGCTGGATCTCCGCCTGATCGCGGATAGAGGACTGATGACAATGGACCATTCACCCATCCCCGAGCCCTCGCCCACTTTCTTGGAGGCGCCTGACGGACCGTTTGAGGTGCCGCCAACCTGCGCATCCGCCGGCGTCGAACTCAGCTTGGTCCTGCCGGCGTTCAGGGAGGCGAGCAACATTCAGTCCGTGCTGGAGGCCGCCTCGGCCGTCCTCCGTAAGGTGGATGGCCTCCAGTTCGAGATTATTGTTGTCGATGATAATAGCCCTGACAATACCGCCGTGTTGGCTTGGGAAGCGTCACTTCAATTGCCGGAAGTCCGCGTTGTCCGCCGGATCCATGAGAAAGGGCTGGCCACCGCGGTCATTCGGGGTTGGCAGGTTTCCCGGGGCCGGATTCTCGCCGTGATGGATGCGGATCTCCAACATCCGCCCGAGGTCTTGAGTGCATTGTTGGACGCAATCCGCGGTGGCGCGGACCTTGCTGTCGCCAGTCGCCATGTCGCGCAGGGCGGTGTCAGCGACTGGAGCGCCTTCCGGCGCGTCATCTCAAGGACGGCGCAGATGATCGGCCTCATCCTCCTGGCTGGTGTTGTCGGGAAGGTCCGGGATCCAATGAGCGGTTATTTCATGTTGCGCCGTGAGGTGATCGCAGGCAGGCGCTTGGACCCCACCGGCTACAAGATCCTGATCGAAGTGATCGCCAGGGGAAAGGCCGGACGGGTTTCCGAGATCGGCTATGTCTTCAGGGAGCGGCGGGAAGGCGTCAGTAAGATCTCTGCGAAGGTCTACTTACAGTACCTGCAACACCTCTTGCGGCTGCGAGGTGCGGTCATTAGAGATTCCCGGTTGGTTCGGTCGGTGCTCGGAGCGCCCCGCGCTTGACGCTGTCTTCCGCTCCAGTTGCGGGAGTCGATTTCAAGCTTTCTGGACATTTCGCCATGTGCTCGCGGACTGGAATGAAGCGCCTCGGCTCCGGTGGAAAACAGGGCGCGATGGCGGGCTGGAGCAAGCAGGAGTAGTTCAGATCCAGGAATGCAAACAAGCAGGCCAACGCCGTCGGGGAATGGTCGCAGCCGCCCGATGCGATCCTCGGTGCGCATGATCCGCGATCCGATCCTGCCGGCCTCGACAGGAGGATATCCCTGCCGCATCTGCTCGGCTGCAGGCGTTCTCTCGGCTATCATGGTAACCGTGATATAAGTCGTCCCGCGCCCCTGGCGGTCTGTCGTCGTATCTTATATAGTCGCTATTCCTCATGGATCCTCGCCTTAAGCACCTCGTTCTCACCCTCTTCTTGCCGGCGCTGATCACTGTGTTCCGCCTCTGTGCCCGCTTCCTCCCCATGCGCCGGCCTCCGCTGTGGCGCTCATTCTGGAGTCTCTGGCGCCAACTGGCGCGGAGGCCCTTCTGGGCGGCTCTGGTTCTTTGCGCCCTGCCTGCTTCGGCGTGCCTTATGTATGCCATCAAGCGTGGTCCCCCGGTGCCCTTCGTCCACGACGAATTCAGCTACCTCCTCGCCGCCGGCACCTTCGCGTCAGGCCGCCTCACGAACCCCACCCACCCAATGTGGGTCCACTTCGAGAGCTTTCACATCATCCAACGCCCGACTTACATGTCCATGTATCCGCCTGCCCAAGGGCTGGCCCTCGCGGCCGGTCTCCTGATGGGTCGTGCCTGGTACGGCGTTATTCTGAGCAGCCTCCTGGCCCTCCTTCTTCTCTGGTGGGCGGCCCGCCAGTGGCTCCCCTCCCGCTGGGCTTTGTTAGCCGGACTGTTCGCCGCCCTCCTGTTCACCGGAACCAGTTGGTCCCTCGGATACTACGGCGGATCTGTCAACGCCGCGGCTGGAGCGCTTGTGGTAGGCTCGGCAGGCATACTGCGCAAACGCCCGTCCACCTTCGCGCTCGTCCTTTTCGCTTCTGGGATCGTCCTTTGTGCCAACAGCAGGCCCTATGAGGGCCTCGTTCTGGTCCTGCTGGTTTCCTCCTGGCTGCTCATCCGCCTGTTCAATCCCGGCGGAGCTTCGCGTCAGGCCTATGCCAGGGCATCGTTTCCCGCCGTCCTGGTGCTCGCCGCCGGCGCAGCCTCGACGCTGACCTACAACCACGCGGTCACGGGCAATCCCTTGCGGCTCCCCTATCAGGAAGCCTACAGTCAGTATTTCTCCGGTGGACGGTTCCTCTTCGAGTCCCCCGAATCCACCCCCGTCTACCGCCATGCGGTTCTCCGCGGCTTCTACCGGCATCTCAACCACGCGGGCTGGAAGCCGGCAACACGGTTCTACTACAACCTGCTCACCATCCAGTCGTTCTATCTCGGCGAGATTCTCTTCGTTCTCTTCCCTCTCGCCCTCTTCGCCCTTGGTCCTTCCACCGCTCGGCCGGCCCTACTCATCGCCTTCGCCGGAGCCGCCGCCATGGCAGTTGTCCCAGTGACCCTGCCGCACTATTTCGCCATCTTTGCCGGCGTGTTTCTGATCGCATGTGTGCATTCCGTGCGCTGGCTGGCTTCCCGGTCCGCGGCCGGCAGGCGCCCTGGATGGCTACTGCTCTTCGCGGTGCTTTGCCTTCTATCATGCGAATTCGGCGAGCGTTTCTCTTCAGTGTTGTACCGGGATTGGTACCACCAGAGGGAGTGGGCCCTGCGACGCGCATCCATCGAGCAGCGGTTACTCGACACGCCCGGCGAGCACCTTGTCATCGTCAACTATCAAGCCGATCACAGGGCCGTTGACGAATGGGTCTACAATCGCGCCGACATCGACTCAGCCCGAATTGTGTGGGCTCGCGGCATGGATCCGGCCAACGACAACGCCATTCGCCGCTATTTTGCCGCTCGTCGCGCATGGATCATCGACGGCGACGCAAATCCGGTCCAACTCATCCCGTTCGGCGATTCGCCTGGCCGGAATTCCGTCTCTCCATCCCCCTGATCCGAGTCCGCTGGCAGCCTGCTGAAATTGTCCCGCGGGCCGCGTTGTCCGCGCCGCCCGCCTCTACTTCACATCCAGCCCGATCCGGCACACGTGCCGTTCCAGCGCCTTCGCTTCCCACTCCCGGTATGCCCGGTTGCGCCGCGTCAGCTCGTCGAAATCCACCAGGTGCGCATCAAACTCCGGCCCGTCGACGCAGGCGAACTTGATCTCGCCGCCCACCGTCACCCGGCAGCCGCCGCACATCCCCGTCCCATCGATCATGATCGGATTCAGCGACGCATGAAGCTTCAAACCCCAATCCCGCGTCGCCTCGGCCGCCGCCTTCATCATCGGAATCGGCCCGATCACATGACCTTCCTCGAAATCGCCCGGTCCGGCGATGCTCTTCAACAGTTGGACGACATTGCCTTCGTACCCATACGTCCCGTCGTCGGTGGCCCACTCCAGCCGGTCCACGCCCGCCTTCAACTCCGTGTCCAGAATTCTATAGCTGTCCGACCTCGCCCCGCACAGCGCCGTCACGTGATTGCCCGCATCGTGAAACGCCTTGGCCACCGGCAACAATTCGGCCACTCCGACCCCGCCCGCCATGCAAACGACCTTCTTGCCCGCCGTCATCGTCGCCGCTTCGCCCAAGGGCCCCACCACGTCGGCCAGCGTCCCGCCGATCTCCTGCGCCACCGCTTCCTTCGTCGTCTTGCCGATCGCCTGGATCACCATCGTGATCGACTGCCGTTCGGCGCTCGAATCGACGATCGTCAGCGGAATCCGCTCGCTCCGGTCCGTCGGCCGGATGATGATGAACATCCCCGCCTTCCATCGCTTCTGAATCCGCGGCGCCTCTACCTCCAGCAGGTAGACCTCGGGCGCCAGTTGGCGCTTGTCGAGTATGCGGTTCATTGAGCAACCTCCTCTACCGCCACTTCAGGCTGCGGGTTCAGCGCCCGGTCTATCGCCGCCGCCGCCGCCCGCCCGTCCTTCATCGCCAGGATCACTGTCGACCCGCCCCTCACCACGTCGCCGCCCGCGAACACGCCCGGCATTGACGTCGCCCCCCACTCGTCGATCACGATCTTGCCCCGCTTGGTCGTCAACTGCGGCGTCGCCTTCTGCAAAGTCGGGTTCGGCGCCTGGCCGATCGCCGCCACCACCGTCTGCCCCTTGATCCGGAACTCGCTCCCCTTCAACGGGACCGGCGACCGCCGGCCGCTGTCATCCGGTTCACCCAATTCCATCCGGATGCACTCGACTTCCTGAACGAACCCGTTTTCGTCGCCGTAAAGCGCCACCGGAGCCGCCAGGAAGTGGAACACCACGCCCTCTTCCTCGGCGTGCTCGATCTCCTCCAGCCGCGCCTTCAACTCCTCGCGCCCGCGCCGGTACAGGACAGTAGTCTCCGACCCGAACCGCTTCGCCCACCGCGCCGCGTCCATCGCCGAGTTGCCGCCGCCCACTACGATCGTCCGCTCGCCAACCCGCACCGGCGTATCCGCAGCCGGGTCGTTGGCTTCCATCAGGTTGATCCGCGTCAGAAACTCGTTCGCCGTGTAGACGCCAATCAGGTTCTCGCCCGGAATCCCCATCATGTACGGCAACCCCGCGCCGGTCCCGATGAAGACCGCCTCGAAACCTTCCTCGAACAGGTCCTCGACCGTCGCCGTCTTGCCCACGATAAAGTCGGTCTCGAACTCCACCCCCAGATGCTGCAACCGCGCAATCTCTTCCTTCAGGATCTCCCTCGGCAGCCGGAAGTTCGGAATCCCGTAAATCATCACCCCGCCCAACCGGTGCAGCGCCTCGAATACCGTCACCCGGTAATTTTTACGCGCCAGGTCATACGCCGCGATCAGCGACGCCGGTCCCGACCCCACCAACGCCACCTTCTTGCCAGCCGGCTTGGCCGGCTCCCCGGCCGTCAACTCCTGTATCCGCAACCGCTCATGGTCGGCCGCGAACCGCTCAAGCGACCCGATCGCCACCGGAGCCCACTTCTTGCCCACCACGCAGGCGTCCTCGCAGAACAATTCGTGCTGGCAAACCCGCCCGCAAACTCCAGGAAACGGGCTCTCCTCGCTGATCACGTCAAGCGCCCCCGCGTGGTCGCCCTCCACCATCCGCTGGATGAACCGCTTGATGTCAATATGCAACGGACATGCGTCAATACAGGTTGCTTTGGCGCATTGCAGGCACCGTTGGGCCTCTATACCCACCTGCTCGGCCGAGAACCCCAGCGCTACCTCTTCGGCGCTCTTCGCCCTAACCTCTGCATTTAGAACGGGTAAGATCTGCCTCGGCAGCTTCGGGTTGGGCTTCTGGCGGACTTGCTTTTCTTCCATTATCTACAGTTATAGCAACATTGATGCCAAAGGGCGATTTCACCCGCTTCTGGTCTACACTGGGGAGCAGGACATGTCGTCGCCATCTCCACAGGACGCTCCGGCGCCGGAGGTTGTTCTTGCCCAGCCGCTGCCCCAATTCCCCAAATCCACCCACCTCGTGCTGGACCAGCAGGTCCCGGTTCTCCTCAAACCCCTCGACACCGCCCCCACCCACCAACTCGGCCAACTTCCCGCCACCGCCATCTGCGGCAACGACATCACCTCCTCCTGCCTCTACGTCGCCGCCCTGAGCCTCATCTACGCCGGCAAGTACGCCCCCATCGCCCTGCTCATGGTCGGCGGTCTGCTCTACCTGTTCCGCTGGATCTACGCCGAAGTCGTCGACGCCCTCCCCTTGAATGGCGGCGCCTATAACTGCCTGCTCAATACCACCAGCAAGTTCCGGGCTTCGCTTGCCGCCTGCATGACCATCCTCAGCTACATCGCCACCGCCGTCATCAGCGCCGGCGAGGCCATGCACTACGCCAAGAATCTCATCCCCATCGATCCTTTCACCGCCACCATCGTCCTGCTCGGCTTCTTCGCTTTGCTCACCATCATCGGCATCACCGAATCCGCAGTCGTCGCCACCGCCATCTTTCTCTTCCACATGGTGACCCTCACCGCCTTCTGTCTCATCGGCGGCTGGCACGTCTTCTCCAACCCTTCCGTCCTCGGCGCCAACTGGGCCGCGCCTTCCGAACGTGATCTCGTCACCGCCCTCTTCTTCGGCTTCGCCGCCGCCCTGCTCGGCATCTCCGGCTTCGAAAGCTCGGCCAACTTCATCGAGGAGCAGAAGGACGGCGTCTTCGTCAAGACGCTCCGTAACATGTGGGCCTCGGTCAGCTTCTTCAACCCCGTCATCGGCTTCCTCGTCCTCGGCATCCTCCCGCTGGCCCTTGTCCGCGGACACAGCGAGGACCTGCTCGCCCACTCCGGCGGCCTCATCGCCGGCGACTGGTTCCGTACCTGGATCTCCATCGACGCCACGCTCGTCCTCTCCGGCGCCGTGCTGACCAGCTTTGTCGGCGTTACCGGTCTCGTCAAACGTCTCACCCTCGACCGCTGCCTGCCCCAGGCCCTGCTCAAGGAAAACAAGTGGCGCGGCACCAGCCACCGCATCATCATCGCCTTCTTCCTGCTCTGCGTCTCCATCAACGTCCTCACCGGCGGCCACATCGAAACCCTCGCCGGCGTCTACACCCTCTCGTTCCTCGGTGTCATGGCGCTGTTCGCCATCGGCAACATGCTGCTCAAGGTCAACCGCCGCGATCTGCCCCGCCGCTTCCGCGCCAGTTGGCCCACCGTCCTGCTCGCCCTGGCCGGCGTCACCCTCGGCATCATGGGCAACGTCCTGCTCAACCCCACTTACCTGGTCGTCTTCTTCACTTACTTCATCCCCACCGCCGCACTCGTCTCCGCCATGCTCTGGCGGACCAATCTGCTCAAGATTCTTCTCTTCGTCCTGCGCTCCAGCGCCGACATCCTCAGTAGATATAACCGCCGCATCTCCCGCATGGTCATCGGCAAGATCGACGAAATCAACGCCCAGGGCATCGTCTTCTTCACCAAGGGCGATTCGCGCCGCAACCTCAACGAGGTCATGCTCTACGTCCGCAACAACGAACTCACCAAGCGCCTCAAAGTGGTTCACGTCTTCCGCGACGAAAAGGACATCCCGCCCAAACTCGCCCACGATCTCTCATTCCTCGACGAGGTTTACACTGAAATCGACATCGAGTTCGTCACCGTCCAGGGCGCCTTCGGGCCCGACCTCATCGAACGCCTCAGCGTCCTCTGGGGCATTCCCAAGAACTACATGTTCATCGGCTCGCCCACCGGCCGCCTCCCCTTCCGGCTCTCTGACCTCGGCGGCGTCCGGCTCATCATCTGAAACCTGCCGGACACCGCCGAACTCATCTCACCGCCAGATTTACTGTGCCCGGTAGCCCAACTCCGGAACCGTCGCCGCCACCAGCGTGTCACTGCTGTCCACGGTCTCCGCGATCTTCGCCATGAACGCCTTAAACGATGCCCCCAGCAGCTTGTCAGTCGGCGGGTATGCATCCAGTTCGGCCCACTTTGTAAAAGGCGTCAGGATCGTGTACTCGCCCGACACCCCCCCCAGCACCATCCGGTCGACCCAGTAGTCCTTGATGCCCGCTTGCTGAAGCGCCGGCAGGATCATCGTCTTGATCGCCTCCTCAAACTCCGCCATCTTGCCCGGCTTCACCCGCACCGTCATCACCCGCGCGAACTTCGGGTCCGCCATCGTCCCGCTGTTCAGGCTCAACTCCGGCGCGTACCGGACCAGTTGGTGCCGCGACGACTCGACCGCGTTCCGCATCAGCGTCTGAAACTTCACGCTATCTGCCGCGCTCATCCCCGCCATCGGCCCCTGGCCGTCGAACTGCGCGAAGTTCTTGACCGGCGTCACCATCACCATCGTGTATGTCTCGCCAAACATGCTCATCTGCCACCCCTGCCGCCACGGCACGCCGCTCTTCTTGTAGGCATCGTTGATCATCTTGATGCCTTCCCGGAAATCATACGTGCCATTGGCCCGTATCTTGTAAAAGCTCACCCTCACCAGTTCCGACGGCGCGTCCTGGCACCATGCGGCGGCTCCGGCCATTACCGTCAGCGCACCCGCAAGCGCGCAACTCTTCACCATGCGATTTCCAAACTTCATGTTTCCTCCAACACTCTGACTTGAGTCCGCCCAGCCCCTGTCGAGGCCCGGAACGGTTACAGGACTCTACCACGGTTGTAGAAAGATTACAATACCTAATAGTAAAGTTCAGTAGGACAGGCCTCCCGGCCTGTCGCCGCCGCGCAACGTGGCGCAGGCCCATCTGGCCTGCCGCCTCGACAATCGTGTCGAGGCGCTCCTCCGCACCTGCGCTCGACCCGGATTACTCCAGAACCACCCTGAACCCCGTATACCCCAACCGCGCCTTCGATGTCGACTTCGCATCCGCCGGCCGGTCCGCGCTCCCCCCCAGCGCCTTGCCCGACCCGTCTTTCGCCGTAACCCACTCGGCCACGTTGCCGCCCAGATCGAAGATCGGGTCCTCGCCCGTGCCCGTGCTCAGGCCAACGGCTTTCAGCAACGCGCCCTCGCCCAGTCCGTCCACCAGCGACGCCAGCCGCTTCTCGTCGTCCGCGTTTACCGTATACCCGGCCCACGAATCGAGAGTGTTCTCGCCCTTCGACGCCTTCAGCATCGAACCCAGTTCCTCTTCCGTCCCCAGCCGGTATTTCTGTCCCGTCCGCTTTGACAACCATTCGCAATAAGCCTTGGCACGTTCAAACGTCACCCCCGAGGCAGGGAAGTTCTCCGTCCCCGGCTTGACTACATATGACGCATCGAACGCCTTAAACTGCGCCCGCGTCACCTCGAACCGTCCAATCTGAATCGTGCCGCGCTCGACCGTCTCCGGCACATCGCCCGCCTTCGACAGCCGCACGGCCGCCGCCAAAGGCGATTCCTTCTTCAGCGCTTCGTTCTCGTCCTTCTTCGTCTCGAACAGGTATTTGTCGAACCAGGCCAGCTCTTCTTCCAACTTCCGCTGCTGATGGACCAGTTTCCGCGGCCCGTGCGCCTCCCCTGGGAACAGCAGGAACTTCACCCCCGTCTTGCCGTAATGCTGCAATGCCCGGTAATGTTGCCAGCCCTGCTCGGTCGGCACCTGCTTGTCCTCGGTCCCGAAGAAAATGATGGTCGGCGTCGTCACCTTGTCCATCCGGAACAGCGGCGACTTCTTGATATACAACTCCGGATCGTCCATCGGCGTCTTGCCGAGGTAATACTGCTCGAAAGCGTCGCCAAACACCGCATTGCCCCAGTCCGATGTCCAGTTCACGTCGCCCGCCCCGGCGCCGGCGGCCTTGTAGCGGTTGGTCCGCGTCGTCAGCTCGATCGTGATGATCGACCCGTTCGACCAGCCCAGCACGCCCAGCATCTTCTCATCCACAAGTCCCTTGGCGATCAGCGCATCGACGCCCTTCTCGACATCGATCCACTCCAGGTCGTTGTACTTGCCGCCCGATATCGATTCGCCCCACTTCAACCCATAGTTCGACGAACCGTGATAGTTCGGCTTCAAAATGAACGCTCCGCGCTGCGCGTAAAGCTGATGCGGGTAGGCCCACCGCTCGTTGAACGCGTCCATGTCGGCTCCGTGCGGCCCGCCGTGGATCATCACCACCAGCGGATACCGTTTGCCGGCTTGGTAGTTGTGCGGGTAATAGAGGATGCCTTCCACCTGCTCGTCCAATGCGCCTTTCCATGTGAACAGCTCCGTCCTGGCGATCGGCTTCTTCTTCCAACCCGCGTTGGTCTCGATGAACGGCTTGGCATCGGTCAGTTTGTTGCCGGCCAGCTTTGCCATCATCTGGACCGCCGGCACGGAAGCCGTCGAATAGGTGTAGACCGCAAACGAGCCGTCGTCGGCCACCGTGAACCCCTGGATGTTCGTCGCGTGTTCGCCCTCGATCATCTGGCGAGTCCAACCCGTCCCTGTCTTCGTATACCGCGCCGCTTTGTTCCGTGCGCCATTAGCCAGCAGCGCCAGGAAACCGTCCGGCGCCGGCGTGATGCCGCCATAGCCGCCCAGCCCGCTTTCCCAGTCGAGTTCGATCTTCTGGTGGCGGCCCGAGGCGACGTCATAGGTATAAAGCAGGCTAATCGAAGCGTTGTAAAGATACGGGTGCGTCGTATAGGGCGCTGTGAAGTAGAAGCTCCTGGAGTCCTCCGACCAATCGAACCCCCGAGGATACAATCTGTCGTTTGAAAACAACTGCTTGGAGGTCCCCGCCGCCAAGTCGTGGAAAAACGTCACTGGCTTGATCTTTTGGTTGTAAATCTCGGCCAGCGAACGGTTGTGGACGGTGACGGCATACTTGCCGTCGGGCGATACCGACAGCGACGTGATGCGGTCGGCGTTGGTGGTCAGCCGCGTCGCCTTTGAACCCTTGATTTCGAACCTGAACAGCCGAACCGGTGCAGCATGTTCTTCGTCGTCAACCACTTGCGAGGTGTCCTTGCGATCCTTTACTTTTTGGTCATGAAGTGTCGGATCCTCCGGCGCGGCCACCACAAGCGTCTCGTTGTCGAGCCACGCAAACGTCCGGATGCCACGCTCGAATTTTGTCACCTGCCACGGCTCACCGCCCCGCGCGTCCATCAGCCAAATCTGTAGCCCCGACGGGCCAGACCCGGCAGCGCCCGCCGCCGCCGGCGCGTCGGCCGCTTTGCGGGACGACAGGAAGGCGATCCGCTTCGAGTCAGGTGAGAAGTGGGGCGACGAGTGGTTGTCCTTGCCCCGCGTCAGCGTGATCTCGTCGCCCCCGCTGACGTACTTCAAGTAGAGGTTGGAGGCCGTCTCGCCCTTCTCCTTATCCATCCTGGACTTGACATAAACCGCCAGACGGCCGTCGCGCGACAGTTCCAGCGACGAAACCGACTCCTGCAGCAGGATATCCTCGGGCGTCCACTTCTCGGCAGCCATTAGCCCCGACACAGCCAGGATGGTCCAAAAGATAAATGAAAATTTATACTTCATCGTGCCTCCACACCTGCAAGTGATTCAAAACATGATATTAACACGATCCGCGAGTTCGTTTGGTCGAAGTCCGGCTGGACCACGAACCGAGCCACCGGCTCCGGGTACCTCCAGTCCTATCCTCCAATCCCCCCATTTGAGGAACCCACTCCCCTCATCGGGTGTGTATCTGTATGCAGCCACTTCCTGTAGATTCGTGGAGTACTTCGCGTAAGACGAAGACCTGAGTCGATATCGGAGTAATAACTTAAGATGCCTGCTGGTCGTCCTGCCACGTCCCGCCAGCTACCCCAATGCCGGATTGAGGGTATGAACTGCCATGAATGCGTCCGGAGTAATGCCCGCCATGTCGCCCGGTTGGCGGCCAGCTTAAGCCCCTCGTCGATGCGACAGCTTTTCCAGTCGATCTACCCGGAGCGCGCCTGCCTCCCCATGGCAACCGCCTTCGTCCAGATTCTGATCGATGAGGCCCCCCCCCGCAAACCAGTAGTCCGCGCGGCCCTGGCCTACCACGCCGCCGTGGCTTAGATTCGCTTCTCGCCGTCGGCGGAAAGCTCTGCCGCAACGCTGAGGTACTCCTCGATCGCGTCGCGGATGTTATCGAGGGCCTCTTGCTCGGTTCGCCCCTGGGAGGCGCAGCCGGCAGCATAGTCCCTCGTGCGTTGCAACGGCTGGAATTGGGTCCTGGACCAGCCCTATGTGAGCAGCCCGGCCAGCTTCATCAGGTGGCGCTGAAGCCCTATCTTTAGCGGCCGGTTCCCGTGGACCGGAACGGAAATGCGGACCGGGCTGCCAGCCTTGATGTAGATGTGGTGGCTGCCGTTGACTCGTTGGAGTGACCATCCATGCGATTCCAGCAACCGGGCGAAATCCTTGCCCGAAAGCGCCCCCTTCACAGGGCCAGCTCAATCACCTGATCATCCCTATGCACGGACGGTTCATCAACCGGAACCGACAGGCATCCTTCGATCGCTTCACGCAGATTGACGCGAAGTTCTTCCATCGTCTCGCCCTGTGTAGCGCAACCGGGAATGCAGGGAACTTCGGCCCAGTAGCCGCCCTCCTCGGCTTTATGGACGATCGCCTGAATTTTCATAAATAAAATCCTCGTGGAGGCGGCGGGAGCTGAGGCGTTGATAGGTATTGGGACTAGGAACTTATTAGCTCCTCGCCCCTCATAAACCTCTCAAAGCTCTAGTGTAGCGAATTTTCCTACTGGGGCCGGAGTCCGAGTTGGCGTCTGATGAGGTTACAGAGAGAGTTGGGGATCCCGGTATGACGCGGGACGGGAGCCGAGCGGTTCGCGGAAGGGTTGTGATAGATGTCGTGCCGGCTGCCGGCGTTCGCGCAAGAGACGACAGCGTAGCCTAACTGCCCTTTATCTCTGGGGGCTCCGAAGCCAGCGTCCCTGTGAACTGGTTGGAGTCGGAGTGGAAACTGAGTTCGTACTGCACCAAGGTCGATGTGATCCACATTGGTACCCGCCGTCCAACCGACCGAAGCTGTTGTGCATCTTCGTCGGAGAACTTTGCCCCAAGCCTACCGGAAATGGTCGGAGGCATGCGGTCCAGGTCCAGTTTTTCGAGATCCAGGATGACCGGGCCAATGATGGACGGTGCACGGTCGGGGATCGGAAAGTAGGCGGAAATCGTTACGCCGTGCATCTTGGCGCAGACGCCCCCGGGATCGTGCAGGTGCAGATCGAGTCTCGCAAGAACCTGCGGAAACACGACGCTCAAGAGGGTCACGGCGATCGTGATTGCGAGATCAGCCGTTGACAAATCAACCGGGCTGAATCCATGAACTACGGCATTCCGCGCATCCTGGACACTCGTAAACTCCTGCCAAAGCGTCTTCTCGGAGTCGTGTCTCCTGAATTCACGAAGATTGACTCCCCCGAACCGGTCCAGGATTTCAAAGAGCAAAGCATGAAACCGCTTCGCCCCGGTTTGCTGTGTGCACTGGTCCGCAACTAGCGGCGCAAAAGCCTCAATGTGAACGAGACCGTAGATGATCGGTTGCAGAAGGACGACCTTGATTGCAAGCTCGATGGCGGTCGTGGCGAACACGAGTGCCGCCGCAGGATGCGAGGAGACAAGAGATTGAGCGTAGCCCAGCGATCTCAAAGCTGGTTGTGCGAGGTTCGGGTGCGCCACGTAAAACGACTTCAACCGTTCCGCCGTGAACTCCTTGACTGCTTCGTCGTAATGCCGCCGATAAAGCTCCTCAGCGTGCTCATCAGCCCACTGAGGCCCAAACTCGTTGTACAAGCGGTGGAAGTGCTCGTCCTGGCGTGCGTCCTCTTCCGAATAACTCACCTTATTGTTATCGCACGTTGCTTCGGCGGGGACTCGTCAGTTTCCTGCCGGAACTAAGCGGAGGAGGCTCACCGACTCGCCGATCATCATGCGATAGGCGTCGCGGATGTTCTCTTCCAACTCGTCGAGCGTGGCGCCCTGGCTGAACACGCCCGGCACCTGGGGCAGTTGGCCGACGTACCAGCCGCCGTCTTTCCAGTACTCGACTTGGAGATGCCGTGACATGCTGAATCGTCAGGAAACGGAAGGCATTCGTCTACAACAGACTACGAAACTCTTCGACGGAAAGGCCCGCGCCGCGTACGATGACGGCCATGGTATTGGCGTTCACGGGATCATGGCGCGGAATCGTGACGATTCGGGTCCCGTTGCTCATTACGATGTGCTTGCCCTGACGGACGATGCGGAACCCTGCCTTTTCCAGGGCGCGGACCGCACGCAAGTGCGCAACGCCGGCGATTGGCATGGCTATGCCGACAGGACGACGACGCGCTTTTCCGCGTCATCGGAAAGCTCATCCGCGACGCTGAGATACTCCGCGATCGCATCACGGATGTTGTCGAGAGCTTCCTGTTCAGTCTCTCCCTGGGACGCACAGCCGGGGAGGCCGGGCACCCAGACGCTGTAGCCCTCTTCGGTTTTCTTGAGCGAGACGAAATAGCGAGATTCCATAGGAGTAAATGGTGGAGGCGGCGGGAGTTGAACCCGCGTCCGAAATGGCCTGCCGTGACAAGACTACGTGCGTATCCGGTTCGGAATCTCGGCTGCGGACCTCGCCCCGGCAAGCGGCCTCGCAACCCAGCCTGATTGATCTCGAACCCTTCGCCCCAGGCGGAGACTAGGATCCTATCCTGCAAAATGACGCTGGATCGATAACGCGCAGGCTCGTCACCGGCAGCGGCTACCTATTTAATTAGGCAGCGTATGCAAACTGCGTGTTGGCAGTTGTTGTTTTTCCGATCGTTTTACGGGAGCTCGGAACCCGGCACGCCTCATCACTTCAGCTCCATCCCGTCGAAGCCGTTACGCCCCCTCCTTCCTACACTTCCAGTATAGGGGACGCTGTCCAGTCCGGCCCGGTTGCGCGAGACTTTTCGAGCAGAGCGGTCTGTCGCGTGAGAGACTGGAAGATCGGAAACGCCATGGAAATGTCGACGCCCTCGACGGCGCCAACGGTGGAATCCACCGAACAGGAACAACTCACGCCGCTGTGGAACGTCGTCCTGCTCGACGACGACGACCACACCTACGACTATGTGATCGAGATGCTTGCGCGGCTGTTCTTCAAGACAGCTCAGGAAGCCTACAACCACGCGATCGAAGTCGACTCGACCGGCCGCACGACAGTGATGACCTGCGATCTCGAAGCCGCCGAATACGCCAAGGACCAGATCCACGGCTATGGGCCCGATTGGCGTATGCCGAAGTGCAAGGGCTCGATGACGGCCATCCTCGAGCCGGCCTCGGCAGGCAGCTATTCCGGAGCATAGGCGGATCGCAAGGACGGCCAACGAAGCCGATCAACGCCGCCCTTCGCGACGCGATCGAGGGGCTCCGGCCACGCGCCTGCTAAACTGGCTGTAGGAGCTATCCCGGCCATGCCCAGAAAACGCGCCAGAGACATTGAAAAAGGCTATTCCGTCCAGCAGATGGCCGCAAAACTCCGGCGGCTGGCCGACAGCCTGGAACGGGCCGAACCGTTCGTCATTCAGATCGCGGGCGAACGAATCCGCGTGCCGGCCCGTGCCGTCTTCAACGTGGAGCACGAACGGGAGGGCAAGGCGGAGGAGATCGAGTTCCAGATCAAGTGGGTCAACCCATAACCGGCCGCGCGGGCGGACAAGGCTGAAGTGTGCGGGAATGGAGCCATGACAATGAACGGGCAGGAACAAAGAGCGATACTGACCATCGGGCTGGCGGCGGCGTTCGCCGACGGCGAAAAAGACGAGCGCGAGCGGGAGCAGATCAAGCGCATGGCCGAAAGCCTGGCGCCCGGCGACGCCATCGACATGCCGGGGATCTACCAGGACGTGCTGTTGAAGCGGCGGACCGTCGAGGATGCGGCGGCCGAACTCGCCAGCCGCGAAACGCGCCAGTTGGCCTACGAGATGGCGGTCTGCGTATGCGACGCCGACGGCGCGCGGAACGCGGACGAAACGGCGTTTCTCGATCGCCTGCGCGGCGCGCTCGCTCTCGAAGCCGGACCGGCGGGCGCCTTCGCCGGGCAGGCCGACGACATCGTTGAAACGCCCCTGGCAAGCGGCGTCGCGGCGCCCCAGGCCGGCGGCGAGGAGTTGGACAAGATGGTGCTGAACTACTCGATCCTGAACGGCGCGCTGGAACTGTTGCCGCAATCGCTCGCCTCGATGGCCATTCTGCCGCTCCAGATGAAGATGGTCTACCGCATCGGCAAGGCCCATGGATATGAACTGGACCGCGGCCACATCAAGGATTTCGCCGCCACGCTCGGCGTGGGTTTCACCGGCCAGTATTTGGAACAGATGGGGCGAAAGCTGGTTGGCGGACTGCTCGGCAAGATCGGCGGCGGGCTGCTGGGCGGGGTGGGCAAGGCGGGCGTCGGGGCGGCGTTTTCATTCGCCACCACATACGCCCTGGGCCAGGTGGCGATGAAATACTATGCGGGCGGCCGCACCATCGACGCCGCCCAGCTCAAGCAGGTCTTCGAGTCGCTGTTCGCCAAGGGCCGGAGCCTGCAAATGTCCCACGCAGGCGACATCCGGCAGAGAGCCAGCACCCTGGATATCAGCCAGATCACCGCGCTTGTCCGCCAGTAATCGGGACGGCAATCAAGCCACTGTGTAGCTGCCCATCGAAGCCAATACGGCCTGTCCCAGCGAGATACCCCCGTCGTTGGCCGGGACTCTCTGGTGGGTGGCGGCATGAACGCCGCGCCCGGCAAGCGCTTCAATGGCCATCGAGGCCAGCAGGGCATTCTGAAAACAGCCGCCTGAGAGCGCAACCTGTTTGACTCCCGTTCGGGCCGCCGTATCGACGATCCAGCCAACCAGCGAATTGTGGAGCAGGCGGGGCGAAGGAGTTGCGATGAACGCGGCGGCGAGTTCGCGCCAGTCGCCATCCGGTATCGGGATGGACTTGGCGGAGTCCTCCAGCATCGCGGCGGCTTCGAGCAGGAGTCCGGCTTCGCCTTCGAAGTGGTTATGACTGGTGATGCCGCCGAAATAGGCGAATGCGTCGAAAAGCCGGCCCGCCGAGGAGGTCTCGACGCAGTTGAGGCGGCGGTCGAGAATCTGTTGCAACGGCGACGGGCGGCCGAGGGCGTGGAGGATCCCGGATGCGGGCCGCGAGCAGTCCTTCATGGCCGTGTCGCCGCCGGGTAGCAGGAACGGTCGCAGGTGCGAGACGCGGGTGAAACTGGCGCCTTCGACAAGGAAGATTTCGCCGCCCCAGATGGTTCTGTCAGGGCCGAGACCGGTTCCGTCCCAGACGACGGCGAGGACGGCTCCATCGAGCGAGTTCTCGGCGATGCAGGCGGCGGCATGGGCGTGGTGGTGCTGGATCCGGTGGACGGGCAGGTTGAATGAATCCGCGTGGATCGACGAGAAGTAGTCGGGGTGGAGGTCGCAGGCGATGAGATCCGGCTCAAACTCATACAAACGTCGGAGGCCGTCGATCGCCGAGAGGAAGGCGTCGCGGGATTCGGGCGAATCGAGGTCGCCGATGTGTTGGGAGACGACCACCTGACGACCTACAGCCAAGGCGATGGTGTTCTTCAGGTGGCCACCAAGGGCGAGGACGCGCGGCATGGCGCGGCCGGTCCAGACGGGCAGGGGAGCGTAGCCGCGGGCGCGGCGCAGGAGCGTGGTCCGACCGGCGGTGATACGGGCGACCGAGTCGTCGCAGGGTCTGGCTATAGGGCGGTCGTGATCCAGGAAAGCGTCAGCGACGCGGGCCAGGCGCGAGTGAGCCTCGTCGTTGTCTGTGGCGATGGTCTCGTCGGAGAGGTTGCCGGATGTGCAGACGACCGGGTGGGGGAAGGCGGCCATGAGCAGGTGGTGCAGAGGCGTGTAGGGCAACATGGCGCCCAGCCACGGCGAACCGCGGCGGACCGACGGGGCCAGCGCCGTATCAGGCAGCGCCCGCAACAGGACAATGGGCGCGGCCGGCGAGCGGAGCAGGGCCGATTCATCGGCTGACACTTCGGCGTGGCGGCGGAGTTCATCGAGCGAGGGCATCAGGACGGCGAAGGGCTTCCATTCGCGGAGTTTGCGTTCGCGGAGGCGCTGGACGGCCGCATCGTCGCGGGCGTCGCAGAGGAGTTGGTAGCCGCCGATCCCCTTGAGCGCGAGGATGGCTCCCTTGGCAAGTTCGGCGGCGGCGGCATCGATGGTTGAACTGACACAGGGGCCGCAGACGGGGCAGGCGATGGGTTGGGCGTGGAAGCGGCGATCGGCGGGATTCGAGTACTCAGCTTGGCAGGCGGGGCAGAGGTGGAAGGCCGCCATGGTGGTGTTGGGACGGTCGTAGGGGATGGCGGTGATGATGGAGAAGCGGGGGCCGCAGCGGGTGCAGTTGGTGAAGGGGTAGCGGAAGCGGCGCTCGGAGGGGGTGAGGGTTTCGCGGAGACAATCGGGGCAGGTGGCGAGGTCGGGCAGGATGGCGGCGGTCTTAGGTTCGTTTGGTTCGCTTGTCTCGATTCGAAACTCCTGCAGGCCGGCCGGGGCGAGACGGGAGATCTCCTCGGCGAGGATGAAGGCGGCGGGTGGGAGTTCGGATCGAAGGCGGAGCAGGAAGGAGTCAACGGCGGCGGACGGACCTTCGACTTCGATCGTCGCTCCGGACGACGTGTTACGGACCGAGCCGGCCAGCGGGAGAGAAACGGCCAGGTTGTGGACGAACGGGCGGAAGCCAACGCCCTGGAGCGCGCCGGCCAGCGAGATGCGGAGGCGGATGACGGAAGGGTCCACGGGAAAGGGAATGATACAACAGGGTTGACGTGGGTTTGTGGCGGCGTTCGACCGAGGGTCAAGCGGCCGGACGGGCTGAAGCCCTTCGCAGTCTGAAGCCTGCCCCACTTGGGGCTAGTGGGTCTCCCATTCGGCGGCGACGGCGGCGGCGAGTGATTCCATTGAAGCGGAGACTGGTGGCGACGGGGCCGCGCCCCATTCGAACGACGCCGATTCGATGCCAAAAATAGTCAGGCGCTGGGGCAGGGCCTTGAGAACCGCGCCGAGGCGGAGCGCCTCGCCGAGGCCGAAGCCGTGTGTGGAGCAGGAAGGCGCGAAGGCGGCGACTTCGCCAGGCGGGCCATCGAAGTGATGCAGGTGGCCGGGGGGCTGGGAGCCGGAAACGATGGCGTCGACGATGATGACGTGCTGGTGGGCGCGGAAGTAGTCCATCAACTCGAATGCGTTGCCGGCGATCATGCGGACGGGGATACCGCGGCGGGCGAGCAGGTCGGCGCAACAGGGGCCTTGGGCGTCGTCGCCGCGGTCGGCGTTGCCGAGGCAGAGGATGACGGGTTTCGAGTCCTTGGCCGCTTTCACTCCAATTCCAGATATACCCGGAGAAAGTGCGTAGCGCAAGAGATACAGGGGTCGTAGTTGCGGATGGCCTGCTCGGCGCGCCAAGTGATCTCGTCGACGGGCTGGTCGAGAATCTGGGGCAGAAACTGCCAGAGATCGTCCTCGATGCGCTTCAGATTCTGGGACGTGGGCGGGACGATCCTGGCGGAGACGATCTTGCCTTCCGCGTCGGTTTCGTAGCGGTGGTAGAGGCTGCCGCGCGGGGCCTCGGTGACGGCCATGCCGCGGCCGGCGCGGGGCGTGGCCTCGACATGCGGCTCCGGCGGCGGCTCGTATTCGGCGATGATGCGCAGGGCTTCGTGACAGGAGAACATCAGCTCGAAACAGCGCACGAGGATGCTCTTGAAGGGGTTGTAGAGAGGCGGTTCGGCGTGGAGTTCGCGGGCCAGGAGTCTGACGGAATCGGGGAGTTTTTCAAAGTTCAGGTTGTAGCGGGCAAGCGGGCCGACGTGATAGGAGCCGCGCTCGCGGACGACCGAGTGCAGGGCGTTCGAGTGTTTGACGTGCTGTTCGAGGAAGGTGTCCTCGTAATCGGCGGTGTCGATGTCGATGCCCTTGTTCGAGACGATTCGGCCTTCGTTGAACGGGTACTCATCCGGGTGGCACAGCGAAACGTATTCGTAGTTGGGGTTGAACTCGGGGAAGGGGAAGGTGGCGACCAGTTTCGCCGCGGCTTCCGAGGCCTGGAGCGCCCACTTCAGTTCGTCGACCAGAGACGCCGCCTCCTGTTTCGTGGGGACCTTGTGGAACCCGCCGACGCAGGCCGAGATGGGATGGATTTCGCGTCCACCGAGAACGCGCACGAGTTCGTTGCCGAGTTTCTTGAGACGCAGGGCCATTTCGACTTCGGCCTTGTGGGCGGCGGCCATTTCGATGACGTCCTGGCAGCCGAGGAAGTCCGGCGCGTGGAGGCAGAAGACATGCAGGGCGTGCGATTCGATCCACTCGCCGCAATAGAAGAGCCGGCGCAGGGCGCGGACCTGGGGATGGATGGTCAGGCCCCAGGCGCGCTCGATGGCGTGGGCGGCCGACATCTGGTAGGCGATGGGACAGATGCCGCAGATGCGGGCGGTGATATCGACGGCCTCGGGGGCCATGCGCCCGCGCAGGAAGGCTTCGAACAGCCGGGGCGGCTCGTAGATCTGAAGCTGAACGTGCTGGAGGCGTCCGGCCTTGATCTTGACATGCAAGGCGCCTTCGCCTTCGACACGGGCGAGACAGTCGACCTTAATCGTGGTGACGCCCTGGGCGGGCGAGACGTTGGCGGTGCGGCTCATCTCTTTTCGACCTCCTCGCTGGCCTGGCGGAACTGCCAGGCCCAGGCGTTATAGGTGCGGAAGTTGCGTTGGATCTCGTCGGTGGTTGCGCCGATGCGGAGCATCTGATCGGTGAGCGCGGCCGGGTTGGCGCTTTCCATGGGGCCGAAGCAGCCGTAACAGCCGCGGTTGAAGGCCGGGCAGAGCGCGCCGCAACCGGCCTGGGTGACGGGTCCGAGACAAGGCGTGCCCTGGGCGACGGCGAGGCAGAGATTGCCGTTGCGCTTGCACTCGATACAGACCGAGCAGGTGGGGATCTTCGGTTTGCGGCCGATCAGCGTGGCGGTGATCAATTCGACCAGATGGTACTTCTGCACCGGACAGCCGCGGAGTTCGAAATCGACGGGGACATGCTCGGCGATGGGCGTGGACATCTTGAGCGTGGAAATGAAGTCGGGTTTGGCATAGACGGCGCGGACCATTTCAGACGTGTCCTGCCAGTTGCGCAGGGCCTGGACGCCGCCGGCGGTGGCGCATGCGCCGATGGTGATCAGCGTCTTGGCGGAGCGGCGGACCTGCTGGATGCGCTTGGCGTCGTGATGCGTGGTAATTGAGCCTTCGACCAGGACGATGTCGTAAGGGCCTTTCACCATGTTGCGCGTGGCCTCGGGGAAGTAGCAGATCTCGATTGCGCCGGCGATGGCGAGCAGTTCGTCTTCGCAATCGAGCAGCGAGAGCTGGCAGCCGTCGCAGGAGGCGAACTTGAAGACGGCGACTTTGGGTTTCGGCCGGTTAGAGCTCATAGAGGTCCATAAACGGTTTGACGGATGGGTAGTTGAAGACGGGACCGTCCTTGCAGGCGAAGTGAGGTCCCATCTGGCAGTGGCCGCAGAAGCCGACGGCGCATTTCATGTTGCGTTCCATCGAGAGCCACATCTGATCGTCCTGGAAACCGCGGGCGGAGAGGTCGCGGATGGCGTAGCGCATCATGATCTCGGGTCCGCAGAGGATGGTGGCTGTTTCCGCGGGCAGCAGCCGGACGTATTTGAACAGGGTGGTGACGACGCCGACATGGCCGCCCCAGGTGACGCCGCCATAATCGACGGTGGTGAGGACTTGGGTGTCGGGCAGCAGGTTCCAGGCGGCGAGTTCCTTCTTGTAGAGGATGTCGCGGGGGCTGCGCGCGCCATAGAGGATGACGAGGCGGTTGAAGTCGCCTCTATGCCGGAGGATGTGATAGATGGCGGGCCGCAGGGGGGCCAGTCCGATACCGCCGGCGATGAGGAGGACATTCTTGCCGCGGCATTCGGCCATGGGCCAGGATGTTCCGAACGGACCGCGGATGCCGATGCTTTCGCCCACTTGGCGGGTGACGAGCTGGTAGGTTGCGGGACCGACGGAGCGGACGGTGTGTGTGAGAACGCCGGGGTGTTCGGGGTCGCCGGAGATGGAGATGGGCAGTTCGCCGACGCCGAAGACATAGAGCATGGAGAACTGGCCGGGGCGGAATCCGGCCATGCCGGGCGGCTGTTCGACGCGGAGAGTGAAGGTGTCGTGCGTCTCCTTGGCGACGCCGAGGACCCGCGCCGGCATGGGCTCCATGACCGCCGGCGGCGCGACGAGGCCGGCGGGACCGGATACGGTCACTCCGAGACCCCTCCCTTGGCCGAGTAGACGTCGAGCATCTGGAGGCGGGTGGCGCGCAGGCGTTCGGCGATGACTTCGAGAATGCGGCACATGATGAAGTAGCCGAACTCCGGATCCGCGTCGCATTCGGCTTTCAGCCGGACGCCATCAAAAGCGATGGCGCGGACTGACGAGAGCGAACGCGCCTGGAACTGTTTATTTA
Source organism: uncultured Candidatus Solibacter sp. (assembly GCA_964558355.1). Lineage (GTDB taxonomy): Bacteria > Acidobacteriota > Terriglobia > Bryobacterales > Bryobacteraceae > PNKE01. The sequence goes on from CAZLDN010000006.1 coordinate 64,943, forward strand.
CCTTGGCCATGATCGACGACCATCCGAGTTCCTCGCCCTCGCCTACCGTCTGGATGCGCAGGACGCGGCCGGGCATGGCGATCTCCAGGGCGATGGTGCCGGAAAGGACCAGGTAGAAGAAGCTGGAAGGATCGGCCTCGCGGAACAGGATCTGGCCGGGTTCGAAGGTGACTTCGAAGGCCAAGGCCATGAGCCGGTCGAGATGAGGTTCGGGAATGCCTTCCAGGAACGGGTGAGCGGCCAGTGTGGCGCGGATCGCGGGAGGAACCATGACGCCTACTCCTTTCAAGTTGTCGAAGAGGGTTCGAGCGCGGCGAACTCCTCGGTGATGTCAATTCCGGCAGGGCACCAGGTGATGCAGCGGCCGCAGCCGACGCAGCCGGTTTCGCCGAACTGGTCCTGCCAGTGGGCGAGTTTGTGGGAGAGCCACTGGCGGTAGCGGCTCTTGATCGAGGTGCGGACGCTGCCGCCGTGGATATAGGAGAACGAGTGGGTGAAACAGGAGTCCCAGAAGCGCCAGCGTTCGGCGCGCGACAAGTCCGGGCTGGAGCGGTCCGCCGTGTAGACGCAGAAGCAGGTGGGGCACGCCATGGTGCAGTTTCCGCAGGCGAGACAGCGTTTGCCTGCGTCATCCCAGCGCGGGTGGTCGAAGTGGCGGAGGACGATCTGGCGCGCCTTCTTGTAGTCGACCGAGCGGGTCTGCTGGGCGGCGGCGGCATCGCATTGGGCGTGGCAGGCGCGGACGAACTCGGGGGCGGCGGCCGGGGCTTTCAATTCAGCGAGAATGGCCGCGCCCTTGGTTGACCCGGATTCGGCGAGGTATTCGAGACGGCCGTCGAGGTGTTCGGTTAAGACAATGTCGAAGCCGGAAATGGCCCTCGGGCCGGTGTCCATCGAGGCGCAGAAGCAGGTTGCCGCGGAGCGGACACAATTGGCGGCGATGATGAAGGTTTGTTCGCGGCGGGCGCGGTACTGGGGGTCGGCGAAGCGATCTCCGATCAGGACGCGATCCATCCGGGCGATGCCGGCGACGTCGCAGGGCCGGAGGCCAAACAAGGCGATTTTCGGAGCGGGCGGGTTGTCGTGGATGATGCGGAACGCGCCGTTCTCCCGTTCGGCGGAGGCGAAGCGGGCTTCGGGAGCGTGCAGAAACCGTTTGGCGGGGTCGGCGAGGGGTCCGGCGCCGAAGATACGGTCATCGGGAGCTTTGGCGAGGCGGTAACGGCCCGGGGAGGTTTCGGAATCGACGCCCGCCGGGAGGTCGGAGGCTGACGAAAGGGGAGCCAGCCTCAACGCGGGCCCCGACTTCCTCGGGCCGTTCACTTCATAGCCATGGGTCCGGAGGAGATCGATCAACTGCGCTAGCTCCGCCGTATCCAGCCGGACAGACTGCCTTTTCATGCCGCGAGGCTCCTTCTACGTAGATATAGAATATCAGAGGAAAGCGCTCTTAACAAGTGTTTCAGATGTTAATATCTGGAATAATCGCGGGAAGACGCTCCGCTGGAAGGCTGAACTCGCGGCCCTGAAGATGGAGGCCGGCGTTCATCCCAAATGCCCATCGCTTTCGGCGGCGTAGGCGGGGCGATGCGGACTCTCTGGGCGTCTCCGATGTGCGCGGACCGCTTCCCGCGGCCGCGGTTCGCCGGGCGCTGGATACGGCGCTCCCGCGGGGCCGGACCGGGGGTCCGGCGCGGACGAGGGCGTCCGCCCTCCGATGCCGGTTCAGGGAACTTTGGAGACGGGGCATTAGCCGGCCGAATCGAGGATTGAAGAAAGGATATCGGGGATCTCCCAGACGGCGCGGTTTTCGAGTCTGGCGGCGCGGGCGCGCATCTCATCGAGGGTCGAGCCGGAGAGCATTTGGGAGACGGCGCCGGTGATGCCGTCGAACGATGGCAGGACGAGACCGAGGCCGTTCTGGGTGAGCCAGCGGGCGTTGAAGCGTTCCTGCGGCAGGGTCCAGGCGTTCGAGACGGTGATGACGGGCAGGCCGAGATGGAGGGCTTCGGAGGTGGAACCGGGACCAGGTTTGCCGATGAAGAAGTCGGAGACGAGCATGTAGGAGGGGATCTCGTTGGTGAAGCCGGCGACGTGTTTTTTTATGCGGGTTGACGTGGCTTCGAGGCGCTGGCGCAGGCGGTCGTTGCGGCCGGCGATGAGGATGATCTGAAGATCGAGGCCGGATGCGTCCAAGTCCTTCATGATGCCGAGCATGGATTTTGAACCGAAGCCGCCGAAAAGGACGATGGCGATGGGCTTGTCAGGATCAAGGCCGAGTTCGATGCGGCGGGCGGCGCGGTCGATCCGAGGCAGGTCATAGAAGCGGGGATGGAGGATCATGCCGGAGACGCGTTTCACGCGGTTCGGCGGGTACCCCATGGCGACGCCCTGTTCGACGGCCTTGCCGCTGCCGCAAACGACCCATTGGGACCGAGGTTCCATCCAGAAGCGGGGCGGATAGTCGGCCAGATCGGTCAGGACGGTGACGTAGGGGCGTCCGGGGCAGGCCTTGGCGTAGGCCTCGTGCATGGCGCGGTTGAAGTTGGGGATGAGCGAAACGACCATGTCGGCGGGTTGGCTTCGCCAGTGTTTTTCGAGTAGGCGGACCTGGCTGGAGTGCAGGAGCCGGATGACCTGCTGCATGAAGCGCAGTCCTGCGGTGGAGCCTAGTGTCCAGCCGCGCTTGAGCATCTGGTTGTAGATCTCCTGGAGGTCGATGCGCAGGACCTTCTTGAAGACGTCGATCTGGTCGAGGATGTCCTGGAGGTGGACCAAACGGACGGTCCAGGGGCGGTTCTGGCGTTCGATGGCCAGTTTGAGGGCCGTGGCTGCGGCGCGGTGGCCGCCGCCGGCGTCGAAGAACATGAAGTCGAGGGTGGGCACTTTACAAGGGAGGATAGCACTTCGAGCGGACGCCGCCGAGGCTTGTCGAATGTTGCTAAGGCATTGATGCCGTGCAGGTTGCCGCGATAACCCACAACGCAACATTTTCATGAGGATTTGGTCTGTCCGTCACGCGATGTTGACACGCGAGGCCTAATTTGGGGATGAACGAGAGGCTCGTGAAGGAGGCCGCAACGCGATGACGACCGCCGAAGCCGTGATGCGGATGATCGAGACCCGCGACCACGTGTTGATGCATCGAGTGCATCGTTGGCTGGCGCCGCGCTGGGTGCGGATCTGGATGGTGGCGGCAACACGGGGCGGCGACGGCTGGCTTTGGTACGCTCTCGGTTCTGCCCTGCTGGTTTTCGGAGGCCAGCAGGGCCGGGAGGCGACCGCGGAAGCGACGGCGGCGGTGGGTACGGGGGTGGCGGTCTTCATCTGGTTGAAGAAGCTGACGAAGAGGCGGCGGCCGTGCGCGATCCAGCCGCATTGCTGGTCGACGCTGTTGCCGCCGGACCAGTTTTCCTTCCCGTCGGGCCACACGATTACGGCGTTTTCGGTAGCCATCCCGGTCATGAGCCACCTGCCGGAAGCGGCGGCGGGCGTCCTGTTTTGCGCGCTGAGCGTGGCGGCGTCGAGGGTGCTGCTGGGCATGCACTTCCTGAGCGACGTACTGGCCGGTGCGGGGATCGGATGCCTGCTGGGAGCGATCGCCGGCTTGGCTATTTGATGGCCCGGCCAGCGATGTGGGGGCCGACGATGGGCAGCGGCAGGGTGAGCCGTTCGATCTGCAACTCCGAGAATCCGGCGCGGGCCACCAGCGCCGCCGTGTCCTGATCGGGACGGCAGCCGGCGAGAAAGTGGAAAGTGGGCGCCCAGCATTTCTGGCGGCGAAGAAGAGGCGACGACGGTTCCGCCGCGACGTGTTCGAGGAATAGGAAAACGCCGCCGGGCCGCAGGACGCGGTGAATTTCGTCGAGCGCCCGTTCGGGCGACTGAACGGAACAGAGCGTGAGCGTGGCGACGATGGCGTCGAAGCGGCCAGCGTCGAACGGGAGTTGCTCGGCGCCTGCCGAATGCCAGGATGCGGGGATGCCGGCGAGGGCGGCGGCGCGCTCGGAATAGCCGCGGCCGGCGGGGTTGGGGTCGCAGCCGGTCCAGCGGATTCCAGGCGGGAAATAGGAGAAATTGGCTCCCGTGCCCGCGCCGATTTCGAGCACGTCGCCTTCGGCCTGGCCGAGAAGGCGAGCTTTCACCTCGGCCGACATGCGGTTAAAGCGCGGCGCGAAGCGGCTCAACAGAAAAGCATGGACCCGGTTGCGTAGGTGCACGGACTCTTCCAGAATACAGGTGTCGCCAAGCGATGCCCGCCCCGGTCTGGTTGCGGTTGGCGGGATGGATAGACCCACGTTGACTTGTAGGTGCGGCTCTGTGTCAGAGTGGGCGGTGGATAGGGACTCCATCTTGAGACACTTTTTCCTGTTTTTGTCGCGCCGCCGGGGGTTGCGCCGGTGGATGGAAACCTCGCCGATCCCGAGGAAGATGATCCGGCGTTTTGTCGCCGGGCAGACGCTGGAGGACGCGGTACGGGTCTGCGGCGAACTGGCCGCGGCGGGTTATCTGAGCACGCTGGACCATCTCGGCGAGAACGTGACGACAAAGGCGGAAGCCGCCGCGTCGCGTGACGCCATGCTGGCCGCTCTCGACGGCTTGATGGCGGCAGGGCTGGGATCGAGCGTATCGGTCAAACTGACGCAATTCGGCCTGGACCTCTCACCGGAGCTTTGCCTGGAACTGGTGGGGGCGCTCGCTGGACGGGCGATTTCCACGGGGACGCGGGTCGAGGTGGACATGGAGTCGAGCGGCTACACGGCGGCGACGCTCGATATCGTCCAGCAACTCCATGCAAGACATGGCTCGGTGAGGGCCGTGCTGCAAGCCTACCTGTTCAGGACCGAAAAGGATGCGCGCAGGCTGAGCCAGGCGGGCATCCCGGTCCGGCTGTGCAAGGGCGCTTACGACGAGGCGGGCGGCGTGGCGTTTCACGCCAAGGCGGATGTCGATCGCAACTTTCTGAAAGTGGCCTGTCTGTTGCTTGACGAAGGCGTGGACGCCGCCATCGCCACGCACGATCCGAGGATGATCGAAGGGGTGCTGGATTATGCGCGCGTCAAGGAGTATGGTCCGGAGCGTTTCGAATTCCAGATGCTGTATGGGGTGAGACGGGATCTTCAGCGGATGTTGGCGGACCAGGGCCACCGGGTGCGGCTGTATGTGCCCTATGGATCGGCCTGGTACCCGTATTTCATGCGGCGGCTGGCCGAGCGGCCGGCCAACGTGTTGTTCATCGCGCGTAACTTGTTCCGGCGATAGCGGGGATAAAGAGCAACCCTCCCGGTCCGTGCGGCGTCCAATAAGACATGCGGGCAAGGATTGCGCCGGCGCTGAGATATTGGGGCTACTTCGCGGCGAAGCTGGCCGTGGCGGCCGGCGTCATGTGGCTGCTGTGGCAGGGACTGAACGCGGCGCTGCCGGAGCCGGACTATTTTCTGCGGCACAGGGTGGGGCGGTTTGCCCAGGATCTGAAATGGACGTCGGCGATCCTGGTTTACAGTCTGCTGGGCGCCGGGTTGCTGTGGCTGGCGGTGATCGACCAGCGGCGCAGGTGCAAGGTCTGCCTGAGGGTGCTGCTCATGCCGGTGGAGCGGGGCAATTGGAGCCTGTCGGTCATCCTGAGCCCGCCCGAGATGGAGCGGATCTGCCCATACGGCCACGGCACGCTGGCCGAGCCGCAGGCGCACACGTCCACTCGCCAGGACGCGGTGTGGACGGAGCACGGCGACGATATCTGGAAGGAACTGGCCGAGATCGAGCGGCGCGAGCGTTGACCATGGCCATGCGACAATAGCGGGGAAAGGAAGTCGCGAGCCGATTTGCGCGTACAGATCCCACGCCGGGCGTTTTTCAGCCGGTTCTTGTTCCATCCCATCGGCAAAGTCGTAGCCGGGACTCTGGCATTCCTCCTGCTGGTGGCCGGCGGCCTCTTCACCTATGCCTGGGTCCACTACAGCCGCATCATCGATCAGAAGTTGAAGGAGGGGCCGTTCGCGCGGACGGCTATGCTTTATGCGGCGCCGGAACCGGTGAGCGTGGGCGACAGGGTGACGCCGAACGAGCTGATTGCCGCCCTGAAGTCGCGGGGCTATTCCGAATCCCGGGCCAATCGCATGGGTTGGTATCACCTGCGCACAGACGCCGTCGAGCTATTCCCCGGTATCGACGCTTACGCGCGGAGCGAACCGGCGGTCGTTTTCATCCAGGACGGCATCGTGACGCGGATCGTTTCCAGCCGCGACCACACCGACCGCTATCAGTTGATGCTCGAACCCGAGCTGTTCACCAACCTGTTCGACCGTTCGCGCCAGAAGCGGCGCGTGGTGCGATTCGACGACATACCAAAGGTGCTGGTGAGCGCCATTTTGTCGGCCGAGGACAAGCGGTTTTTCTCGCACTCCGGCGTTGACCCGATCCGCCTGATTCGTACGATCTATGTCGACGTTACACGGAACCGGCGCTACGGGGCCTCGACGATCAGCATGCAACTGGCGCGCACGTTCTGGCTGGACCAGGAAAAGACGTGGAAGCGCAAGGCCGTCGAGGCGCTGATCACGCTGCAGATCGAACAGAAGCTGACCAAGGAAGAGATTTTCGAGTTTTACGTCAACTCGGTGGATCTCGGCATGAGGCGGAGTTTCGCCGTGCGCGGGTTTGGCGAAGCGGCCCAGGTCTACCTGGGCAAGGACATCCGTCAGTTGACCGCGGAAGAGGCGGCGCTTCTGGCCGGCCTGATTCAGCGGCCGAACTACCTGAATCCTTACCGCCACCCCGAGCGCGCGCTGGCGCGGCGCAATATCGTGCTGGGCCTGATGCGCGACAACGAATTCATCAACGAAGTGGAGCATCACAAGGCCGTGAACACGGCGCTGGCGCTGGCCGAGGGCGGCGCGGAGTCCACCGACGCGCCCTATTTCGTCGACCTGATCCACGACACGTTGCAGGATCAGTTTCAGGCGATCGACTTCCAGGCCGAGTCCTACCGTGTCTACACGACCGTGGACATGAAACTGCAGCGCGACGCGATCGCGGCCGTGCAGGCTGGCATGAAAGAGGTGGACGAGCAACTGGCGCGGAGGAAACGGAAGTATCCGCGGCCGCAGGTTGCGCTGGTGGCGATGGACCCTCGCACAGGCGAAGTGAAGGCGCTCGTGGGGGGGAGAAGCTATGGCGAAAGCCAGTTGAACAGGGCGCTGGCCAAGCGCCAGCCTGGGTCGATCTTCAAGCCGTTCGTGTATGCGTCGGTTCTGAGGAGCGTCCTTGACGGTTCGGCGAATCCGGTGACGCCGGTGACGACGGTCGAGGACGAGCCGACGGTTTTTTACTTCGATGACAAGACCTATGAGCCGAACAATTTCAAGATGGAGTTGCACGGAACGGTGACGCTACGGCAGGCTCTGTCGAAATCGATGAACATTCCGACGGTGAAGTTCGCCGAGATGGCCGGCTACGAAAATGTCGCCGAACTGGCGAGGCAGGCGGGGTTGGGCGGAGTTCGCGGTACACCGGCGCTGGCGCTGGGGGCGTATGAGGTGACGCCGCTGGATATGGCCGCGGCCTACACGGTGTTCTCCAATCGCGGCGCTTGGACCAAGGCAAACTACATCCGGGAGATCCGGTCGGAGTCGGGCGGCCGGATTTTCGAATACCAGCCGCAGACGCGGCAGGTGCTCGATCCCCGCATCAGCTACATGGTGGTGGATCTGATGCAGGAGGTTCTGAGAAGCGGCACCGGCGCGGGCGTCCGCAGCCGCGGATTCGGACTGCCCGCGGCAGGCAAGACCGGCACCTCGCATGACGCGTGGTTCGCCGGATTCACGACCAAACTGCTTTGCGTGGTCTGGGTGGGTTTTGACGACAACCAGGAGTTGCCGCTGGAAGGGTCGAAGGCTGCGCTGCCGATCTGGACGGACTTCATGAAGCGGGCGCACCAGTATCGCGAGTACCGGGGCGTGCAGGCTTTCGATGCGCCGGACGGGATCACGACGGTGGATATCGATCCGCTGAGCGGGCAGTTGGCCACGGCTGGTTGTCCGAATCCCAGGGCCGAGGTCTTTGTGACAGGGACGCAGCCGATGGAATTCTGCCGGCTTCATGGCGGTGGCGGACATCGGACGCAGATCGCGGCATGGGACCAGGAAGCCTCGCCGGCGGAGTCCGCGCGGACATCTGAATCGCCGAGGCCGAGGGGAGCGCGGGGGAGCCAGCCAGAGCAGGAGCGGCCGGCCGGGGGAGGCCAGACGCAGCCTAAACAGCAGGCCGAGAAACGAAGTCTGATGGACCGGATTCGGTCTATATTTAGGTAGAGACAAATGGGTAAAGGGAGGTGGCAAATGCGGTGGTCTGTAACTGTTGCGTCCGCCGTCCTGATGGCGGCTGGATTGCCTGCCGGCCTGGAGCTTAACGCGCAGGAGGCGGGCGCGGAGCAGCGCCAGGCGGCTCCCTCTCAGGAGGCCGCACAAGACCAGCCGATTGGGACGGCGCTCTCCGACGAGGCGCGCGGCGACATCTTCATGGCACGGAAGATGTACAGGGAAGCCGCCGAACTCTACATGAGCGTGAAGCCGCAGACCTGGATCCAGTTGAACAAAACCGGGATCGCTTACCACCAGATGGGCGAACTGGACATCGCCAAGCGCTATTACGAGCGATCGATCAAGCAGAAGAAGGACTACGCCGAGGCGCTGAACAACCTGGGTGCGGTCTGGTACGCGAAGAAAAGCTACCGCCGGGCGGTGAGCTTCTACAGGAAGGCGTTGGCGCTCCAGCCGAAGTCCGCTTCGATGCATTCGAACCTGGGCACGGCCTACTTCGCGCGCAAGAAGTATGAAGACGCCGCCAAGGAGTATCAGGTCGCACTTGACCTGGATCCCGATGTATTTGAACATCGATCCACGCAGGGCGTTCTGCTGCAGGAGCGGACGGTGGAAGAGAGGGCGAAGTTCCATTTCTACCTGGCCAAGACATACGCGAGGGCGGGCATGGCCGAACGGGCGCTGCTGTATATCAGGAAGGCGCTTGAGTTCGGATTCAAGGACAAATCGAAGTTCATGGAAGACGACGACTTCACTCCAATCAGGACGCTGCCGGAGTTTGCCGAACTGATGAAGCTGGAGCCGCGTGTTCTTTAGTAGCGCAAAGGCCGGGTGTGGCCCCCAGGCGCCCGCGAATTCGCTCGACTGCCCTGCCGCGACCGGGTCCGCACGGCGTAGTGTGCGCGTGATCCTTGGAAGGCCGCTGGCGGCGGTTTTTGCTCTGGCCGCGCTTGGCACGGGATGTCAGCGCAATGTCGAGTCAGCCACTGAAGCGAAGAAGAGCGGGGTCGTGCGGTTGGCGATCCTGCCGGTGGACGACCAACGCGGCGTGGCGGCCGAGGCTTGGCCGGCGCGGGTTTTGCCCGTGGCGCTGGCCAGACAGTTCTCCAGCTTTCCAAACCTGGTGGCGCGCGTGGCGGGCTCGGTTCCCGACGCATTGAACGCGGGCGCGACGCACCTGGTGCATGGCCGGCTTGTTGGCGAGGGGTTATCGGCGCGGCTGGTGATGGACATCGAAGTCAGGGCGGGAGGC
>CAZLDN010000007.1:0-73391 GCA_964558355.1 uncultured Candidatus Solibacter sp.
GCTTTCCAGCCGGCAGCCGGGCTTCCGCCCGGCTAATCGCTCCCTCTATCTCCCCTCGCCCACCCGATGCAGTTTCATCAGGTTCGTCGTCCCCGGACGCCCAATCGGCTGCCCTGCCACGAACACCACGCTATCCCGTGCATTCACCCACCCGCGTTCCACCAGCATCCGGTCCATCAGGTTCATCATCTCGTCGGTCGACGTCAGATCCGGCGCAATCACCGGCTTCACCCCATACACGATGCTCAGCGCCCTTGCCACCTTATCGCTCTGCGTGAAAGCGAAAATCGGAACCGGCGGCCGGAACCTCGCCACCAGACGCGCACTCGATCCGCTGGCCGTGAACACGACGATTGCCGCCGCCTTGGCCAGTTTCGCCGCATGATAGGCCAGTTGCGCCACGATCTCGGCATGGGTGTTGCTCTTGCGCTCGGGAGGATCAGGGAACCCGAGTTGCCGCAGACTCTCTTCTGCCTGTTTCGCCGTGCGGTCCATCATCCGCACCGCCTCCACCGGATACTTGCCCACCGACGTCTCGGCCGACAGCATCACCGCATCCGTGCCGTCATAGATCGCGTTAGCGACGTCGCTCACCTCGGCCCGCGTCGGCACCGGATTCTCAACCATCGATTCCAGCATCTGAGTCGCCGTAATCACGAACTTGCCCGCCCTGCGGGATTGGTCGATGATCGACTTCTGAATGAACGGCACCTGTTCCAGCGCCATCTCGACGCCCAGATCGCCGCGCGCCACCATCAATCCGTCCGATTCGTTGATGATGTCCTTGATCTGCGCCACCGCCTCAGGCTTCTCGATCTTGGCGATGATCGGCAGGTTGGCGCCTTTCTCTTCCAGAAACAGCCTTAGCCGTAGCACGTCGCTGGGCTTGCGTACGAACGACATCGCCACCAGGTCGATGCCCGCCTCCAGACCCGACTGCAAGTTCGCCATATCGGCCCGTGTCAGCGAAGGCGCACTCAATTGCGCTCCCGGCAGGTTGATCCCCTTCCGGTCCGAGAGCCAACCGCCGCGCTTCACCAGACACCGCACGGCCGTGCCGTCGCCGCCCGTCACTTCCAACTCCAACGTCCCATCTGCCAGCAACACCCGGTCGCCCGGCTTCAGGTCCTTCGCAAAATCGGCGTAGGTCGTCGACGCCTGGCTGCTGTCGCCCAGCAGTTCTTCGGTGGTGATCGTGAACGTCCCGCCTTCTTCCAGAAACGCCTTTCCCCCCTGAAACCTCCCCAGCCGGATCTTAGGCCCCTGCAAATCCAGCAGGATCCCGATCTGCTGCCCAGCTTCGCGCTCAGCCCGGCGGATCCGGCCGATGACCTCGGTCCGTTCCTCCGGCGATCCATGCGATGCATTCAGCCGGAATACATCCACGCCGGCCAAAATGAGTTCCTCGATCTGCTCCTGTGACTCTGTCGCCGGCCCCAACGTGGCGATGATCTTCGTGTTTGTCATGGGATGATTCCCACCAAAGTGGGTTACGATAGCACTTTGTTCATTATGCCTCTCCACCAAGCCGTGATCCTTGCCATCGTCCAGGGCTTCACCGAGTTCCTCCCCGTCTCCTCTTCCGCCCACCTTGCCCTCGCCCCTTGGCTGCTCGGCTGGAAGGATCAGGGCCTGACCTTTGACATCGCCCTCCATTTCGGCACACTGGCCGCTGTCGTGATCTATTTTTTCCGCGACTGGATGCAGATCATCGGTCAGGCCTTTGGCCTGTCCAGGAATTGGACGAATGACGCCGGCGCCGGCCTCAGCGCCACGCCCCGCCTGCTCTGGACCCTGGCCGCCGCCACCCTCCCCATCGGCGTCCTCGGCCTCCTCTTCAAGGACGACGCCGAAACCACATTCCGCTCCCCCTGGGTCATCGGTACGATGCTCATTCTTGTCGGCCTGTTGATGCTCTGGGCAGAATCCGTCGGCAAGCGCACCAAGGGCATCGGCCAGATCACCTTTGCCGACGCCATGACCGTCGGCTTCGCCCAGGCCCTCGCCATCGTGCCCGGCACCTCCCGTAGCGGCATCACCATCACCGCCGGCCTGTTCCGCGACATCGAACGCGAATCCGCCGCCCACTTCTCGTTCCTTCTCTCCACGCCCGCCATCGCCGCCGCCGCCCTTCTCGCCTTCAAGGACCTCCATGACGCCGGCGGCGTCCCGCAAGCCGAAATCGCCTCGTTCGTCGCCGGCATCATCGTCAGCGCACTCACGGGTTGCTTCGTCATCGGATTCCTCCTCCGCTTCCTCCGCGACCACAGCCTGCGCTTTTTTGTTGCATACCGGATCATTTTTGGTATTCTTGTGTTGGCTCTGGCTTTCTTCCGCCAACAGGCGGGATGAAGCTTCGTTTATCAAATTTTGGCGCGCGTGTCCGCGAACTCGCCGGGATCATCGTCCTGGTAGGTTCTGCTGTGTTTGCTTGTGCGCTACTCTCCTACGCGCCAGCCGACTCCTCCTTCAACACCGCTTCATCCGCACCGCGCCCCGGCAATTGGATCGGCCCCACGGGCGCCCATATCGCCGATCTCTGCTATCAACTTTTTGGCCTCGCCGCCTGGATTCTGCCCGTCGTCGTCGCCATTGGCGGTTGGGCCTGGTTCCGCCGCCGCGAGTGGCCGTCGCCCGGCGTCCGTGTTGCAGGTTACCTGCTGATGACCGTCTCTCTGGCCGCCGCGGTCAGCATCCTCTCGTCCTTCCAGCCCTACAGCGGGGCCTTCGACGTTGGCGGCGTCTCCGGATTCCTCCTCGCCACCTCCCTGATCGGCGTCCTCAACCCCATCGGTAGCCTGATCCTGCTCGCCACGCTCCTCATCATTTCGATCTACCTGATTTCGACTTTCTCGTTCTCCTCCACCGGCGACGCGGTCGAATCGTTCTTTACCCAGCGATTCGACCGTTTGCGTCGCCGGAACTCCGAGCCTCAGCCCGACCTCGTCTATGTTCCTGATCAACCCGCTGAGATGCGCGCCGCCGCGGCCGCAGCCGGCGCCGGGACCCAGTTGGCCTTATCCTCACCCGGCTTAACCGCCGACATCGAGGCCACCTATCTCGACCCGGCTTACAATGCAGTCCCTCCAATTCGCGACGAGGTTTTTGCCCAGGAAGCCGCCCGGTCCCTACGCCATTTCTCCTCCGGTGGCGTTACCGGCGGCTTCTCGGGCGGTTTTGGCGGCGTGGCCGTCGAAGACGACCTCCCCCCCTGGGAAGAACCCGCCGAGTCCGAAATCCCCATCAAGGAACTCGCCCCCGAAGAACCGGCCATCAAGCCCCCCGCGCCCGAACCCGTGAAGGCAGCCAAGATCTCTCACTCTCCTGTCCCCACCTGCTTCCACCGCCCGCCCACCAAACTTCTCAACCCCGTCCCCGATCGCGAGCTTTACGACGCCGACGAACTCAAGGAGATCGCCTCCCGCATTAAGGCCAAACTCGAAGAGTTCAACGTCCGCGGCAACGTCGTCCAGATCAATCCCGGACCCGTCGTCACCACCTTCGAGTTCAAGCCCGACGCCGGCGTCAAAATCTCCAAGATCACCACCCTTGCCGAGGACCTCTGCCTCGGCCTTCAGGCCGAATCCATTCTGATCGAGCGCATCCCCGGCAGGCCCACCATCGGCATCGAAGTCCCCAATACCCGGCGCGAGACCATCTCGCTCCGCCAGATCATCGAATCCGTCGAATTCCAGGACGCCCACTCGCACATGACCATTGCCCTGGGCAAGGACATCAGCGGCCGCATCCGCATCACCGAACTCGACAAAATGCCCCACCTGCTCATCGCCGGCTCCACCGGCTCGGGCAAGTCGGTCATGTTGAACGCGCTCATCATGTCGCTGATCTACAAGTCGACGCCCGACGAGGTCCGCATGATCATGGTGGACCCCAAGCGCGTCGAACTCGGCATCTACGACGGCATCCCCCACCTCCTCACGCCCGTCATCACCGAGCCGAAGAAGGCCGTCAACGCCCTGCGCAACGCCGTCCTCGAAATGGAGCGCCGCCTCAAACTGCTGGCCTCCCACGGCGTCCGCAACATCGACCAGTTCAACAAGAAGATGCGGCAGTTGCAGGAAAAGCCGCTCGCACTCTTCCCCGAATCCGATCAGCCGGTCTTCGACGACGACAAACCGCTGCCCTACATCCTGGTCGTCATCGACGAGTTGGCCGACCTGATGATGCTCGAACGCCAGGGCGTCGAGGCCAGCGTCATCCGCCTCGCCCAGATGGCCCGTGCCGTCGGCATCCACCTTGTCCTGGCCACCCAGCGCCCGTCGGTCGATGTCATCACCGGTCTGATCAAGGCCAACTTCCCGGCCCGCATCTCGTTCCGCGTCGCCACGCGGGTCGATTCCCGAACCGTGCTTGACGTCATGGGCGCCGAACACCTGCTCGGCAAGGGCGACATGCTCTTCCTGCCCCCTGGCAGCGCCCGGCTGGTGCGCGTCCATGGCGCCTTCGTCACCGAGACCGAAATCGCCGAAGCGGTCGATTTTTGCCGCCAGCAGGCCCAACCCGATTACGACGAAGGCTACTTGATCGCGCCACCATCGGACGATGAAGACGATTCCTCCGAAATCGCCGACGAGATTGAAGACCCGCTCTATGTCGATGCCGTCGGAGTGGTCTGCGAGATGGGCAAGGCCTCGACCTCGATCCTCCAACGCCGCCTCAGGCTCGGCTACGGCCGCGCCGCCCGCATCCTCGACCGGATGCAAAGAGAAGGAATTATCGGCCCGCCTGACGGGTCACGCCCGCGCGACATCCTCCGCCGCCCCGATTGGCTGGATGCGCCCGGCGATTAGAGTTTGCGCTGACGCTTAAACCCTGGGGGTCTATAGATATCCTGAGCCAGACCCCCAGGGCTCTTTTTCACGCTGGCGTAATTCCCTGTCAGATTGCATCGATCAAGTCCGCACCCGTGGGAAACACAATCTGATCAGGCTTTCAGCTTGCGTCCCGTCTCCAAAGGGCGCTCAACAAGCATCGGAGGGCGGACGCCCTCGTCCGCGCCGGACCCCCGGTCCGGCTCCGCCAGAGCAACCTACACTCAGGATTCGCCGGTTCCGCTCAGGCAGCGCGGCTTATTCCACGAACTTCGGAGACAGGCCGCTAGTAGATGCGCGTCGCCCGTCAACGGGCTCAATCGGCCGCAACGGCACGCCGGACCGGGGCATCCGCCCCGCCGGCCTCCAGTTCGAGGCCAAAGTCCTGCTTCACGCGTTCCCGGAAGCCCTCCGCATCGAGCGTGTTGAACCCGATCCACTCTTCGTCGGTCATCGCCGCTCTCCATGCCAGGAACGGCTCGGCGTCAGGCCCGGCCGGATGGCGCAACTTCCAGGTGCCGCTTTCGATGACGTCCTTGATGACAACGGCGACCACCAGCGGGGATGTCGGATGCTGCAGCGACGCCCGGAACAGCGCCGAAAAGTTTGCGATTTGACGATATCTTGAAGGTGGCGGTTTCTCAATCGCACGGGCCATCGGCGTGTCGATGATGCCAGGTTCCACGATGTTCACCCGCACGCCGAACGGCTGCATCTCCTGGGCAAGCGCCTCGCTCACCGCCTC
This sequence comes from uncultured Candidatus Solibacter sp., assembly GCA_964558355.1. GTDB lineage: Bacteria > Acidobacteriota > Terriglobia > Bryobacterales > Bryobacteraceae > PNKE01. Next base: position 5,578 of record CAZLDN010000007.1, read on the forward strand.
CAAAGCAAACTTCGATGCGGCGTATCCCCCGAGCGGTGAAGAGGCGATCTTTCCAGCAACTGAAGTCACGTTGATGATGCAGCCGCTCCCACGCTCGCGCATCCCCGGCAAGACCTGGTGAATGCAGCGCAGCGCGCCGAAGTAATTAGTCTCCATGATGGCCCGGATGTCCTCCAGGGAAAGCTCCTCGATCGCGCCGTGACGCTCAATGCCGGCGTTGTTCACCAGAACATCAATCGTTCCGCCCTGCCCGCGAATGGCGGCAAAACAATCCGTGACGGATTCGTCCGAGTCGACATCCATGGTGTGGACTGAGATAGGCAGCCCTCCAGCGGTTGCGCGTCGGCCCAATTCAGGCGCCCCCGAAGGGTTGCGCATCGTGGCATAGACCCTGTGTCCTGACCTGCCAAGCTCGAGTGCGGTCGCCAGCCCGATGCCGGAACTGGTTCCTGTGATGAGTACACTTGCCATTCGGTTGATCCTTTCTGCCCAGATTGCCCGAGGACCCGAGACCGTAGCTTATTCCCAGGTCGCTCGACTGATGCCGGAAAGAATACCACACTCTTTCGTCCGGCTTTTCATGAGGTCTCCGGCGAGTAGGACCTCCTTTGGCGTCCCCTGTACGCACCAGATGCCTATGGGTTGGAAAATCCATACAACCAGTTTGTTTTGTATAACTTACACAAAGAATGAATTCGTTTGGTCAAGGCCACCCGCCCCGGCGGTAAGATATCTGTGATGGACCTTTCCTCCTACTCCGAGCCGGTTCGCCGCCTGCTCGAACGCCCTGATCCACCCATGGCCCTGGTCTGTACCCGCAAGCCGTCGGCCTGGGCCGCGGCCGAACTCGCCTCGGCCCGCCCGGCGAAGCGCTCGCTCTTCAGATTCAGGAGGCCGAATGGCGCCTCCTGTTCGACTGGTGCGTGAGAGGATGAAGAAGTGAAACGTTGGATCATCGGTTTGGTTCTGGCCGTGGTTGCCGTAATGGCCTTTGCCTGGACTCGAAAGTCGGCGCCGAAAGAGGTTCCGGTCGTCAAGGCGGTGCGTGGACCCATCCTCAGTCTGATCACGACAAACGCCACGGCTGAACCTTCCGAATGGCGCGCCGTCACGGCTGGGATGGCAGGGCGGATCGATCACGTCTATGTGAAGTCCGGCGACAAAGTCGGTCCTGGCCGGGTGCTGGCGATGATCGAGAATCCCACCCTGGAGAGTGAGATCGCTGCCGCGGAGGCGAATTTCAAGGAAGCCGACGCGTCGAATGCAGCAGCCCACCGCGGCGGATCCGCCCGTGAAAGGGCCGAGATCGGCGCCCTTGAAGCGAAGCTGAACGTCGAACTCGCCTCCGTTCGCCGCGAACATGCTGCCATCGCGCGACTGGTTGCGAAGAACGCCGCCACCAAGGCCGAGTTGGATACGCTATCGGACCGTATCGCGCAACTGGAAGTCGAACTGAAGTCGGCCTCCACGCGCCGTGCCGCCCTGGTCGAAGTCCACGCCACGATACTCACCGCCAGCCGCGTCGATCAGGCGCAAACGGCACTGAGGGAAGTGAGCGGTCGCGAGCGACTCTCGCTGCTGACCGCGCCGGTGAAGGGCACGGTCTATGAATTGTCAGTCAAAGCCGGCGATTGGGTCGAGCCCGGCACGTTGGTAGCCAAGGTCGGCGCCCTTGAAACAATGCGCATCAAGGTCTATGTCGACGAACCGGACCTCGACCGCGTCGCCGTGGGCATGAAGGTCAAGGTAAGTTGGGATGCTATCCCCGGCGAGACCTGGGAGGCGACCGTGGTTCAGGTCCCGGCCCAGGTAACTGCCATGGGGACCCGCATGGTCGGCGAGGTGCTCGCAACGATGCCGAACCCGGGAATGAAAATCCCCACCGGCGCGAACCTCAACGTCGAGATACAGGCCGAGCGGATCGAGGACGCCTTGACCATCCCCAAGGAATCGTTGCGCCGCAAGGACTCGCGGATCGGCGTGCTCGTGGCCGACGACGGAGTTCTCAAATGGCGTGATGTCCGGATCGGCATTTCAAGCCTTTCGTCGGTCCAGGTGATCGACGGGTTGAAGGAGGGCGACGCGGTCGTAGCCGGAAGCGACCCTCAGTTCGTCGAGGGGATGCGCGCAGCGCCCCTGGTCAGCGGTGCAAGCCGTTAGGGTTTTTTCGCCGGCGCTGGAAGCAATGCCAGTTCGCGGTTCGAGAAGTAGCTCGAATCCGGCCCCGCGTCCCGTTCCATCCGCTCCAGATCGTCCACCCCTTCGGCTGTAATCTGGAACCGGTTGTTGTCAGACCGGGTGACCAGAGTCCGCTCCCGCAGATACCATAACGTGAATTCTAGTTGTTCGCGGCTCACGCTCAGAACGTCTTCAAGCTCGAAGATCGACATCGAGGGAGCGGCCGGTTCGGCTGCCCGCTTCTGGAACAACGCGGCCAGGATTCCATGGCGTTTGCGCCGCTCGGCTGCCATCCCCGTCCTTGGCGCCGAGCCTTTGAACACACTCCACATGGATTGAATCGCGGCGTTATGCGCGATGTCATAGGAAGCCCGCAAGGACTCGTCGCTCAGCGTCTTGTATGCAATCGTCAGTTGACGGAACTTCTCTACGTCCCCGGTGGCCGCGTTGTCGGGATGGTAGACCTGCGCGAGCAACCGGTAGGCGCGGTTGACCATGTCGGCATTCGCCTTCGGGTGGACCTGCAACAACTCGTAGTAATCGACTTGCAAGTCACGAGGCGGCGCTTCCTCTGCGCGAAGCTGCTCCTCCTCGGCCGCCAGGGGCCCGGCAAAGGCGACTCCGAAACGGTACAGCCCGCTGTTGGTCCGCCGGCACCATGCGATTCGCCCCCTCGGGGGAGTAGGCCCAACCGCGGTCACCATCTCCTGGCTCGGCTCGATCAGAACCGGTGTCCCCAAGGCCAGCGGGAACTTGCTCTGCACGCCGATCCCCGCGTCGGCCGTGTCGATCAACACAGCCGAAGACCAACCCGCCCCACTGCCGTCAAGCGGACGAAGCTTGACCTCGACGGGAGGGACCCGCTGATTGCGGCTCCTGCGCCTCCGTTCAGGAGTATTGCCTGTCGGCATCGCCATGCCTCCCCATTGTGGGGCTAGGCATGAACCCCAGCTACTGGCAAAAGACCTGAGATCGTTCTCCGAGAAACACCTGGAGCAGGACCACTTGGAATTAGACCACATGGCTAATCCAGCGACAGAAGTGGCTCGTTCAGCCTACTTCCCCTCGGCTGGCGCGGCTGGCGCCGGACCGAAGTAGGAATCAGCCAGCGAAGACTTCGCGGCGGATTTGATGGCGGTGATCGCCTGCTGCGCGCCTGCCGGAGCCAGGGCCTTTTCGATCTGCGGCTTCACTTCATCGAGGGTCTTCGTTGAACGCTTCTGGACCTGGATCAGGTGGTAACCGAACGGCGATTTCACCGGCTGGCTGATTTCTCCGACCGGCTGTGTGAAAACCGCATCGTCAAATACCTGAACCATTTGGCCGCGGCCAAACGGACCTAAGTCGCCGCCCTGGGCGCCTGAACCGGTGTCGTCGGACTCGGCCTTGGCCACAGTGGCGAAGTCTTCGCCGCCAGCGATCCGCTTGCCGAGTTCGGCCGTTTTGACCAGGGCTTCTTCTTCGGTCAGATCCTTCTGGTCGGGCTTCAGCGGGACGCGAGAACCCTTGAAACGGATCAGTATGTGGCGTGCCGTAGCCTCGTCGTATTCCTTCTTATGCGCTTCGTAGTACTTCGCCAAATCCGCGGCGGAGGGTTTCGACGCGGCGAGCAGATCCTGAAAGAGCAGACTGGCCAGTAGGTTGTCCTGATTCAGACGCATCTGCTGCTGGACGGAGGGGCGGCTGCCGATGCCCCGGCGCCGGGCTTCCTGGGCCAGTGCGCGGATCTCGACGATTCGTTCGGCCAAGCGCCGTTTGCCGCCTTCGGCATCCACATCCTGCCGGACATTGGCGGGCAGCGCGGCGATTAGACCTTCGAACTCGGCCTGCGTTATGGAATCTCCACCGATGGTCAAGACCACGGGGGAGGCAGCCGCGGCGGGCTTCGCCGGGGTGGCTGGTTTGGCGGGAGCCGCGGCGGGCTTCGCAGCGGCAGGTTTCGCCGCGGCGGGTTTGGCGCCAGTGGCCGGCTTGGCGGGCGCGGGAGCAGGCTGTGCCCACGCGGCGGCAGCCAACAGAGACAATAAGAAGAACCTCATCTCTCCATGGTACCCCGCACAACCAATCGCGCAGAGCGAACATCGTCGCGTCACGGCGGCAAAACGAACCCTCCGAAAGGTCCCATAAGCTGGAAGGCCGTCTGGCCGGACATCAAGGAGCTGATCCGCCCCAGGCGGGGACAACTCGCCCTTGGACTTGTCCTGATTGTCATCAGTCGCGTGGCCGGGCTGGTCTTGCCGGCTTCGACCAAGTACTTGGTGGACGACGTCCTGGTCAACCGCCGAACAGACCTGCTGGACATGATCATCCTGGCCGTTCTCGGCGCAACCTTGGTTCAGGCCGCCAGTTCGTTCTGGCTCACACAACTACTCTCTAAATCCGCCCAGCGGCTGATCGCCGAGTTGCGCTGCAAGGTCCAGGCGCATGTGAACCGGCTGCCGGTGACCTACTTCGACAGCAACAAGAGCGGCCAATTGGTTTCGCGGATCATGAACGACGTCGAGGGCGTCAGGAACCTGGTCGGCACCGGGCTGGTCGAATTCGTGGGCGGGCTGCTGACGGCGGCGCTCTCCTTCTTCGTGTTGATGAGAATCAGTGCTTCGATGACACTGATGGCGCTGGCCGTGGTGGCGGCCTTCTCGCTCGTCCTGAGGTATGCGTTCACCACGCTGCGGCCGATCTTCCGCGAGCGCGGGAAGATCACGGCGGAAGTCACCGGCCGGCTGACGGAATCGATCGGCGGCATCCGCGTCGTCAAGGGCTATCATGCCGAAGAGCGCGAGGACAGGGTCTTCGCAGCCGGCGCGGAGCGGATCCTGGCCAATGTCTTGAAGTCGATCACCGGCGTCAGCCTATTGAGCCTCTCGGCGACGACGCTGCTGGGCATCGTGGGCGGGCTGGTGATGTACGCCGGCGGCCGCCAGATCCTGGATGGCAGCCTGACGCTCGGCGGCTTCGTCACGTTCATGGCCTTCATGGCCTTTCTCGTCGCGCCGGTCTTTCAAGTGGTGGGTATCGGCACGCAGTTGACCGAAGCGGTGGCGGGTCTCGAGCGGACCAGGGAGATTCTCAACGAAAGCCAGGAGGATTCGGGCGATGGCCGGGTGCGCGAGATGCCTTTGATCGAGGGGCTGGTCAAGTTTGAGGATGTCCATTTCCAATACGAAGCGGGCAAGCCGGTGCTTCGGGGCATCAGCTTCGAGTCCGCATCCGGGTCGGTCACGGCGCTGGTGGGTTCGTCCGGTTCAGGCAAGTCGACCACAATCGGCCTGATTGCTGCTTTCTACCGGCCCAGCGCGGGCCGGGTGCTGGTGGACGGCGTGGACCTGGCGAGCGTCAAGCTCGGCTCGTATCGCAGCCAGCTTGGCGTGGTGTTCCAGGAGACGTTCCTCTTTGACGGGACGATCCGGGAGAATGTCGGGTTCGGCCGTCCCGGCGCCAGCGAAGAACAGATCATGGAGGCGTGCCGCCTGGCGCGCGTCGATGAGTTCGCCGAACGGTTCGACAAAGGCTATGAAACCGTGGTGGGTGAACGCGGCGTGAGACTGTCGGGCGGCCAAAAGCAGCGCGTCTCGATCGCCCGGGCGATTCTGGCCGATCCGAGGATTCTGATTCTGGACGAAGCCACATCGAGCCTGGACAGCGAAACCGAGCAGATGATCCAGCAGGGACTGGCTTACCTGATGCGCGGCCGAACGACGTTTGTCATCGCCCACCGGCTGTCCACCATCCGGCGGGCCGGCCAGATTCTGGTCATGGAAGACGGCCAGATCGTCGAGCGCGGCAGCCACGAAGAGCTATTCAAAGCGGCTGGGCGATACCACGAGCTGTACACCAAACAGCATGGGCTGGAACAAAACCTGTTCCTTGCGCCCGGCGAAGGGGACGCCGTTGAGTCCTAGACCAGTTCGCGGCGGAAATGCTCCAAGGCAACACGGACCAACTGCGAGCGTGTGCGCACGCCGGTCTTGGAGAACAACTGCTGGAGCGACGCTTTGATGGCGCTTTCCGAGACCCTTAACTGTTCGGCGATCTCCTTGTTGGCCATTCCATCGAAGACGCCCCGCAGCACGATCCGGTCGCGTGCTGTGAACTTCACGCGGCGATTGGTCTCGGCCAACGGGTTGTCGTTATCCTGACTCGAGTACTTTGGGTCGATCCAGACGTCACCCGCCATGACCGTCCGGATCGCTTCGACCAGCGCTTCCGGGCCGTTGGTCTTGAGGAAGACGCCTCTTGCGCCGTGGTTGAGCGCCTGACGCACCTCGGCCCGCGTCATGCCGACCGTGACCATGAAGATCTTTCCGTGGAACTGTTTCGCCTTGGAGGAAAGCATGACCTCGCTGCCCCGGCGGTCGCCCAGTTCGAAATCGAGCAGCATGAGGTCAAAGCCGCCGGCAGTGAGTGCGCGTAGCGCCTCATCCACGGTGGCGCACTGCCCAACAACCCGGAAATCCGTCTGGCTCTCGAACCAGCGTGCGAGGCTCTCGCGAAAGAGGGCGTGATCGTCGACAATCAGAATTCTGGTCATGCACGAATCTCCGAGGTATGAATGGGTTCGGGCAACTGATCGCCCGCCCAAAGCCGAAGCCGGATGCACATGGTGCAACCGCGGCCGCCAGGCTCGTATGAAAGATCGCCGCCACAGGAACGGACCAGGGCGCGGGAGATGAAAAGACCGAGGCCCGAGGCGTCGGCGCCGGGCTGGAAAGCGCGGAAGAGAAGTTCCGGCTCCTTCACGCCAGGGCCGGTATCGGAAACGCGGACACAGACGCGGCCACGTTCGGGGCGCACGTTGATTGAAATCGACTTCACCTTGCTCCGGCGCATGGCGCGCCCACTGTTGCGGGAGAGGTTGATCAGGACCTGGAGCAGGCTGTGACGGTCGCCCGCGGCAAGCGGAAGGTCGTCCATCGCATCGATGAAGAGTTCAACCGATTCATCGCGGAGCGCCGGCCCCATCACGATTCTGAATTCGTCGAGCAGGCCGCGCAGATCGACCGAAGCGAGTTCAGGCTTGCCCGGCGAGGGCAGTTCCGCCGCGGACAGGCGCGCCAGGCTCTGAGCGAGGGAACGCAGAGCGGCATAGTCCTCGCTCTCGGCGACACCGGGAATCCGGCGCAGATTGGCTTGCGCGATGCTGATCGCGGCGCAGATATTGCGGATCTCATGCGAGACCGAGCCGACCAGGACGCGGGTGCTCTTCAGCAGTGTCTGGAGGCTCGATTCCTGGAATTCGCGGAGGTCCTCGGATGCGTCGGCGAGGATGGCGACCAGGTGAGCGCCCTCTTGAGTGGGGTAGGTGGCAAACCAGGCGCTGGCCTTGAAGTGTTCGCCGTTAGACCGCCGGCCCTGAAGATTCGCCGCCGTCCGATGGACATCGCCGCCAGCGTTCTGACCGGCGACTTTCGCCAGGTTGGGCACGTAGGGGCTGATGGACTGGCCGTCCAGCGTGCCGCGCTGCACGCCGAACAGGGTTTCCGCCGCGCGGTTGGAAAGACAGATCCGGCCCTGGTTGTCGACCGCGACAATCGCCGCAGGCATGGATTCGACCAGCGCAGCGAGACGCTGCTCGGCTTCCAGCCTCCGGCCAGTCTCAGAGGCGAGTTCGAGCGAGTAACGCAGAGCCATCCGGCGGTGGGCGAAGTGCTGAACAACCAGAAGTCCGGCCAAGCCAAGCGGGAGGAGATAGAGCATCGCGAGCCGCGGATTTAACGGGGCCGCCAGGCTGGCGGCCCCGACAAGAACGGTCAGCAGTGCGCCGCCGGCAAGTGCGCGCGAAGGGGATTGCCGGACTAGGCTGTCCGGAGGAGATACGGGAGATGCCGGTTCCTTGGTCACGAGATCAGCGCCGGATGGTCTCGAGGTGAACGGGGGAGAGAGCGGCGCATGATCTATAGTGACCGAAGATGCTATCTTTTGTCCACTCGAACCCCGATGGCGGCTCAGTTCTTCCTTTGGGCCGCAATCCTGCTGGGAGTCAGATCGGCCTCGCGAGCGGTGGGGCGTTCCGAGCATGTTTGTGGTCACTAGGTTGGCTGACAACAGTAATGACGCCGGGGGAGGCCCTCAGATTACTCGCATGAACAACTTTTATCCCGCTATTAGAATTTGGTTACAGCGGGGCTAACATGCCATTCTTGTCAACGAAGTAGCGGCGGCCCCGCCATTCGATGACGTGGCCGAAGAAGCCCGCGAGCCAGAATGCGAAACTGAGCAGATCCTGCAAGGGGACGAGCCACCAGCGACGGCGGGTGAGTGAATCCGCCAGAATGCGCGCGGAAACCTCGGATACCGCCCAGGCACGGAGAAGCGCTGTCGGGAAGATGAGCCACCAGAACGGCGGCGCCACGGCGGCGAGGGCAAGCGCGGCCGGCAGGGGGTAAGTGAAGAGTTGTCCGGCGTAACCGGCTGGGCGTGACCGGCGGGTTGAACGGTTCCAGCGCAATCGATGGGCGAAATTGGCGCGCATCGGTTGGCTGCCGATGCGGTGTTCGACGATGGCGCGGGAAAGGATGACGGTCCAGCCGGCCTGGGAGGCAAGCTGGCCGAGAACGAAGTCCTCCGCGAGGTAGCGGCTGAGACGTTTCCAGCCGCCGGCGTCTTCGATGGCCTGTTTGCGCGCCGCGGCGGTGGGACCGACGGCGAAATGAACGCCGCGTTCGACCAGCCGGGCTGTGAAGACGCCGCCCCAGAACTCGGTGTTCATGCCGACGGCTTCCAGTCGCGACCAGAACGAATGGCCCGGGACGGCGAGGTAAGGGCAGGTGGCTACACCGAGGCGCGGATCCTGAAATTCGGCGGCGAGAGTCGACAGCAGGTCAAGCGGGGCCAGGATATCTGAATCGGCCATCACCAGGATGTCGCTGGCGGCCGCCGCGGTCATAATTTCGAGGCTGAAGACCTTGGCATTCGGGTAAGGCGGCTCGCCAGTGGCGAAGAAGCGGACCGGCCGTCCGGGGTACTCGCCGGCGACGCGGCGGGCGAGATCGAGTCCCGGATCGTCTTCAGTGCGGGCGGCGAAGAGAATTTCGAAGTGCGGGTAGTCCTGCTGGAAGAATGAGCGGAGGTTCTCTTCCAGACCATCGTCGAGGCCGTGAAGCGGTTTCAGGACGGAGACCGGCGGCGGCTCGCCCTGCCATTCGGGGATGGCCTGGCGGCGGTAGGAGCGCGCGGCGAGGATCGCCAGGACGCAGAAAACCCACGATCCGGCGAGCACGGCGGCCAGCAGAATCGTGGGTATCAAGGACATGGACCCTTGTCCGGTTACTCTTCGTCGCCTATTCGTCCTGGCTGCGCGTGGCGATGATGGACGTGACGCTTGCCAGGAACTGATCGACTGCGACTGCGCCACGGTCGCCATGCTTGCGATTACGGACCGAGACCGCGCCCTGCTCGGCTTCACGGTCGCCGATGACGAGCATATAGGGCACCTTCTGCATCTGCGCTTCGCGGATCTTGTAGTTCACTTTCTCGCTGCGGGAGTCGATCTCGGCGCGGAGTCCGGCGGCGCGCAGTTTGTCGAGGACGCCGGTGGCGTAGTCGAGGTGGCGGTCCGAGATGGGCAGCACGACGGCCTGGAGCGGAGCGAGCCAGACGGGGAATGCGCCGGCGAAATGCTCGATGAGCACGCCGACGAAGCGTTCCATGCTTCCGAAGGGCGCGCGGTGGATCATCACCGGGCGGTGCGGCTTGTTGTCGGCGCCGGTATAGGAAAGGTCGAAGCGTTGCGGGAGTTGGTAGTCGACCTGGACGGTGCCGAGTTGCCATTCGCGGCCGATGACGTCCTGCACAACGAAGTCGATCTTCGGCCCGTAGAAAGCGGCTTCGCCGGGCTCGAGGGTGAAGGGCACGCCGAGCGATTCGGCGGCGTCCTTGCAGGCCTTTTCGGCGGCGTCCCACTGTTCGGGATCGCCGACGTACTTGGCGCCGTCGGGATCGCGCAGGCCGACGCGGACGCGGTAGTCCTTCATGCCGATCGTGCCGAAGATGATTTTGACCAGTTCCAGGCAGCCGGCGAGTTCCCGCGACACCTGCTCTTCGGTGCAGAAGATGTGGGCGTCGTCCTGCGTGAAGCCGCGGACCCGCGTCATGCCGCCGAGTTCGCCGCTTTGTTCGAACCGGTAGACAGTGCCGAATTCGGACAGCCGGATGGGGAGATCGCGATAGCTGTGCGGGTCGCTGTTATAGATGCTGATGTGGTGCGGGCAGTTCATGGGCTTCAGGAGGAAGCCTTCGATTTCGCCGCTGCCCACCAGGTTCGCCAGGTGCGCGCAACTGCAGCCGTCGCTGGCAAGTTGTGAAAGTTGCACCCGGTCCACGAGGGGCGGGAACTGGCTGTCGGCGTAATAGGGGAAGTGGCCGCTGGTCTTGTACAGTTCCAGTTTGCCGATGTGAGGGGTGAAGACCTGGTGGTAGCCCTGGCGTTGCAGGTGTTCGCTGATGAAGGTCTGGAGCTCCTGGCGGATGACAGCGCCCTTGGGCTTCCAGAGGATGAGCCCCTGGCCGACCTTGTCGTCGACGGCAAAGAGTCCGAGCTGTTTGCCGAGGACGCGGTGGTCGCGCTTTTTGGCTTCTTCGAGCTTCTGGAGATGCGCGTCGAGGTCCTTCTGTGAAAACCAGGATGTGCCGTAGATGCGCTGCATCTGGTGGCGCTTCTCGTCGCCTTTCCAGTAGGCGCCGGCGATGGAGAGTAACTTGAAGGCCTTGATTCTCTTTGTCGTGGGAAGATGAGGGCCGCGACAGAAGTCGATGAACTGGGGGCCGAGGGTGTATTCGGTGAAGAGCGAATCGGCGCGCTCTTCGATGAGCTCGCACTTCATCGGTTCGCCGAGTTCGCGGTACTTGGCCAAGCCGGCCTGTTTCTCGACGACCTTGCGCTCGTAGGGCAGATCGCGGTCGCGGATCTCGGTCATTTTGGCTTCAATTTTGGCGAGGTCCTCGGCGGTGAAGGGATCCGGGCGCTGGAAGTCGTAGTAGAAACCGTCTTTGATGGCCGGGCCGATGCCGAGCTTGGTTTCGGGATAGAGTTCGAGCACGGCGGCGGCGAGCAGGTGGGCGGTGGAATGGCGGTAGACCTCCATCGACTCGGGGTTGCGGGTGGTCAGGATCTCGACGCGGGCCTCGTCCGGCAGAGGCCGGGCGAGGTCATAGAGATCTCCATTGACGCGCGCGACGATGGCATCGTCGGCGAGCCGCGTTCCGATCGAGCGGGCCAGATCGAGGGCGGATGAACCAGCCGGAATCTCGCGCTGGCTGCCATCGGGCAGTGTGACGAACGTTGTGCTACTCATTTGAACGGGTAAAGCTAAAGATATCACGCGGGTCCGAGGGCACATTGCGGCGGCGGCGCTGGTATCCTGAGATTGGAGTTTCAACGGCATGGACGGCGAGCAGAACTACACCAGGAGCGTGGATGCCGACGCCGAGCTAGTCGACCAGGCTCGGGGCGGCGATCTGGCCGCCTTTGGAGAGTTGGTCCGGCGCTACGAGTCCCGCGTTTACAGGACGGCCCGGCACATCCTTGGTAACGATGAGGACGCCGAGGACGTGCTGCAGGACGCCATGTTGAAGGCGTTCCAGCACTTGGACTCGTTCCAGGGACAGTCGAAGTTTTACACATGGCTGGTGCGGATCGCGGTCAACGAGAGTTTGATGAAACTCCGGAAACGCAAAACTAGCCGCACCGTTTCGCTCGATGAAAACATCGAAACGGATGAGGAATCGATTGTGCGGGAGATCGCCGTTTGGGACGACAACCCTGAACAGCGGTATAGCCAGAGCGAGGTCCGCGAGATTCTCGACTCGGCCATCACGAGCTTGAAGCCGATTTTTCGCACCGTCTTTATCCTCAGGGACGTGGAAGAGTTGTCTACCGAAGAGACAGCCGAAGCGCTTGGCCTGTCGGTGGCGGCGGTGAAAAGCCGCCTGCTGCGGGCGCGGCTGCAACTGCGGGAGAAGCTCACCCGCGCCTTTAAGCGAAAGGGAGACCAGATCCTTGGTTACGTGTAAGGACTTCCTGAAGGAACTCGGCGACTACCTGGACGAGACGGTGGATCCGCTGGTCAGAGAGGAACTCGGCAAGCATATCAACGAGTGCCCAAACTGCTGGGTGGTCCTGGATACAACCAGGAAGACCATCCAGGTCTACAAGGGAATGGATCCCGATCCGCTGCCCGAATGCGTCCACGACCGGCTGATGGGCGCCATCCAGAAGAAGATCGACAGCGGCAAGGCATAAGCCGACTTACACGCCCGCGGCTTCCAGCCCCGGACACACGTTTTTCCAATAGGAACAGAACTCGCACTGTTTCCCTGGCCGCATCTGGAATTCCCCGCCGGCTCCCGCGCGCCGGAATTGAGCCAGCGCCGCAAGGACAGTTCGTTCGGCATCGCCGCCCGTTTCCACCTGGACGGCCCTGTCCTCGTCCAGTAGGAAGATGAACGCCTTCACCTGCCGCGGAATGCCCAGGACACTCAAAGCCATCGAATAGATCTGGAGTTGCAGGCGGTATTCGCCGAGCTGGACTGTTCCAGGGTGGCCGGTTTTGTAATCGACCAGAATGACGCCCGTGGCGTCCTCGAACCAGAGGTCGATCGAACCGCGAATGAGCGTGCCATCGAGTTCAAAGAGGAAGTCGTATTCGCGTTCCGCGCGCCGGGCCTGAGCAGCGCGCAGGCCGAGGCCGCTTTGGCGGAAAACGTGAGTCAAGTGCAGCGCCCTTGGCGAAGGGTCAGCGGGAATCTGACCGGCGAGCAGGGCGTGGACCTCTGAGCCCAACTCTGCGCCGCCGCGGGAGACGAGCACAGGATCCTCGTCCGGCTTAGCTTCCGGATCGAAGGTAGGTTCGTTTGGTTGCGCGGCCCAGCCGATCTCGCGGGCGAGCCAGAAGCGGCGGGGACAGAGGTCGAATCGTGCAAGATCGGTCGCCGAGACGGCTGGTTGGGCGTGGTAGGTGTCAGGCAGCGGGTCGCGCCATTCGACCGTTGCGGATGTTGAGAGGGAATCCTGACGGGCGATCTCCGGAATGCCACGCCTCCGGACGACACTGATTCCGCCGCATTCGACCGCAACATCGGGCTGCTCCGGCCATTGAATCTCCCAGGAGCGTTCGATCTGAGACGGCCAGGGCGAGCGGCCGCCATGCTCGCGCCAGGAGAGCAACAGATGGGACTTGGCGCGGGTCATGGCGACATAGAGCAGCCGGCCGGCCTCATCGTCCTCGGAGGATTTGCGGCGGCGGGGGTTCACGTTGAAGGCAAAGTCGCTTTCCGCGTCGAGACCGGTTGTGTCACGCCAGCGTGCGCCCAGGCCGAGTTCGCGCGTGAAGTTGAGGCTGCCCTTGTCGTTGCCCGTTCCCCGTTCCAGCCCAACGATGGCGACGAGCGGGAATTCGAGACCTTTCGATTTGTGAATGCTCAGGATCTGAACGGCGCCGGTGGATTCGGTCTGCGGCGCATTTGGCTCGTTGGATACGGCTAGGCTGTCGATCACTTCGAGCCAGTAGGGGTAATCGCCTGGGTGGGCGGATTCGAGATCGCGCAACAGGTCAAGGAATTTCTCGAAGTTGGCCTGGCCGCGCGGGTTCAGACGGGTGAAGTAGCCGGTCTCGCCGGCGAACCGGGAGAGGATCAGTTCGGCGGGCAACTGGCCGCGCAGTTCGCGCATGGCCTGGATCCGGGCGAGCGGCCCGGGCGGCGGGAACGCGCCTTGCCGTTTCCCGATGAAGATCTCTTCGTCGGCCAGGCCGAAGAATGGCGATCGCAGAAGTCCGAAGGCGGCCGGGTGATCGGAGGCGCAATCCATGACGCGCAGCCAGTTGGTCAGATCGACGATCTCGGGTTCCTCGAAGAAGTTGCGACCGCGTGCGATGACGCAGGGGATGCCGAAGCGCTCGAACGCCGCCTCGATGAGATCAAACGGCGCCTTGGTGCGGGCCAGGACGGCGCAGTCGGACCAGCGCAGGGGGCGAGGCGGGTCGTCCACAAGCAGAGTGCGCCTAAGTTCGACGAGCCGCGAGGCAAGCCACAGGGCCTCGGATTCGGGCTGCTCGTCTTCCTCGTCAATGCGCTGGATCTCGATGGAAGGGATAGGCTTCTGCGGGAATGGATTGTCCGCGGCGATCAGCCTGTGGAGCGTTAGGCCGGGCGCGACGCCGGAGTTCGCAAAGCGTTCGACAGCGGCTAGGATCTCGGGGCGGCTGCGGTAGTTTCGCTCGAGGCGGTCGATCTCGCCGCCGGACTCTTCCACGGCCTCCTGGTAACCGGCGAACAGGCTCGGGTCGGCATCGCGAAAACCGTAAATGGCCTGGTTGGCGTCGCCGACGGCGAAGAACGAGGATGAGGTGCGCAGGAAGCCGACAATGTCCCATTGGATCGGGTTGGTGTCCTGCAATTCGTCCATCAGGATCGCCTTGAAGCGTTGCTGGAGGGACTCGCGGATGTCGGAGTGGGCAGTGAGAAGCTCTTGCGCCTGTTCTTCGAGATCGGAGAAGTCGAGGCCGGAGAGAAGCCGTTTGCGGCGGCTGTATTCGGTTTCGAGATCGCAGAGGAGGCGCGTGAGCGCAGCGCGATGGGTGGCGTGCCGGGCCCAGATCATCAGCGGGACGGCTTCGACCGCGAGATCGCGCGCGGCTTTGAGTTCGTCCTGGCCCGCCATCTTCCTGCCGCCGGGAAGTTTGAACTCGGACAGCATTGCCAGCCATTCGTCTTGCGGAAGAGCCGCGTGGGCGTCGATGAAGCCGCGGACGAGATCCCCGCGGCGGCGTTGCGCGTCCGTGGTCGGCAGCAGCGCGGCGGCGGACTCGCGGAGCAGGCCAACGGCCCGTTCGGCGTGGTCCGGCAACAGCGGGGCAAGGTCCGGTTGATCCGCAAGGGCACGGGCCGCGCCGCCGAACATGCGCAGGGCGGTGTATACCTCGGCCAGATCGCTGGATGGACGCTCGGACGCCCAGGCGTCGATGAGGCCGCGGAAATCGGCGGGCTGATCCGTCGCCATGCGGTCGAGAACGGCGCGCACCGCGGCGTCGAGTTCCACGCTCGACTGGCGGTCGTCGAGCACCGTGAACTCGGGATCGATTCCGGCCCCGACGGCGTGCTCGCGCAGCAACGACTGGCAGAGGCCATGAATGGTTGACACCGGCGAGCGCTCGATCTTCTGCCGCAATGCGGAATCGTCCTCGAAGCGGCGAACCAGGCGGCTCTTCAGTTCGCGGGCGGCTTTTTCGGTGAAGGTGATGGCGAGGATCGATTCGGGGTCGAGCCCGTTCCCGATCAGCCAGGCGAAGCGCTCGACCAGGACCCGGGTCTTGCCAGAGCCGGGACCGGCGACGCAGCACGCATGCTGGCCCGACCTGACGACCGCCCGTTGTTGTTCCGCCGAAAGAGGCATTCGCAGCTATTGTCCGCGAAACGAAAGGCCGGGCGAAACTGCCGGGAACGGACATCGGAGGCGGCCGCGATACAATGCGGGGACGACAAGCCGGTTTACCGAGATGCGCTCCCCCTTCCGCCCGACCAAACGAACACATCCCGCTTCTGCCGGCGCCGGAGTCCGCTTGTGACGGTGACGCCCGTGGGCCGGGTCAGATATCGCGTCGTCGCGTTCATGGTGGCGATGGCCGCGGTCACCTATCTGGACCGTGTCTGTATCGCCACGCTCGCGCCCCAGATCATGCGCGATCTGGATCTGACGAAGATGCAGATGAGCTTTGTTTTCAGCGCCTTCACGTTGGCCTATGCGCTGTTCGAAGTGCCGACGGCATGGTGGGGAGAGCGTATCGGGACGCGGAAGGTGCTAACGCGCATCGTCACCTGGTGGTCGGTGTTCACCATCGCCACGGGCGCGGCATTCAATTACGCCAGTCTGCTGGTGCTACGATTCCTGTTCGGCGCGGGTGAAGCCGGCGCATGGCCGAACGCGGCAAGGACCTTCGCCCGCTGGATCCCGCATCAGGAGCGCGGGACGGTGCAGGGCATCTTCTTTGCCGGGGCGCACCTGGCCGGCGGATTCACGCCACTTCTGGTCGCGTGGATGTCTTTCTACCTGTCATGGCGGATGATCTTCGTGGTCTTAGGTTCGTTTGGTTTTCTCTGGGCGGCGGCATGGTGGCGCTGGTCACGCGATGAACCGGGCGACCACCCGCAAGTCAGCCAGGCTGAGGCGCGCTACATCGTCGAGAACCGGGGCGGCGACGGACCGCATCAGGGCGGCGGCATGTGGGGCCGCCTGTTGACGCATCCCGGCGTGCTGGCGCTCTACGTCACCTACTTCGCCAATACCTATGGGTTCTATTTCCTCATCACCTGGCTCCCGGCTTACCTGGAACAACGCCGCGGATTCTCGGCCGGCGAGTTGGGGCTATTTGCCGGGCTGCCGCTGATGCTGAGCGTCGCGGCCGATCTGACGGGTGGCGTAACGACGGACTGGATGACGCGCCGTTTCGGCGTCCGTATCGGGCGCGTGGCAGTCGGGTCGGGGGCCTATGCCGTGGCCGCCGTGGCGATGTTCGCCGCCATGGCAGCCGCCGAAGCGAAGACCGCCGCGATCCTGATCGCCGTCGCCGCGGCCGCTTCCATGTTCACGCTCGGCGCAAGTTGGGCCACGGCCATCGACATCGGCGGGCGGAATTCGGGCGTGGTGAGCGCGGCGATGAATACAAGCGGACAGGTGGGCGGAATCTTAAGCCCGATCATTCTGGCCTACCTCGTCGAGCGGTTTGCCGACTGGAGCCTGCCGCTGCTGGTGATGGGCGTGCTTTACACGGCCGCGGCACTGGCGTGGCTGACTATCGACCCTCGGAAGAGGCTGTTGGACCGGTAGCCGACAGTTTCGACAGGATCCGGTTCTCGATCCACTTGGCGTCCCACCATTCGATTGGGTTCACCTGTACGCCGTCGATCTGCATCGAGAAATGCAAGTGGTCGCCGGCGGCCATGCCGGTGGCTCCGGTGCGGCCGAGCGACTGGTCTCGCGTCACGCTGTCGCCGGGCTTCACGGAAATCTCGCTCAAGTGCGCATAGATCGACTGCAACCCATAGCCGTGGTCCACCACGACGCAGTTGCCGTAAATGCCCAGCGGTCCGGCGAAGACCACCTTGCCGCCATTGGCCGCCTCCGCAGGAGTGCGAGCCACCCGCGAGAGATCGAAGCCAAGGTGGACTTGCTCGTCCACCTTCTTGCCGCGATAGGTGTAACTTCGGACATCGGCAAAAAGGGACTCAACCTGAGTGTTGGCCATTTGCTTGAACGGAGGAGTCCAGAGCATCTGCTCCGAGGTTTGCAGGCGCAACCCGGCCAGAAGGCGGTTGTTCTCGATCCGCATCTGGCGGTTGATCCGAAGGAACCGTTCCACCGGATCCCCAGCGCCTTGCGGATCCAACTCGCCCACGACCTTCGAGATGAACCCATCCGTGAGTTCGATGGCCCGCCTGCGCCACTGCTTCGGCTTCACTTTCTGCCAGAACGGCGACGCGGCTTCGGCGCCAGCCGAGTTCGACGCATAGACTACCGCCTGTTCGGTTGCCGGCACGTCCCACGGCCAGGCGAACAGGCAAAAGCGCTCGTTGGGGGACTTGGCGCCGGGGCGCGGGAAACTGCGGAAGCGGTAACGGCCGAGACGCACGCCGGCCTCGGTCCAGTAACCAGCCACCCTGAATGTGACCAGTTCAGCGCCGCCCTGCGTGATGTAGTGCTGTTCACTGTCGGCGGTGATCGTAGGAGGGTCGAGATTGACGACCACGTCAAAGCCGCGGCTCGTCATTTGACCGCGGAAATCATTCGATGTGACCTGGACGGTCAGGGTGGCCGGACCGCCCTTGAAGCCAAGCTTGGGATCGGCGCCGATCTTGATCTGGTATGCCGCCGGCGCCTGTCTGGACCGCCAGAACAACCAGCGGTTGGACTCCTTCTGCAAGCCCGCCTGGGTGCGCGCTGTCCCCTGGTCGAGCGAAAGCTGGAGGATGCGTATTCCGTGAGGGGCGTTCACCTTGACGGTGAACTGACTCGAAGGCCCGATCACGGTGGGCGTGGGATCGATCTCCACGGCGGCGGGCGCGGAGAGAAAAAAGAGAGTGGCCGGCGTACCGATCAGGATGAGCAATACGCCGGCCAGCAAAGTAGACTTCACACTCTCAGGTTAGCGGATCAGCTATAGAGACGGTCGTTGGCAGGGTCCTTGTCCCATTGCGTTGTCGGCGGGAAGTACTCCGAACCGGGCGCGAGGTGCTGCTTGATGACGTCGGGGTTGAGTTCGATGCCAAGGCCCGGCGTGTCGGGAACCGTGGCGAAGCCCTTGTCGACGATCGGCTTCTTGATGCCGGTGACCATGTCTTCCCACCACGGGACGTCCTCGGAGTGGAATTCGAGGACCAGGAAGTTCTCCGTGGCGGCGGCGCAATGGAGGTTGGCCATGAAGCAGACGGGCGAGCCGGCAAAGTGCATGGCCATGGCATGGCCATATTCCATGGCGGCGTCGCCGATCTTTTTGGTTTCGAGCAGGCCGCCGGAGCTGGCAATGTCGGGGTGGATGATATCGACCGCGTGGTTCTTGCAGAGCTCGATGAAGGGCTCCTTCAGGTAGATGTCCTCGCCGGTGAGGGTGGGGATATCGATGGCGTCGGTGATCTGTTTCCAGAGTTCGGTGTGCATCCAGGGGATCATGTCTTCGAGCCAGGCCAGGTTGTACTTCTGGAGCGCCTTGCCGAGTTTGATGCAGGAGTTCACGCCGATGTGGCCGAAGTGGTCGGCGGCGAGCGGGATATCCATGCCGACGACCTCGCGGACCTTGCCGACATAATCGCCCATGAGTTCGGCGCCCTTGTCGGTGAGTTCCATGCCCGTGAACATGTGCTGGGTTTGTCCGGCGCTGCGTTGGGTGACGCCGGCGGGCCGGGTGACGCAACCGGGGATGTTTTCGACCAGGCCGATGCCGAGGTCCATTTTGAGCCAAGTGTAGCCATGCTCGAAGCGGGCCTTCATGCGCTCGCCGTATACCTTCGGGTCGCGCGACATGTCGGTGTCGCAATAGAGGCGGATCTTGTCGCGGAACTTGCCGCCGAGCATCTGGTAGCAGGGCACGCCATAGGCCTTGCCGGCCAGATCCCAGAGAGCCATCTCGATGCCGCAGACGCCTCCGGCCTGGCGGGCGTGGAAGCCGAACTGCTTAATGCGGCGGAAGATCTTGTCCATGTCGCAAGGGTTCTGGCCGAGGATGCGTGACTTGAGCATCAGGGCGTAGTTGGGCGAAGCGCCGTCGCGGACTTCGCCGTAGCCGACCAGGCCCTGGTTGGTTTCGATGCGGATCAGCGGGCAACGCATCGGCGCGCCGACGACATGGGCGATGCGCAGATCGGTGATCTTAAGGTCAGAGGGCTTTGATGCGGTCTTGACGTTGCCCTGGTAGGCCTGGATGGTCTCCTCGGACCAGAATGCGCCCAGCGCGGCAGCGCCAATGGATTTGCCGAGGAAACCCCTGCGGCTGGTTTGGAAACGGTTCTGATGCCACTTCTTCGTCGCGTTCATTGAATTGGTCTCCCTTTCCTATTCCTGAGGCGTCCTTGGGGTCATTTTAACTGTCGAACCCTTGGCCGCCGCCCACTTGTTGAACTCGGCCACCATCTCGGGCGTCCAGGCCGAATCGATCTGGCCCGGCTTGTATTTCTGTTCACGCAGCATCTGGTGGCCCCATTGGTCGCGCAGCCGGGTCATCTCGCTTTCGTTGGCGACGCGTTCGGCCAGATGGGCCGGGATGAAAGTCAGACCCTCCGGGTCGCTGATCACGACGTCGCCGGGCAGGACGGTGACTTCATCGAGCCGGATCGGGACATTGATACCTGTCAACGTGACGTTGGCGATGGCGCTGGGATGGAAGCCTCTCGCAAAGACCTTGAAGCCCTTGATCTCGGAGATACCTGAGACGTCACGCACTGCGCCGTTCACCACAAGGCCGGTGCCAGTCTTGGTCATGATCGAGGTGCCGAGGTTGTCGCCGATGATGGTGCCGTCATTGATCTTGCCGAAAAGATCGATCACCATCACGTCCCGCTGGACGAGGATGTCTATGACCCAGGCGTTCTGCCCGCCGCGTCCGACGCGATTTTCCTTTTTGGCATTCTCGGTGACGTACTTGTCGAGATCGGGCCGCTTGGGCATGAAGACCCCGGTGACGACGCGGCCGACGAGCCTGTCGCCTGTCGGGTCATTCACGTTCACCGTCATCCAGCCGCTGACGAACTGCGACGTGTAGCCGAGGCGGCGCATGGTGCCCCAAGCCTCTTCGGCGGTCGTCTCTCTCAGTTTGTCCAGGACGGCATCAGCCACCTTGGGCCTGCCGTCGGGGAATCGTTCGCCCGTCCAGTCTGCCGTCATTGCGGCGCGTTGTTCATTGGTAAACATCCCGATCTGCGCGGCGGCCGGAAAGGCACAGCCGAGAGCGAGAATCGCGGGTAGGATGGTTCGCAGTCTCATGGCAACCTCAAGTTAAACAGTCAGAATCAGTGTCTGGGTCTGAGCAGCGGACCCGCCAGGATCTGGCTCGCGAGCGCCGCCGGGCTGACCCCGTATTCTTTCAAAGAACCGTTGAGCAATCAATCGGCATCCGGGCTTCTGAATGAATGTTCACGATGCCGGAGGCCACTTTCGCCTCTTCCCGCTCGTTGGATGGCGGCCTTCCCGCGCGCGCGGCTTCTCCACCGGTGCCTGCGCTTCGGCACGCGAGTCCAAGTATGGACAGTTCACGCACTCACCCGCGCACACACTGCAGTTCTTCTTCGGGAGGATGTTCTGACGCCAGGTCCGTGAGGAGCCAGGCCGGGTAGATTGTGTTGACATGTGATAACGCCAGTGGAGCGCCGCGTCCGGGCGGCCGCCCAGACTGGAACTGGCTCTACCTCGAAGATAGATTCGGATACGAAGGACCGATTCTCGTTTCCTTCCGTGCCCATTTCGCGGAATCTTCCGCAGGGAGGACTCGGGAATCTCATCCTGGCCGTCATCGGGATAGGTGGGGCCGCGCTCATCCTATCACAAAGCCGGGCGAGGCAATCTCAGTCCACCACAATCGAGATGGAGCCGGATGGAGAGTTCCTGTTTTGAGGGCCCGGTTCGGATCCTCATGGCATGTCCGCCCTGCCGGGCCGCCGGGATACAGCAGGTTGTACGGCCGCCAGAGCGAGGCATGGGGAGAAGCCGGCCGGCGCTTCGAGTAGACTTAGACACAGAGATCCGAACATGACACGCCGCTGCATCGCCCTCCTTTGTTTCTTCGCCTTAACCGCCTTCGCCGCGCCGAAGAAAGCGCTGATCATCGACGGCCGGAATAACCACGACTGGAAGGCGACCACGCCCGTATTGAAGAAGATTCTGGAGGAGAATGGCCTGTTCGCGGTCGAGGTCCTCACCGCCCCGGCCGACAACGAATCGCTGAAGAGCTTCAGCCCCGGCTTCAAGGGCTACGCGGTGGTCGTTTTGAACTACAACGACTATGGGCCCAAGAACGCCGGTGACTGGCCCGAGAAGACCCAATTGGCCTTCCTCGACTATGTCAAGGGGGGCGGAGGTGTGGTCAGCTATCATGCCGCCGACAACGCTTTCCCCAAATGGGTCGAGTTCAATAAGGTGATCGGCCTCGGCGGCTGGAGCGGCCGCAACGAGAAGGACGGCCCGTACATCCGCTGGCGCGACGGCAAAGTGGTCCGCGATACCACTCCCGGCATCGGCGGCAGCCACGGTCCGCGCCACGCGTTTCAGATCGACATGCGCGACCTGAAGCACCCGATTTCGAAGGGTTTGCCCGAGAAATGGATGCATGCGGTCGACGAACTCTACGACCGCCTCCGCGGTCCCGCCGAAAACCTGGAACTGCTGGCCACTGCCTTTTCGGCGCCCGGCAAGAAGGGAACCGGCGAGAATGAACCCATCCTGTTCACGATCCGCTACGGCAGGGGCCGCATTTTCCACACCACTCTCGGCCACGACGTCCCGGCCATGCAATGCGCCGGGTTCATCGTGACGCTGCAGCGGGGCGCCGAATGGGCGGCGACGGGCAAGGTGAAACAGAAAGTGCCGGCGGATTTCCCCGGCCCTGACAAGATCAGTACGCGGACGTTCTGACCGTCCCGTTCAAGCTCAGCGGAAGAATCTCCCGAACAGTCCGCCCGAATCCGGCTGAGCCACCTCGACGCCCGCCAATTGGCCGGCGAATTCGAGCGCGGCCTGCCCGAGCGCGGCTTTCGCCGACAGCGGCGCACCGGCGTTCATCGCCTCGCGCAGGTTCTTGTAGTCGTTAGGAAAGACGGCGGCCACGTCGAAGCCGGTGAACTTCTTCACTTCCTCGGCGGACATCTCGCCCCGTTGCGAGCGGTTGAGCAGTAGATGGATGCGCGTGGGCGCCGCGCCCCAAAGCGTCAGTTCCTCGCACCGCATTTTCGCCAGATTCAGAGGCGCCACCTCCGGCGTGCAGACGATGAACGTCGCTGCCGCCCGCCGCACGATCTCGACCGTCGCCGGATTCACCAACTCGGGCAAATCCACCAGCATCATCTCGTACTTGGGACGGGCGAAATTCAGCACCTGGTGGTAGTTATGCCATCCCGGAATCGCCCCGCCACTCTCCCGGCGGGTCAACATGAAGTCAACGCCGTGGGCGCGCGTGATGTTGTTCTCCCACTGGAACGTATCCAACTGGCCGGCCAGTTCCAGGATGCGCTGGATACCGCCATGGTGTTCCACCCCAAGCATGATGCCGAGCACACCAGACCTCAAATCGGCCTCGAAAACAAGGACCTTCTTCCCCAGGCTGTTCACCAGCCGCGCCGCCGTGTTCAGTACGATCGTCGAAGTGCCGCAACCCGCCTTTGCCGGCAGGAAGGCATACAGGTTGTCGATGGTGTCGCCCTTCTTGTCGTGAATTGCCCGGTCGATGGCCGCCATCATGGCCGGCACGTCCACGGGATAGGGCAATACAGCCTCGACTCCAAGCAGGTCGGCAGTCTCCTGCGTGCCGCTAAACTCGTCTCCAAACGCGATAATCGCCGTCGACCGCGATCGCGTCCGAACGCTCTGCACCGTTGCGGCAGCGCCTTCCCCATCGTCGAGGTCCACCACGAACAGGTCCGGTTGTGAGACGTTCAGCAATCTGATGATCTCGTAACTGGTGGGGACGCTGTCGAGAACCCGGTTCACCTCCACCTGTCCAGTTTCCACCAGAGCTTCCCGCACCTTCCGCCCACGCAGCAGATTGGTGGACATGAGTATTGCTTCGAACATGCGGACCTACCCTTCGCTATCACCATCCTAATGAATAAGTTGTCTGGTGATGCATCTTTTCTCAAGAGGAGGGTCAAGTTTGTCCGAGGTGAGGGGCCGGCCGCCGGCGGACGTAACTTCGCCCTGGGATCTGTAATCGACGTTCATGCACGCAGCACCTCTTTGGTTCATGTTAGAGGACACTCCGGCGATTCGGTTGCGACCAATTGTGGCCGCCCCGGCAGCTATTGCGATTTAAGGGATGCCGGCCCCGCCCTAAAATATGCGGCATGTCCAAATCCATGAGCCGAAATCCGCGTATCGGAGTTAGAATTGCCTGGACGAGGGAGACACCATGAAAAACCAAGCCACCTCACGCAGGCGCTTCATCCTTGGCGCATCATCGGCGCCGCTGGCATCCGCGCTTCTGGCGCAAACCCAATCTTCGGCCTCCGGCATCCCGACCCGCCCTTTGGGCCGCACCGGCGTCCGCGTGTCGTTCCTCGGCCTCGGCGGCGCGCATGTTGGCCGCATTCAGGCTGACGCCGAGGCCGTGCGAGTCATCCATGCCGCGATCGACGGCGGCATGACCTTCATGGACAACGCCTGGGAGTACAACAAGGGCCGTAGCGAAGAAGTGATGGGCAAGGCCTTCCTCACGCCCGGCTACCGGAACAAGGCGTTCGTCATGACCAAGGTCTGCAGCCGTGAAGCGAAGGGCTCGATGGAGCAGGTGGAGGAGAGTCTCCGGCGGCTGAACACCGATCACCTGGACCTGATCCAGTTCCACGAGTGCAACTACCACAACGATCCCGACTGGATCATCGAGCGCGGCGGGATGAAAGCGATGCTCGATGCCCGCAAGCAGGGCAAGGTGCGATCCATCGGCTTCACCGGCCACAAGTCGCCAGCCATTCACAATCGGATGCTCGCGCTCGGCGTCGAGTGGGACACATGCCAGATGCCCAACAACGTGATGGATGCCGGATTCCTCAGCTTCCGCCACGAGACGATGCCGGTCTGCCTGGAGAAGAACATTGGCATCATCGGCATGAAGGGATGCGGCGGCGACGGGAAGATGATCGCCGCGGGTCTGGTCACGCTCGAAGAGTGTTACCGCTATTGCCTGTCGCAACCGGTCAGCACGCAGGTGGTCGGGCTGAGTTCGATGGAGATGCTCGAAACCGCGTTGCGCATCGGACGGTCTTTCACACCCCTCACACATGAGGAGCATCAAGCGCTGATCACCCGGCTGCGCGAACAGCGCGGCGACGGCCGCTACGAATTGTTCAAGACCAGCAAACGATACGACAGCGCCTACCACCGGACCCAACACGGGTTCGAGACGCAGGGAATGTGATCGCGGTTTAGCTGCCGGCTTGCATGAACGAATCGTTGAGCAGCCGCATCTCGCCCAGATCCAGGCGGCCCGTGTAGATCGCCATGCCCAGCGCCGAGTCGATCCGCATCGCCTCCAGCGCACGGATCTCGTCCACCGTCGTAATCCCCCCGGCGGCCGTGATGGGGAGTTTCGTGATTGCCCGCAATCGCCGGAACCAGTCGAGGTCGGTGCCCTGCATCATGCCTTCCTTGTCGACATAGGTACACAGGAAGCTGGCGCAGTAGGGTTCCAGTTGCGGGATCACTTCCTCGGCCGACAGGCCGGTCGCCTCCGTCCAACCCTTGACGACAATCCGCCCGCCCTTGGAGTCGAGCGCGACAGTCACCCTCTCGCGCCCCACTTCATGTGCGATCGAGGCCAGCAGCGCGTGGTTCACACCGTCCGCGTTGAATGCGGACGTGCCGGCGATGATGCGATGCGCCCCGCATTGTATCAGCGCCCTCGCCCGTTCCGCCGATCTCACGCCGCCGCCCACCCGGCATCGCGCGCGCGATGCCAGCAGTTCGACGATGGCATTGTTGTCGCCGCGGCCGAGCGCCGCGTCGAGGTCGATGACCTGGATCTCGGGGAAGCCCTCGAACCGGGCCAGCATTTCGAGCGGCGCGTCACCTTCGAGCGCCTTCTCCTTGCCCTGGATCAACTGCACGACTTTGCCGTCCATCAGGTCGATACAGGGAATGATCAACGCGCTCTCCTCACCGGAATGCCGGCCTTCTCCAAACAGTCTTTCAGTTCGTCCACTGTGTAGGTCCCGTAGTGGAAGATCGACGCCGCCAGGGCAGCGTCGGCCTCGCCTTCCGTCAACACGCGCACGAAGTGCTCAGGCTTGCCCGCGCCGCCCGATGCGATGATCGGGATCCTGGTCGCCCGTGAAATGGCCCGCGTCAGCGCGCAATCGAACCCGTCCTGTACGCCATCTGTGTCCATTGAAGTCAGCAGCACTTCGCCGGCTCCGAGCGTCTCGCCGCGCGAGGCCCACTCGACCGCGTCGATCCCTTCATCGACGCGCCCGCCCTTGGTGAACACGGTCCAGCCGCCTCTGGCATTGCGCTTGGCATCGATCGCCAGGACGACGGCCTGCGCGCCGAACTCCTGGCTGAGTTCTGTAATCAGTTCGGGCCGGTGGACCGCCGATGTGTTCACGGAAACCTTGTCCGCGCCGGCATGGAGGATACTACGGGCATCGTCGACGGTGCGGATGCCGCCGCCGACGGTCAGCGGGATGAAGACCTCGCGCGCCGTCCGGTCCACCACATCCACCATCGTGTCGCGGCCGTCGCTTGACGCAGTGATGTCGAGGAAGACGAGTTCGTCGGCGCCCTGTTGGTTGTAACGCGCGGCCAATTCGACCGGGTCGCCCGCGTCGCGCAGGCCGATGAAGTTGATGCCTTTCACCACGCGGCCGCCGGTGACGTCAAGGCAGGGGATGATGCGTTTGGCCAGCATGTTTACAGCTCCACGAAGTTGCGGACAATCTTCAATCCCAGGGGACCCGACTTCTCGGGGTGAAACTGCACGCCGAAGACATTGTCCTGTTCGAACGCCGCCGTGTAGTCGAGAGTGTAATTGCAGGTGGCCGCGGTTTGCCGTGTCACGGGGCAATAGAAACTGTGCGCGAAGTAGACATACGGCTTTGGCCCGATGCCGGCCAGCAGCCGCGACCGCTTCACCGGGACGATTTCGTTCCAACCCATATGCGGCACGCGGGCATCGGCCGCGAATCTTTCGACGCGTCCTGGGAACAGACCGAATCCAGTCTCCTCTGGCGCTTCCGCGCTCGATTCAAACAGTGCCTGCATGCCCAGGCAGATACCCAGAAACGGGGTCCCGCTTCGGGTCTTGCCGATGATCGCCTCGCGCAGGCCCAGTTCGTCGAGCGCCCGCATCATCTGCCCGAAGTGGCCGACACCGGGCAGGATCAGCTTCTCCGCCGATCGAACGCCCTCCGCCGACCTCGTCAACTGATAGGCCGCGCCAAGCGCGCCCAGCGTGTTTTCCACTGACCGGAGATTGCCCGCCCCGTAGTCAATGATCGTGATCACAGCAGCCCCTTCGTCGAAGGCAACTGGTCCTTCAGACGCGCGTCCTTCGAACATGCGAAGCGCATTGCCCGCGCCCAGCACTTGAAGATCGCCTCCACCTTGTGGTGGTTCGACCGGCCGTACATGATTTTGGCGTGGAGGTTCGCGCCGGCGTGCGTCGTGAAGCCGTGGAAGAAGTCTTCGAGCAACTCCGATTGCAGGTCGCCGACGAGGCGCGTCTTGACCTTGTCTTCGTAAACGAGATATGGCCGGCCGCCCAGATCGACGGCCACCACGGCCAGCGTCTCATCCATCGGAAGGACGTAGTAGCCGGCGCGGTTGATGCCCTTACGGTCGCCGAGCGCTTTCGAGAAAAGCTGCCCGAGCACGATGCCGATGTCCTCGACAGTGTGATGCTGATCCACGTCCATGTCGCCGTCGGCATCGATCGTCAGGTCGAATCCGCCATGCTTGGCGAACAGTTCGAGCATGTGGTCCAGAAAACGAACCTTTGTCGAAATCGTGTACTTGCCCTTGCCTTCGAGCTTCAGCGATCCACGAATCTGCGTCTCGCGAGTGATTCTCTCCACCGTGGCCGATCTCATGGCAGCACTCCTTCCAATTGGTTGACGTCTTCCAGAATCGCGATGGCATTCTCCGCCCGCATGGCCGAAACCAGGCCTTCGTGGCATGGGTTCGTTTGTGCAGCGATGCCGATGAACGGCACGCCGGCGGCGCGCGAACTGCGGGCATCGTCCACCGTGTCGCCGACGTAGTAGAACTCGCTCGCGCCGGTCCGTTCACGGATCATGTTCAACCCGTCGGGCGCGGGTTTGCCGTTAGTGACCTCATCGGCGGTCAAGAGTGGATCGAACCGCAACGAAGCCGCATACCGCTTTAGTGTCACCGAAGCCTCGGCCTGATTGCGTCCCGTGAAGATTGCCAACTGGAACCGCTTTGCCAACCGTTCCAGCAAACCCTCCACCGGAATCCACAGCTCACGCGAGATCAGCCCATCGTTGTTTTCGCCGAAGAAGATCCTGCAGAAATGATCGACGACGGTTTGGTATGGCAACTCGACGCCGTGATCGCGGCAAAGCTGCTGCGACAGCAACCAGTCGTTGTTGAACCCGCCGCGATTCTTGAAGTCGTGGATCGTAGTCCGCTCCACGGTCTGGCCGGTGAAGTGACTCACCGTCTGAATAATGCCCTCGATGTAGCTCTCGCTCACCTCGGCCAGCACGCCGTCCATGTCAAATATTAGAACCGGCCTGGCCGCTCCGTTCTCACTCATTTCCATACCTCATCGAAAGCCTCAAAGAACCGCCGTGCCTGTTCCGGCGTCCCCGCCGTCACGCGAACCGTCCCTGGAATCTCATAGCTCCTGTCGCGCACCAGCACGCCCCTATCGCGCAACCCGTCGCGCACCGCGCCTGACTGTTCACCCGCATGAAACAACACGAAGTTCGCCTGGCTGTCGTAATGCCGGATTCCGCGTTTCCGGAAGCCTTCATAGATCAGGGCGCGCGCCTCCAGGGCGTTCCGCACGTAGTCATTCATGTAGGCCGTATCCTCCACCGCCGCCCTCACGGCCAAGGCCGCCAGCATATTCACGCTGTAGGGCGACTGCGCCTTCCGCATGTACCGGACGTTTTCTTCCTGCGAGAACAGGCAACCGACGCGCATCGCCGCCATGCCAAACGCCTTGGAAAATGTCCGGCTGACGAACAGGTTCGGATACGAATCGATCAACGGCAGCGCGGTCACGCCGAAGAACTCGAAGTACGCTTCGTCGATCAGTACCGCCGCTTTCGGTGCGGCCTTCAGGATCGTCTCAATGGAATCAAGCCCGATGGCAGTGCCGGTTGGATTGTTGGGGTTCGAAATCAGGATCGCCCGTGTTGCCGGCGTCACCGCGGCCAACAGCTCTTCGAGTGGAAATGACAGGTCCTGTTCGCGGTAGGACAACTCACGAACCTGCCCGCCGGCCACCTCCGAATAGAAGCGGTACATCGCATAGGACGGGTGCAGTATCAGAACCTCGTCATCGTCATCTACATACGTATTGATGAGGACCTGAATCGCCTCGTCGGTCCCGTTCGTGATGGCGAACCGGGCGCTGCTTTGCCCGAAGTAACGGGCCAGCGCCGCGCGCGTGGCTTCGTATTCGGGATAGATGGTCAACTGCTCCTGCGTCAACTTCTCAATCAGGAACCGCACCACGGCAGGCGAACAGCCCACCGTGTTTTCGTTGAAGTCCAGCCGCAGTTTGCCCGCGCGGCCTGACGTCGGCGGTGAATACGGAGCCATGCGCTCAACGGCCGCTCTGGGTTTCAGGATGTCAGCCACGGGTCCTCACCTCCACCGACCGGGCATGCGCTTCCAGGCCCTCGGCGCGAGCCAGTGTTGTAATCGAGCCTTCGAGCTTCCTGAGCGCCGGCAGGCTCAACTGCTGCACCGAAATTGTCTTCACGTAATCGGCCGCCGACAACCCGCCGCGCAGCCGGGCCACACCCGACGTCGGCAATACGTGATTCGGGCCCGACGCATAATCGCCCGCCGCCTCCGGGCTCAGCGGCCCCAGGAACACGCTACCCGCGTGCCGCACCTTGTTCAGCAGGCTCGCATCATGCAGGCTCAGGTGCTCAGGCGCAAAGCGGTTCGACAACTCAATTGCCTCGTCCAGCGATTCGACGACGATGACCGCGCTATTGCGGTCGATCGCCTTCCGCGCGACAGCCGCCGTAGGCAGACTCGCCAACTGCGTCTCGACTTCTGCCGCCACGGCCGTGGCGAGGCTTCGCGATGTCGTCAACAGCACCGCCGAAGCGTCTGTGTCATGCTCGGCCTGCGCCAGCATGTCAGCCGCGAGCCAGCGCGGATTGCCATCCGCGGCGATGATCAGAATCTCGGTCGGGCCGGCGACGAAGTCGATGCCCACTTCTCCGGCGAGTAATTTCTTCGCTGCGGCGACATAGATATTGCCGGGTCCAACGATCCGGTCGGCGCGCGGCACGGTCTTAGTCCCAAAGGCAAACGCCGCGATCGCATGCGCGCCGCCCATCTCGAAGACGTGCGTCGCGCCCAGCATGTGCGCCGTGCCGAAGATCTCGTCCACTCCCCTCGGCGCGCACACCATGATGTTCGTCACGCCAGCGACCACCGCGGGAACGACGGTCATGATCACCGTCGATGGCAGCGGATACCGTCCCGCCGGCACGTAAGCCGCCACCGTCTCAAGCGGCCGCACGATCTGCGACAACTTCAACCCCGGCACGGGTTCGGAGCGCTTCGCCTGCGGCAGTTGCAGTTTGGCGTATTCACGCACATTCTTCGCCGATGTCTTCACGGCCCGCTTAAACTCACCCGTCAGCCGCGACGCGGCCGCGACCAGCTCCGCCCGCGGCACCGCCACGCTTTTGCGCGTCAGCTTGTCGAACTTGCGCGCATAGCCGAGCAGCGCCTTGTCGCCCTTCTTCCGCACGTCTTCGAGGATCGGGCGAACGGTTTGTTCCGCTTCGCTCATCCTTGCCGCGCGCCGGCTCAGGAGTTTGCCGGCATCCTTGCTGTCGAGAATCCGAATCATTACCGCCTCACATCACGATCTTGTTCAACGGATATTCCACAATGCCCTGCGCCCCGGCCTGCTTCAACCGGGGAATGATTACTCTGACGGTTGACTCGTCGAGGATCGTGTTCACCGCGAACCATTCGCCATCGCTCAACGGCGACACCGTCGGGTTCTTGAGCGCGGGCAGCACGCCCAGCACCGCTTCCAGTTGGGCCTTCTGCACGTTCAGCATCAGCCCGACCTTGCCCAGCGCCGCGATCGCCCCATCCAGCAGCATCTTCATGTCTTCGAGCTTCTGCCGCTTCCAGTCGTCCGCCCATGCCTGCTTGTTCGCCACCAACTGCGTATTCGACTCCATCACCGTCTCGACGATTCGTAGCTTGTTCGCCCGAAGCGACGAACCCGTCTCGGTCACTTCCACGATTGCGTCGGCCAGTTCCGGCGGCTTCACTTCGGTGGCGCCCCAACTGAACTCGACCTTCGCCGTCACGCCATACTTAGCCAGATACCGCTTGGTCGCTCCAACCAACTCCGTGGCGATGATCTTGCCTTCCAGGTCCTTCGCCGATTGAATCGGCGACGCCTCGGGCACGGCCAGCACCCACCGCACCTTGCCGAAGCTCTGCTTGGCGTAAACCAGGTCGGCCACCGTCACCACGTCGGCGCCGTTTTCGACAACCCAGTCGTAGCCCGTCAAGCCGGCGTCCAGCGCGCCGTCCTCGACATAGCGCGCCATCTCCTGCGCCCGGATCAACATGCACTCGATCTCGGGATCGTCGATCGACGGAAAATAGCTGCGGCTCGACGTGGTGATGACGAAGCCGGCCTTGCGGAAAAGATCCACGGTCGCGTTTTCCAGCGACCCCTTCGGAATGCCCAGTTTCAGTTTCATCTCTCAATACACCTTTTTCGGATCGTAAGTCTGTTCTTCCGTGACCTTCCACTCGCCGCCCGTGAGCGTGCGGAAAAAGCACGATTCGTAACCCTCGTGACACACGCCCGGGCCGAGCGATTCGACGGCCACAAGGACGCAATCGCGGTCGCAGTCGGTTTGAATCGATTTCACCACCAGCTTGTGGCCGGACGATTCGCCCTTCAACCACAGCTTATTGCGCGACCGGCTGAAGAACGTCGCGAAGCCCGTCTCGACAGTCATCTTGAACGACTCCTCGTTCATGAACCCGACCATGAGCACGCGGCCCGTCTTCTCGTCCTGAATCACGGCCGGAATCAGGCCGTCGAGTTTGCCAAAGTCCAATGTCATCTTCTGCTGTCCTCAAAAACAAGAATGGCCCGCCGGTTTCGCTCGGCGGGCCATCTGATCTTCGTCTAGTCGCTCGTCGCTAAGACGCGGATCGCCCGCCCATCGCGTGATGGTGATGGTGAGCGTGGATTGCGTTCGCGGCGAACATCGAACTTATAGTTTAGCGCACACTCCCCCGATCTCGCTATTGGCTTAGCGTAAACCTCACATCCACCTGCGTGACCACCTCCACCGGTACGCCGCTGAGCAGCGTCGGCCGGTAGCGCCACTGCTTCACTGCTTCAATCGCCGCGGGAATCAGAAGCGGGTGGCCGCTGAGCGCCTGCAACTGCGTGACGCGTCCCTCGCGGCTGATCAGCGCAGTTAAATGGACCACGCCCTGCACCCGCGTCTGCATCGCGATCCGCGGATAGCGCGGTATCACCTTGCCTATCAGCATTGCCTCCTGCACGCCCTTGCTCACCACGATCGGCGCCGCGGGCGCCTTCGGCGTCTCGACAGGCCGGGCTACGGGCGCCGGCGGCGCCTGCGCCTGGCCGGCTGCCGCCATCAGCGAGCGAAGGAAATCGGAGTTCCCGCCAGTTCCCACGGCGGGCACACCGCCAGGGACCCAGGGCCCCGAACCGGATGACCCGGCCTGCACCGGTTCGTCCTCGATAACCACGGTCCTCGCCGGCATCGTCGCCGGTTCGATCAAACCGCGCGTCACGGCCTGGGGCCGCACACGGCTCGTTGCCGCCACGCGCGGCGTCCCAGGCGGCGGACCCGGCGGCGGGCCTGGCGGTGCGGTGAGGGTCAACTGTGTCAGCGCCTTGGGCAGGACTTCAGGGTTCATCAAAGGAATCACCAGCGCAGCCGTCACCAGCAGCGCCTGCAATCCAAAGGATGTCATTAGGCTCCAGCCGGTTCGTACGCGCGAATTCGGCTGGACGAAGCTCTGTTCAAACATGGCTTCCCCGCTTTCTGCCGTCCTTCGCGCCTTGTTCAGCCGGCTTGGACTTTGGCGCTCATCCCTTTTGACACCTCAGATGCCGCCAAGTTCCCGCTTTTGGTTCCCCTTCCTCAATCAGCGCCACGCGCCGCTTCCGCCGTCAATTCGACCTTCAAACGGGTTGAACCGATTCCCTGATCCGGTATGCGGGAAGTGACTTCGATCACTGAACCTGGCGCTGTTG
Organism: uncultured Candidatus Solibacter sp.; assembly: GCA_964558355.1. Taxonomy (GTDB): domain Bacteria; phylum Acidobacteriota; class Terriglobia; order Bryobacterales; family Bryobacteraceae; genus PNKE01. The sequence goes on from CAZLDN010000007.1 coordinate 38,433, forward strand.
CGGGGGAAACTAGTCATATGAATCCGACCCAGATCCAAGGCACGGTGAACGACTGGGCGTCGCGGAGTTTTCGCGCGCTACTGGTGGTTGAGAGATACGGAATCGACTTCCACGACCAGGGCACGCGGCCTTTCGACGAAGTGTGCAGAGAGAAGCAGCTTGAACCGGCTGTGGTGGCCGCCGAGATCGAAAGCGTCTCGCAGCCGCGCGTGCCGGCTCAACTTGACGAGAACATTTCCTTGCGCGACCTGATCCAGCACATTAACACGCGCCACCACGAGTATTTGAAGCTGGAATTGCCTCGGCTGCGGGCGCGGCTCGACAGGATGGCGATGCGTCATCCGGATCGGGATGACGCATTGTTGCCGCGGTTGCGGGCGGTGTTTGTCGAGATCCAGGAGGACCTGGAACTGCACCTGCACAAGGAAGAAGACATTCTGTTTCCGTCGATCGCGCGCATGGAACGCGCAGTGGCCAACGGGCAACCGCCGCCACCGTCGCCGTTCGGGACGGTGAGGAATCCGATTGGCATGATGGAGCACGAGCACGCCCGCCTACAGGAGATGCTCGTCCGTATGCGGACCATCGCGCGGGACTACGCCGCCCCCGACTACGCCTGCGCCAACTTCCGGGCCGTTTTCAATACGCTGAATGAACTTGAAGCGGACCTTCACGAACACATCCACGTCGAGAACGACATCCTCCACAAACGAGCGGTGGCTCTCGAACAGGGGCAAGCAGGCTGAGCAGCGGGCAATGCGGTCCAAAGAAAACGCCCTCCATGGCCGGAGCCGGGGAGGGCGTTCTGCGGTGAGGCGATGTCAACTCCCCAGGCGGGGACGGTAGCCGGGGCGGGCGCTGACACGCAGTTTCTTGCTGGGGTCGTTGACCAGTTCGACCGAGATCTTGCGAAAACCTTCGTTGGGGTTCGGCTGGGGGTAGTAGGTGACAGTGTAGGAGTTGCCGAGGTCCTCGCGAATGGACTCGAACGCCTCGACCTGCTTCTGCCAGGTCTTGGCGAAGAAAGACTTGCCGCCGGTGCGCGCGGCGAGGCGTCGGAAGACGCCGGTCGAGATGGGGTCGCGGTTGACGTCGTTGGTCGAGATGACGTAGATCGGGATGCCCTCGTCTTCGGCGACGGCGCGGACATCGTCGGGGGCGACCATGGATGCAGAATCAGGTCCGTTCGAGAAGACGATAATCACCTTGCGGCCGGGGACCTTGGCGGCGTCTCGCAGGGCGAGCAGGAGTCCGTTGTAGAGGGCGGCTTCGTCGCCGGCGACGGCTTTGCGCAAACCCTGAAGGACATCGTTGCGTTCGCGGGAGAGCGGCGCGGCGCGGCTCAGGTTGCGCGAGAAGGTGTAGACGGCGATGGAATCGGCGCGGTCGAGGCCCCGGATGAAGTCGGCGATGGCGTCCGAGGCATAGACAAAGCCGCGGTACATGTAATTACTGGTGTCAAAGAGCACGAAGACATTGGTGCCGACCAGGGCGTCGGTCGAGATTCCTCCGCGCTCCGGGTCGCCGGCCGCGGCGGCGATCGGTTCGGTGACGCCGCTGTCGAGAACTCGCAGCGGCGGGCGGCTGCCCTCGGAAAAGGTGGTGAGTTTCTGCGGGATTCCGTCCTCGATGATTCGGAAGTCGCTTGGCTTGAGGCCATTGATATAACGCCCGCGGTTGTCGGTGATGGTGAAGCTGAGCACCACCATATCGACCTTGACCCGGAACGTGGGCTGTTGCGCGGCCAAGGCTCCAGCCAGCGCCAAAAAGGCGGCGACGGAGGCGGCGAGTGTCCAGAGCTTGGTTTTCCTTGTCATCTTGATCTGTCTCCGTACAATTATTCGAGCGACGCTTTCTGCTGTATTGCGCCCGCCTTGCGGGCCTCGGCGCGCGCCTGACCGGCAATCACGCGCATGGAGCGCAGCACCGCCGGCCAGTCTTCCAGGTGGGTGGCGAAGATCTGTTCGACGGTCTTCTGGGTCCACTCCGGGATGCGAAGGTTCAACTCCGACGGGCGAAGTTGCAGCTCGTCGGCGAGGGCGGCGAAGAAGAGGTTATTGGACTCCCAGCTTTCGGCCATGATGCGGCTGGAGAAGCCCATCAGCGTGGGGAACGTCCGCAGGTTGAGCAGTTGCGGGTGCATGGTGTTGGCGAGCGTGGGCTTTGGCGTACCAAAGGCATCCGAGATGGCCTGATGATTCAGCCGCTCCGGATCGGCGGCGGCCAGCGCGGCGATGGAGGCCCCAAAGCCGCCTGCAAGGCTCAAGTTGTTCTCGCTGGCGTACCGGCCGAGGAAGTATGCTTCCGCGGGCGTGACATCCTCAAGCGCGGCCGGGACATCCGCTGATGAGAGTTCGTTTGCGACGCGGCGCAAGCGGACAGGGGTGGCGGTCTTGTCCAGGACATCGATGGCCTTGGCCAACAGGTCGGGGGATGTGGCCGCCGCGGCGAGGAACTCCTCTCCGAGGCGAAGATGCAGGGCGAGGTAGTGGATCTGGCCAGGGGTGACGTTCCACCAGCGGGGCAACTTGGCGCTGACCAGCATCTGCGGGACGAGGTCGCCCCAGATCAGGGCCTGCTCACGGGTGGGGATGAGGAAGTTCTGTTCGGCTTCGGCCAGGGCGTAGGGCAGGGTGGCGAGAGACCCGACCAGCCGTCCGCCGGCGGAGGAGGGCCAACCGCTGCCGAGCACCTCCGTGGACTTCCAGGTCTGCTGGGCGCCTTGGATGCCGATGAAATCATGGCTGCGCGCGAACAGCGGATTGGTGTAGAGGATCTGCGCTCCAGGCGGTGCGTAGTGGACGTAGAGCAAGCCAACAAGGGTGTCGCGAAGCAGCGGAGCGAGCATTCCGCGTGCGTCCTTGAGCTTGTCGGCGTTGCCGGCGGCCTTGTCGATGACGGCCCGGAAATTGAGCTTGCGCTGGGTGTCGAGGTGTTTCTCGGTCCAGTAACCGAACGAGAATGAGTTTCTCTCTTGGGCCGAGAGCGTGGCCTTCGGCAGGTTGAGATCAGAGACGCGCGCGGCCAACCGGTTCAGCAGCGCGGCGTTGAGGCGTTCACCGCGCGAGAGGCTTTCGAGGTGATCGGAGAGATCGAAAATGACCTTGAGCGATACTAGTTTCTGCGCCTCGAAGCCGCGCATCATGTCGGCGCGCAGTGCTTCGAGGGTTGGCTGGTCCTCGGTGGAGGGGGAACCGGCCAGCAGGTCCATCATGCGGTCCTGAGGATTGGCGTTGTCCGGAGTGCCGGTTGCCTTGAGCAGGATGGCCACGCCGGAACGCCCGGCATCAAAGAGCGGGCTGTCCTCTTTCACCCTGATAAACGGGTCGATGATCGCGCTCAGCGACGAATCGGCTTGCGCCTCGGGGATTAGTTTCTGGCGGTAGAGGACCTGCCAGAGGGCGACGAGCGACTGCATCATGCCGGCGGTGTCCGCCTTGGAGACGTTGTCGCCGATTTTTGTGACGGCCTCGGCCGCGCCGGCGAACTTATCGATGGTCTCCTCCTTCAACGAGGGCGCTTCGCTGAACAACGGGTATTGCGCCCCGAGCGCGCGATAGGAACGCGCCAAGCGGTCCACTGTCGCCATCGAGAGCGGCTTCGCCCGGCGTCGATCAATGTCACTGACGGCGAGGAAGATCTTGAGCGGTTCGTTCTCGACCGCCTTGCGGGAGAGGCCAAAAAGGGCCTCCAGCAGGTCGTCGGTCTTCTTCCAGTTGGCGGCGGCCTTGGTCAGTCTGCCATCGTACTTGCCCTGAGGATGCTTGACGAACAGGTTCTTCCAAACCTCCAGTCCGCCGGGGACATGCGGCTGATTCGGGGCCGCCATGCGCAACCGCGTGGTCAACAGCATCAAGTCCGTGTTGGAACGGAAGACCGGCCGCGCCGGGCCGGGGCTGGTGACACGGCCGCGGAGAGCGGCATAGAAACGCTTGAGCCGGGCGGGTTCGGTAAGGTAGCCCTGGACGGGACCGTCGATGCGGGAGAGCGAGTCGAAGTAGCTGGCCAGCCAGCCGTCGTCCTTCATGATGAGCTTCTCGATGAATTCGACACCCTTGTCGGGGTGCGCGCCCGCGAGATCGCTCCAGGCCGCGGCCGACCGTTGTCCACCCGGAACCACAGCCTTGCCATCGCGCAGCCGCAGCATGCCGCCGAAGAAATCGAAGACATGGGCGAAGGCCCTCACGCGGGCCACCGGCATGGCGGACCTGACCTGTTCAGCGGTATCAGGATCCAGTTTGACGATGCCCAGATAAAGGCGGCAAAGCGCCGGATCGGCCAGAAAGGCGTCGATCAGTTCGCCGGAGAACTTCTCCTTCGCCGACAGCCAGTATTCCGGCCCATAGAGGACCTTCACACGCGTTGGCGTGAAATCCAGTTCAAACGGGCGGTTACTGCGCAGCGACTGTTCAAGTTCGGCCAGCGGGAAGCCCGAGTCGATGGTGAGGAATGCGCGCGACGCGTTGACCGTTTCCAGGACGACCTCGCTTCCGCAGCCGCCCCTCATGCGGAATCCCAGGATACGGAGAACGTCCGCCGTCTTCGGCGATTCGCACTGCTCGATCTTCAAGATTCGCCCGGCGCCTGCAAGGCTCTCCAGTTCGCGTGCCTGGTTGACGTAGCGGATGACCAGTTTCAGGTACTCGGTCTGCTCCAGACCCTCGCTGCCGCTGACCGCCTGGTAGCCGCTGGTGACGATGTTACGCGCCAAGGCGGCAAGGATCTCAGTGTCAGGCATGTCCGGCGAAAGCGCGGCCATGCGGGCAAAGCCCGACATCGGTCCGGGGATGATCACCTCGCCGGTTGGGACCTTGGACGCGCCGGCGGGAGCAGGCAGCGACACTGGGGTGGGCAGAGCGGCAAGCCGCTTGCCGGCCGAAGCGCGGTCGCCTTCAAGCAGGTCCAGAGAGGCCAGACGGCGAAGGCCCAGGCTCCTCTCCTGCTGCGACAAGCCAGGCGCGGCAAGGTACTTCTCGTATGACGCGCGCGTGTCCGGGTGGCGGCGCGAGTCCAGTAAACGGGCCCGAAGCCCGAGCAGTTGCGCGTTCGAGGGATCGGCGGCAAGCGCCTTGTCCAGTTCGCCCAGGACGGCGATTGCCTCCCCTCGAAGCTCGGCCTGGGTGAGGCGTACCGGCCAATCGGGCGCCTGCTCAAAGCCCCGCAACGGTTGCGTCGCGGCGAATACTCCGGCCAACATGGCCAGTTGCACGAACGGTGTCACTCTCATGCGTCCCCTCCCTGACAAGGATGGCTGTGGCTGAGCCCTGCTGTTGGGTATGAACTGTACCACATTTCGTTACAAAAATCGCTCAGGTCGAAATTACTACAATTAGATGCGCCAGACGTGCGATGGATCCGGGAATCGCATCGCTGTATGCTGGCAGTCAAGAAGGAAGGCATTTCATCCATGAAGAGAATCTTTGCTTACGCCGCTTTGCTGGCCATGCCGGCCATGGCAGCCGAGCACACCATCGCGGTGGTGGGTCTCGTCCATTCACACGTTTGGGGACATCTCGGCAAGATGGTGAAGGGCGAACCAGCCAAGCTGGTCGGCGTCGCCGAAACGGTCCCCGAGCTTATCGCCGAGGCCCAGAAGCGCGGCGTCCCGGCCAATCTGATCCAGGCCGACTGGAAAAAGATGATCGACGAAAAAAAGCCCGAGATCGTCTGGGCGTTCGTCGAGAACAACCGCCACATGGAGATCGTTCAGTACTGCGCGCCGCGCAAGATCCACGTCATGTTCGAGAAGCCGCTCGCCTCGACCGGCAAGGACGCCGCGGCTATCCGCGATCTGGCCCGCAAGAACGGCATATTCGTCATGTCGAACTACCAGATGGCCTGGTGGCCGTCGAACTACGCCGCCAAGGCGATCGCCGAAAAGGGCGAACTCGGCCAGGTCTATCGAATCCGCGGCGTTGTCGGCCATGGCGGACCGGGCGGGGCGAAGGGCCTCAATAAGTGGTTCTTCGAATGGCTGACCGACCCGGTGAAGAATGGCGGCGGCGCGCTGGTCGACTTCGGCTGTTACAACGCTCTTTGGAGCCTGTGGTATCTCGGCAAACCAACCTCGGTCTTCGCCCACGTCAATCATCTCCGGCCCGAGGAGTTCGGCAAGGTCGAAGACAACGCGACCATCGTGTTGACCTATCCGAAAGCCGTCGCCCTGCTGGAAGGCAGTTGGGACCTGCCTCGCAGCTTCCAGGATCTTGAGGTTTTCGGCCGTCAGGGCAGCCTCTACATGACGCGCGACAAGGTGGAAGTCCGCAAGAGCCGCGGCCCGGCGCAGGAAGTGAAGATCGACCCGCTGCCCGCCCAATCCGCCGAACCCATCGCCAACATGATCCACTCGATCGAAACCAAGACCGAGCCCGGCGGCATGGTCGCGCTCGACATCAACGTCCAGGTGGTTCAGATCCTCGACGCTGCGAAGGAGAGTATCAAGACCGGCCGGGCTGTTGCGATGAAGTAGGCCGCGGCGAGCTTGAACACGCGCGCATCGCCAGCCACACGCCCACAAACGTGAGCCCAACGGCGATCCATTGCGTCCAGGTCATCGGCCCGCCGAACGGCGGCGCTTGGTCATGTTCCCTAAAGAACTCGGTCACGATCCGGACCGGGCCGTAAAGGGCGAGATAGAGCCCGAAAACCCAGCCCGGCGCGCGTTTGGCCAGCGATGCCCGGTAAAGCAGGTAGGCGATGGCGAATGTCAGGGCGGACTCGTAAAGCTGGGTTGGATGGAGCGGGATGTTCAGCGGGACGCCAGTGATCTCGTGCGCGTCCGGACTCGTGAAAGTGACGGCCCAAGGGCGTTCGCAACGGCCGCCCCAACAGCACCCTGCGGCGAAACAGCCCAACCGCCCGATGGCGTGGCCCAGCGCCGCGCCGGGGGCGAGGACGTCTAGCGTTGGAAGCCACGGCAGCTTCTGGCGTTGGATGTAGAACCATGCGAAAGCCAGCGCGGCCAGGAACCCGCCATGGAAGACCCCGGCCGACAGCAGCGTGTCGAAGGAGAACAGCGACCCGGGGTTGTCGGAGTAGTATCCAAAGTTCAGGAAGAACATCATCAGCTTGGCCCCGGCGAGGCCGGCCAGTGCGCAGTAGATGGCGAGGTTGCTGACCACTTCTGAGTCGAGTCCAGCCCGGCGGGCCAGGCGGGTCGTCAGCCAGACGCCGGCCAGGAATCCGAGGGCGACCAGCAATCCATAGGTGGGCAGAAAGAAACCGCCGATAGAGATGATCTTGGGAAACATTGAACTAGCGGGTCCTCCGGGCAAGGACGAAGAGGTCATTGCCCTTCATTTCGCAAACTTCGACCGTGAAGCCGGCCTTCTTGAGCACCTTTGAATACTCCTTCGGCGACGGCGCGTAATAGGCTTCCAACTGGCGCGCCGTTTCATTCGCTCCGCCGATGGCGGCGGCGAGACGGCCGCCCGGCCCGAGGATCTGATGGATCCGGGCAACTGCTTGGGCGGGTGGGCGAATCCAATCCAGCACGGCATGGGCGAAGACGGCGTCGAATTGCCTCTCTGGCGTATAGTCGAAAAAGTCCGCTTCGACGAACTCGATGCCGGGGTACTTGTAGCGCGCCTGTTCCAGCAGGATGCCGAGCCGGTCCAGGCCAATGACCTTCGCGCCAAATTCGGCGATCCGCGCCGACAACTCGCCGAGTCCGCATCCGAGATCCAGAATCAGCTCCTCCGGTTGAGGATCGAGAAGCTCGATGAGCTGCGAAGTGGGGTTCAAACTAGAGATGGTACAGCATCAGGTAGATGATCACCCCGGTGACGCTGACATATAGCCAGATGGGCAGCGTGATGCGGGCCAGTGCGCGGTGGCGGGTGAAGTCGTTCCTCATCGCCCGGCGCAGGACGATGACGGCCATCGGCGCGACCGCGGCGGCAAGCACCGTGTGCGTCAGAAGGATGGTGAAATAGACGGTCCGGATCGCGCCCTGCCCCTGAAAAGCGACCGAGCCAACGCTGTAGTGATAGACCAGATAGCTGATCAGGAACAGCACAGACGTTGTGAAGGCCATCAGCATCGACTGCTTGTGGGCCTCGCGCTTACCTTGCCGGATGAGAAAGTAGCCTCGGATCAGCAGTCCGGCCGAAAGGGCGTTCAGGAAGGCGTTGAGCGTGGGCAGGTTGCGCATGAGTCCCCTAGAAAATCTCAACTTCGAGCTTACCGATATCGGCGGCGAGATCGGCAAGGCCGTTGGAGTCGAGTGAATCGTAGTAGCCGCGGATCTGGAGTTTCTTGTCGACGAGGGCGAACTTGGCGGAATGCTCCAACGCGCCGCCGACATCGGAGAGATGGAACGTATCCCAGCTCAACGTGCGGATCTCCTGAGGCGCGCCCGTGAGGAACCGCCAGCGCGCCGGATCGGCCTTCCAGCGTTTCGCGTAGGCGGCGAGGGCCGCGGTGTTGTCGCGCTTGGGGTCGATCGAGATGGAAACAAGGCGGACTTCGGGCGAGCCTTTCAGCATCCCCTGCAGCTTGTTCATCTGGGCCGACATCCTCGGGCAGGGTCCATTGCAGGTGGTGAAGAAAAAGTTGACCACCCAGACGCGGCCATCGAGATCCGGCGTGCCGAACTTCTTCCCGTTCTCAGCGGTCAGCGCAAACTCGGGCACCGTGCCGTAGGTGGGCAAACCGGAATGCCAACCGCATCCGGCGAGCAGGGCCGGAGCGAGGACAACGAGCTTCCTGCGGTTCATAGACTATCTTTGCCGAGCGGGCGGCGTTCAACGTTCATCACGGCCGCCGTTAGGAACAAGATGCCACAAATCGAAGTCCAAATGAGGCCGGACGCGAGCCCCGGCCCGGCCCAGGACGGGTCGGCGGGGATGGTGCGCTCAAGGGTGGCGAGGAAGTAAGTCATCGGATTGGCCTTCATGACCAAACGAACCCATGGTTGCGCCGTCGAGGCGTCAAACAGCGCGCCCGAGACCAGCCACAGCGGCATCAGAACCAGGTTCATCATGGCGTGAAAACCCTGCGGTGTGCGGCTCTTCCAGGCCATCCAGAACCCCAGCGACGTGAACGACGCGCCACAAAGTACCAACGCCCCAGCTGCGGCCAGCACATCCGCCACGCTCATCGGTCTGCCCGTCATGGCGAGGAGAGGCAGGAAGAAGAGTCCCTGAACTCCCGCCATCACCGCCCCCGCCAGTACCTTGCCCGACACCAGCGCGCAGCGAGGCGCCGGAGCAGAAAGCACGGACAGAAGGGATCCTTCTCTCCGGTCCTCGATCACCGACATGGTGGAAAACACTGCCGTGAACATCACGCTCAAGAGCAGCGACCCGTTAAAGAACTTGCCCATGTCGCCGAAGCCGGCGCCAAGAAGCACCCAAAACAGCAGCGGCGAAGCGACAAATCCAAACACGCGGCTGCGTTCCCGCCAGAAATGCAGCATGTCGCGCACGAAGACGGCCCGGACGGCCAACATGTAGATTCTAAGCACCGGCGGCCTCCGTGGAAGTACTTCCGAGATGCTCGCCAGTCACCTTGAAGAAGACATCCTCAAGTGTCGGACGGTGCAGGGACGCTGACGTGATCTGGCCGGGAAACGCATCGAAGGCGCTGGCGATGAAACGGTGCCCGGCAGTCGTCTCCACCGAGATGCGGCCGCCGCTCTCGACAGGTTCAACCTGGAACCGCTCACGCAGATCCGCGGCGAAGCTGGGCGAAGTCGATTCGAACTGTACGACATCTCCGCCGACCATGGCTTTCAACCGTTGCGGCGAGTCTTCCGCCACGGCGCGGCCCCGTGAGATCAGCAGCAGCCTGCCGGCGTTTTCGGCCTCGTCCATCAGGTGGGTTGTAAACAGAATGGTGACCGGCGATGCGGCCCGGAGGTGATTCAGCGATGCCCACATCTCGCGCCGCGCCGAGGGATCCAGGCCCGTTGACGCCTCGTCCAGCAACAGCACGCGCGGTTTGTGGATGATCGCCTTCGCGATCTCGACCTTCCTTCTCAACCCGCCCGAAAGCGTGCGCGTCTCGTCGCCGGAGCGGTCTTCCAACCCGAACTCGCCCAGCAATTCGTCCACACGGGCGTTCAATGCCCGGCCGCTCATCCCCTGCAAGTGTCCCTGCGCAACCAGGTTCTCCCGGACAGTCAACCGCTTGTCGAGGCTTCCGTTCTGAAACACGACACCGATCTGCCGCCTCAACTTCATCCCCGCCTTGGCCACATCCAGGCCGGCCACCGTCGCGGCGCCTTGCTGTGGACGTTCGAGCGTACAGAGGATTCTGAACAGGGTGGATTTGCCGCAACCATTCGGCCCGAGGATGCCATGGACATCGCCTTCGGCGGCCGCGAACGATAAGCCGTCCAGTGCCGCCCGTTCGCCGTAAAGGTGGCGCAGACCCGTGGCTTCGACGATTGCGCCGCTCATCAGAGACCCAACCAGCGGCTGTCGAGCACCAGAGCGAGATAAAGCAACGGCAGGTACATCACCGATGCCCTCAACACCCCCCGCGCATTCACCGCCGTCCGTTGACGGGCGCAGAGCGCGGCCGATTTCAGAAACAGCCCGCCCAGGATCAGCGCCGCGGCCAGATACCAGTGACCCGTCATCGAGAAAAACGACGGCAGCAGCGATACCGGAATCAGCAAGGCAGCCGTGGCCAGGATCTGCCTGGACGTCGAAATGCCGTCCGGTTCAACGACCGGCAACATGCGGATACCCGCCCGGGCGTAGTCGTCACGGTACATCCAGGCGATGGCGTAAAAGTGCGGGAACTGCCAGAGAAAGATGATGGCGAACAGAATCCACGCTTCGACGGTCAACTCGCCGCGTGCGGCCGCAAAACCGATCAGCGGCGGCGCCGCCCCAGGGAACGCGCCAACCGTGGTCGACCACCATGTCTTCTGTTTCAAGGGCGTATAGAGAAGAAGGTAGCTTGCGACAGTCGCCAGACCCAGCCAGGCGGTCAGCGGATTCACGCCCAGCGCCAGTTCGACCTCGCCTATCACGAGCAACGCCAAGCCGAACAGCAGCGCGTTGCGCGGAGCAACCTGCCCGGCAGGAATCGGCCGGGTCGCGGTGCGCTTCATGCGCCCGTCGGCGTCGCGTTCATACCATTGATTCAGCGTCGCCGTCCCTGATGCGATCAGTGCCGTACCCAGCATCGCGTGGAACAGGACAAGCCAGTTCAGCGGACCTGCATGGCCAAAGTAATAGCCGATGCCCGTGCTCATCAGGATGAGCCAGGTGATCCTCGGCTTGGTGAGGGTGATATAGTTTTTCATCCGTTTTGCCCCGAAGCGGCGAGTCCAGTCGCCTCCGCCGGTTCGACATGGCGCAGCGTCTGCGCCGACAAGGCCATTGTGAGCGCCAGAACGATCGCGCCGGTCAGCAAATGCGATGTTGTGGACAGAACCATCCAGGCGTTTCCGGCCCCACCGCTCTCTGACAAACGGCCGTACAGCGCCACTACCCCCAGCAGAAGCTGCAAGCCCGTGATCGAAATCAGTGTGATCGAAATGCGCCTCAGCGCCGGATGTTTACCACACTGCGTCATTGTGAACGCCGCCGTCATGATGACGAACATGGCCGCGACGAACGCCCATGAGACATGTGGGATCAGGCCTGTCATCTTGTGGCGGTAGGCCGCGCCCAGCACGACCTGCATCAAGACGGTGGTTGGCGTGATCCAGGCCAACGAGCGCAGCGTCGGGAAACCACCGTCCGCCACGGCCAGCCGCGCTTCCCAGGAGTCCGATGTCATGGCCGCACCCGCTGCCGCCAAGGCGAAGGCCAAGTGGCTGAACGCCGCATGGGCGACCTTTCCTGCCGGCGTGTCAATCATCCCGGTCCATCCGGAGACGGCAATCGCGGCCAGCGCCGCAAGCGCCAGCGTAAATGCTTCGGGCCGAACCTTCCGCACACCCGCCGTCCAGACTGCCGCCAGAACGCCGATCAGGATCCCAACCGGCAGATGCAATTTCGATGCCGCACTCTGACTCACCTCAACCGCCCCTTGCGCCAGGACCAGAAACAGCCCGGCGGCCAGAACCATGGACATGCGGTGAAGATGTTGGCGATTCATCGGATAGACGCGGACCGGTCCCAGTTAAGAGGATGTGTCATCCTCTGTACTCGATTCTACCCTGACCGGAATTTTTGCGCACACGTCGAAAGCTCCTTAGCCCGCAATTCCCGTTCGGGCGTCGATTCATGATGGAAGAAAGCCGATGAACCGTCGCACGCTGCTCACGGCAGGCTTGGCCCCGGCCATCTGCGAGGTCGCCGGTCTCGCCGCGCCCGGCTACCTGCAAGGCCGCTCGACGATGCCGCTCATTCGGGGCGAAAGGACTGAGATCCGCGGCCACCTCTTCGGCGAAGTCTCCTACCACGTGGCGCAGGCACTCGTTGCCTGCCGCGTCCCGACTCTTCGGGACGCTTGGCCTTCGTCTCAGCACTCTGTCCTGGTGAGAGAAATCCCGGATAAGTTCGCGCCGGGCAACGGCCAGCCGCACTCCTGCGCCGCCTCGACCGCGGCCCGGTAGGTCTGTGCGTGCAGTTGAACGGTATCGGTCAACTCGTGGGCGTAGCCGCCCGCGAGCGTGACACAGACCGGGACGTGGTTGCGGAAGGCGGTCTCGAAGACCAGCCGGTCGCGCGTGAGCATGCCCTCTTTCGTCAGCGAAAGCCCGCCGAGTTGGTCGTCATAAAAGGGGTCGGCGCCGGCGACGAACATCAGCAAGTCAGGCCTGTACCCCGCCACCGCGGCCGAAAGGGCCTCTCCCAGCTTGGACAAGTACTCCTGATCGCCGGTGGCGTCGGCCAGATGGATATCCAGCGAGGACGGCGGCTTTACGGCAGGGTAATTGTCCCTCTGATGGATCGAGAGGGTGAAGACGGTCGCGTCGTGGGCGAAAATCGAGGCGGTTCCATTGCCATGGTGCACGTCGCAATCCACCACCAGGGCCTTCTTGATCTGGCCTTCGTGCTGGAGTACCCGGATCGCCACTGCGATGTCGTTGATGGCGCAAAACCCCTCGCCATGCCCGCCGAAGGCGTGATGGAAGCCGCCGCCGATATTCATGGCCACGCCGTGGTTCAACGCCTCGCGCGCCGCCAGAATTGTTCCCCCCGCGGACAGGAAGTAGGCTTGAACCATCTGGCGCGAGTATGGCGCTTCGAGTTGACGAACCTCCTGATAGGTGAGCGTTCCGGTCTCGAGCTTCTTCACCCAATCGGCGGTGTGAACCAAGAGTAGATGATCGCGCGCCGCTGGTTCGGGCACGCTGAATTCCTCCAGCGAGGCCGAATACGCTTCGATCAGCATGCCGCGAATCAGCCGGTATTTCTTGGTTGGGAAGACGTGCTTGCCGAAGTTCAGGTCGTAGCCGTCGTGATAGATGGCGGGGAAGAGCAACACTGCGGTCTATCCTGCCTGGAGCGCCGTCACGATCGCCACGCGGTAGATCTCGTCCGACAGGCAGCCGCGCGGCAGATCGTTGGCCGGTTTGGCCAGCCCTTGAAAGAACGGTCCCGTGTTGACGGAGCCGCCCAGACGTTCAACCAATTTGACGCCGATGTTGGCGCTGGCGAGGTCGGGGAAGATCAGCGTGTTGGCCCGGCCAGCAACGGTCGAGCCCGGCGCTTTGGACCGTCCCACGGCCTCCACCAAAGCGGCGTCGGCCTGAAGTTCGCCATCGACATGCAACCCCGGCTCGCGGGCCTCGACGATGCGCCGCGCCTCGCGGACTTTCTCGACAAACGGGTGCTTTGCGCTGCCCTTGGTCGAGAAGGACAAAAGCGCCACGGCCGGTTCAACACCGATCACTGTGCGCGTGGTTTCGGCTGTGGCGATGGCTATGTCGGCGAGCTGAGACGCGGTCGGGTCGACGATCAGCGCCGGGTCGGCCATGGCCAGGACCCCGTGTGCGCCATAAGTCGTGTCGTGGACGCAGATGATCATGACGCCGGAAACCGTCTTGACGCCCTGCTTCACGCCGACTGTCGAAACCGCGGCGCGGAATGTCTCGGCCGTGGTCGAGGCGGCCCCGCCTACGAAGCCGTCCGCGTCGCCGGAAGCCACCATCAAGCCGGCGAAGACCAGCGGATTCAAAGCTGCCCGTTGCGCTTCAGACTCCGTGACGCCCTTGGAACGGCGGCGTTCGTGATAGAGCCTGACGTATTCCCGGTACTTCGGATAGCCCGCCGGATCGATCGTCTCGACTCCGCCGGTGTCGCCCTTGCCGCCGATCAGAAGCGGCTCGACCAAGCCGTCACGCTTCAATTTGATCGCGGCTTCGACTACTCTAGGGTCGTCGCCTTCACCGAAGGCGATGCGGCGACGCTTGGCCTGGGCGCGCAGGCGCTCGAGCTGGCGGTCGAGGAATTGCTGGGCTGACGCTGGCGGTACCATCGAAATAGCAATTGTACCGCCGCGGGCGGCGCAGTCGTTATAATTCAATTCGGTCAGGCCGTTTGCTCATTCAAGATGAGGCGGCCGTCAGATAGCTGGAAGGAATTACCCATGAGAAAAAAAGTTACCGTCGTAGGCGCCGGCAATGTCGGCGCCAACTGCGCGCTGCGCATCGCCAACAAGGAACTTGCCGATGTCGTGCTCGTCGACATCGTGGAAGGCGTACCGCAAGGCAAGGGCCTGGACCTGCTTGAATCCGGCCCCGTCGAGGGTTATGACGTCATGGTCACCGGCTCGAACGACTACGAGCCTACCGCCGATTCCGACATTGTCGTCATCACCGCCGGCTTCCCCCGCAAGCCCGGCATGAGCCGCGACGACCTGCTGATGGCGAACTACGAGATCGTCAAGAACGCCACCGAACAGGCCGTCAAGTACTCGCCCAACTCGATCCTGATCCTCGTCACCAATCCGCTCGACGCCATGTGCTGGGTCGCGCAACAGGTCTCGAAGTTCCCGAAGAACCGCATCATTGGCATGGCCGGCGTGCTCGACACCGCCCGTTACCGGACCTTCATCGCCATGGAACTCGGCGTGTCGGTGGAGTCGATCTCCGCCCTCGTCCTCGGCGGCCACGGCGACACGATGGTTCCGCTGCCGCGCCTCACGACCGTCGGCGGAATCCCGCTGCCCGAACTGCTGCCGCAGGACCGCATCGACGCCATCGTCGACCGCACCCGCAACGGCGGCGCCGAGATCGTGAAGTACCTCAAGACCGGCTCGGCTTACTACGCCCCGTCGGCGGCGACGGTCGAGATGGTCGAGTCGATTCTCAAGGACAAGAAGAAGATCCTGCCCTGCGCCGTCTGCCTCGAAGGCGAGTATGGCCTTGACGGGCTGTTCGTCGGCGTGCCGGTGAAGCTCGGCGCGAACGGTGTCGAAAAGGTCTACGAGCTCTCGCTGAACGAAACCGAGAAAGCCCAGCTCGACAAGAGCGGCGCGGCCGTCCGTGAGCTGATCGACGTCCTGAAGCAGAAGACCGGCGCCTGATTCGGATCGCTCATCTATCTACTGATGCCTCCGGTGGCGGCGGCCGCTGCCGGAGGCGGTCTCTCGCTTGATGTGTGTTCTCGCCCGGCGCCTTCCGCATATGCCGACTCCTGAACAACCAATCGATCCTGCTCCTGCCGGCGGACCTCCGGCCATCGATCCCCAATATGCGGAGTTCAAGCTGAGGGTGGAGCCGTCGCCCATCCATCGGTGGGGCATCGTTACGGCTGAGTTCATCCCCAAGGGCCGGAAGGTGATCGAATACACCGGCGAGCGGATCAGCCGCGTCGAAACCGCACGCCGCGCCAAGCTCTGCACGGATCTGAACTACCTCTTCACCCTCGACGCCTATTGGACGCTGGACGGCTCAGCCGGCGGAAGCGGAGCCGAGTTCATCAACCATTGCTGCGAACCCAACTGTAAGGCCCGGATCACGGACGGCCATATCTATTACTACTCCAAGCGCGACATCCAGCCAGGCGAGGAGCTGACCGTCGACTACCGTTTCGACCATGACGTGGACATTGTGCCCTGCGACTGCGGCGCTCCGGGCTGCCGCGGCACCATCAACCTGAAACGCGAGACCAAACGGTCAAAGAGATTGGCGAAGCGGGCGGGGAGGCTCTGAACCGCCGCCGGGCCAATCGAGGCCCGCGTCCCGTTCCAGCCACAGCAGATGGTTGTACTTGGCGAGCCGCTCGGATCTCGCCACCGACCCCACCTTGATCTGACCCGCGCCGGACGCGACGGCAAGGTCAGCCAGGAAGGAGTCTTCCGTCTCGCCGCTGCGAGCGGAGATGACTGCCCGCCACCCCGCCTCCGCCGCCAACCGGACCACTTCGAACGTCTCAGTTATGGTTCCGATCTGGTTCATCTTCACCAGCACGGCATTCGCGGTCCGGGCGTGAATCGCTTCCTTCACCCGGCTCGGATTCGTCGTCAGGAAGTCGTCGCCGACGATCTGCATCCGCCCGCCCAGACGGGCGGTCAGCTCGACCCAGCCGGCCGGGTCGTCCTGATCCAGGCCGTCTTCGAGGCTGATGATCGGGAACCTGCGGCTCCAGGATTCATAGAGGTCGATCAGTTGGATCGGACTGAGAGTCCGCTGCTCGCTTGAGAGGACATAGGACCCTCCGCGATGGAAGTGGGAGGCTGCCGCGTCAATGGCGATGCCGACCTGCTCGCCCGGCCGGTATCCGGCGCGTTCAATCGCCGCGGTCATTACCTCCAGGGCTGATTCGTTCGAGGGCAGGTCAGGTCCCCAGCCGCCTTCGTCGGCGACTCCAGTGGGGCGCTTGCCCCTCTCGCCGAGGACCTCGCGAGCCGCGTAGAGGACCTCCCGGGCGGCCCGAAGGGCTTGACCAAACGAACCTACTCCGGCTGGAAATATAAGAAAATCCTGGAGTTCCAGGTTGAACCCGGCATGGTGGCCCCCCGAGAGGATGTTGACCATCGGCACGGGCAGGCAGGGGCGGCAGCCGCCAATATAGGCCAACCGTTTCCAAAGAGGTATTCCTATGGAGGTAGCCGTCGCGCGTGCCACGGCGCAACTCACCCCCAGGATCGCGTTCGCCCCCAGGCGCGATTTGTCCGGCGTGCCGTCGAGCTCGATTAGAAGCCGGTCTAATACGGCATGATCCTCCGCGTCGACTCCCTGGACGGCCCTGGCAATCTCGCCTTCGACATGAGAAACCGCCCGCAGGACGCCCTTCCCGCCGAACCGCGAGGGGTCTCCGTCCCGCAATTCGAGCGCTTCACGGCGGCCGGTCGAGGCGCCGGAAGGGACTTGAGCGCGGGCGGTGGTCCCGTCGCTCAACATGCACTCCACCTCGATGGTGGGGTTGCCGCGCGAGTCGAGGATCTCCATGGCGCGCAAGCCGCGGATCTTCAAGCGCATGATTTGAAACACCTTTCGAACGCTTCGTCACAGGATGCGGGCGGCGACTCGATGAGTTCACGGGCCTGTTGCCGGACGCGCTGCCGCACAGACATGTCAAGATACTCGACCGGGGACTTGCCGTCCACCCGGGCCAGCATCAAGCCGCCGAGGTGAGAGACGGCGGCGGACTCGATCCAGAGTGAGGCGGCGCCCGCGCCGGATCTGAGTTCGTCCCAGTAGGCGCGGGCGAGAAGGCGTAGGGAGCCGGCGAGGTCAGGACGGTAGAAACCCTTTAGAATCAGGTGATTAGTGAGAAACGCAGCGTCGAAAGAAGGGTCGCCCCAGTGGATGACCTCGTGATCGATGAGGGTGACCGCTCCGTCGAGGACCAGAAGGTTCTTTGGACTGAGGTCGCCATGCACGAGAGAAACCCGCCGTTCGAGGCACTGTTCTATTAGAGACGCGAAGTGTTTTGCGAGGTCCGGGTGGCGCGCGGCCGTCGTCCGGTAATACGGGTCCACTCTCAGGTCTTTGAAGGTCTGAAGGTCGCCGAACTCCTCACCCCAACCGGGCCTTTGGGCGCTTTCGCGAACCCAGGCGGCGTGCAAGAGGCCGGTCCTCCGGGCCGGCCTTTCGTCGCAGACGCCCTGCATGAGAAGGCCCTTCCAAGGCTGCGCATCGGGCGGCGCCGCCTCCATGCCGATGATCCCGTTATCGAAATCCTCGAACAGCAGCGCGGGCACGGCGCCGGCCGGCAGCGCCCGGCCGAGCGCCCTCATGGCCGCGGCTTCGCTATGGATGCGGGAGCGGCTGCAGTACCAATCCTGTTCGACCCTCAGTTTGCCCAGGGCCTGCTTGGCGACGCACCTGAGTCCTTCGGCTTCAACGAGATAGACATGGTTCGAGACGCCGCCGCCAAGCGGCGTGAGACGGAGTTCGTTTGGTTGACGGCCGAGTCTCTCAGCGAGCAGAGGCAGCGCCTCGTCCGAGTCCAGATCAATCATTCTGGGTCAGATGATAACAGGGGGACGAGGGGGGATTCAGGCGCTCGACGACTTGCGGTTACTTCCGGAGGAATCCAAACAGGTTGGCGAACGAAGACGGTTTGGGTTGCGCGGAACGGATGGGCTTGCCGGTTAGCTTTTCGACCAGCGACATCATACTCTTGCCGATGACGGTGGTTTCCGGCACGGCTCTACCCTCGACGAGGGAGCGGTTGATGGTTTCAAAGTCGCTGGGGATGAGGTGGTAGACCTCGGTGTGGAGCGCGGCCTCGATCACTTCCTGACTGAGCCCGAACTCCTTGCTAAACCTGTTGACGACCACCCGGACCTTCGAGCGCTCGATCCTGTTGCGGTCCAGATAGGCCAGCGCCTTCTGGGCCGCCTGAAGGCTGGCCAACTCGTTTGTGGTAACCAGCAACAGTTCGTCGCACTGCCGGGCGATGGACAACGCCCAGGGCCCATAGGGGAGGTTGGTGTCAGTCACCACGAGGTCGTAGATCATGCCGGCGAACTGCAGAATCCTGGAGGCGTCGCTTTGTAGCTCGGTGCCGTGGACTGGCTTGTCGGGAGACAGCAGGACGTCGATCTTGCCCCAGTTCGCCACGAGCCCTTTCCAGATGTCCTCATCGAGCGTGGCGGCGCGAGACAGGGCATCGACGAAGCTGTAGCTGGACCGCAGTTTCAACAGGAACGGGATTGTGCCGGTCAATGGATCCAGATCAGCCAGGAGAACGTTTGGCATGTTGGCGCGCTGGGCGAAATAGGCGAGATTGCAGGATAGCGTGGATGCGCCGCATGCTCCCTTCGCTGGGACCAGGGCGATCAGTTTTCCGCTGCGGTTGCCGATGCCGTGGGTGGCGTTGAGGCGCTCGATCACCGAGACAAACTGGTCCTCGCCGAAAGGCTGAATCAGGACCTCGGTGGCTCCCGCGCGTAGCGTCCGCAGGATGAAGTCCGGTTCGCTTTGCCCGTGGACGGCTACCACAGGCAGTTTGGCATTGAGCATGGCCAGGTCGCTGAGCAGCGCCTGGGCCCACTCCTGGTTCGAGGATGCGTCGACGAGGCAGAGCGAGATGTTGAAATCGGTCAGCGCTTCTTCGAGCACCGCGCGCGTGGGATAGGAATGAAGTTCGTTGACATGGGAGAACGGAAGGAGGTGTTCGGCGTGGCTGCGCAGAGCGGCGCTCATCTCCTGGTTGGGGATGATGAGCAGAATCTTCCACTGTCCTAGACTTTTTGGCGTCGCCGCCACGATCGCTCCTATAGTTTCCCGGACTGATCCAAGCCCTTATGGCTCGTCCACTTGGTCTATCGTCGCCGCTGAAGGAAAACTTGAGAGCTTTCGCCCGCAGGGGCAACTAATTCACCGAAGGGTCCAGCAGCCGCGTCCGAGCGGCGCCCGGGACCACTAACTCTATGACATCTGAAGCGAATATCAGAACCCTCGGTCTCGTGGAGACGCAGCCGGCGACGGTGGAGGGTGTCCGGACGATTGTCAGCGGCGTGGGCGGGTTCACCTGCCGCTGGAGTTCCGGCAGCCTGGTCCTCGGCATGCAACTGTTGAGACAGGATCCGGTGGATCTGCTGATTGTCGATAAGGCGCTGGGTTTGCAGCCCGTGATCGACATGCTGATGGCTATCGGCGCCTTGCCTGGCCGGCGCCCGAACGTGGTTGTCTGGGGGACGTCGATGAGCGAGCCTGAAGCGCTGAAACTGCTCCAGGGCGGGGCCCGCGGAATTCTCCGCAAGACTGCCGACGTCAGTACGATCCTGGCTTGCCTGCGCACGGTGGCGGGACATGCGGCATGGATGGAGGACTGCGTCTTCCGCGAGTCAGGACGGGAGGACCGGCTTGTCCGCAGCGACCTGACGGTGCGCGAACGGCAGGTTCTCGATCTGGTCGAGCAGGGCAAGAGGAACAAAGAGATCGCGCTTGAGTTGGGTATCCGGCCGGGAACGGTCAAGATTCATCTCAAACACATCTTCGAAAAGACCGGTGTCCATGGCCGCTACGGCCTGGCGCTGAGCGGATTCCGGCGAAAGGGGTTGCCCGTGGTGGACGCACCTTCGATGAGTGCGGCCTGAGCGGCGGGCGTCACACGGAACGCCTCCGGGGCCGCATGCTATTCTGACTAACGTGTTGCGCACACCCCCGGTTGCGCTGGGAGCACTGACCCTGTTCGTCCTGACCTCGGCGCCGTCGTACCTGAGCGGCCAGCCGTCGAAGAAGGCACCGGCGGTAACGGCTCCCGCGCTCACTCAAATTCTGTCATCCGAATTGAAGCGGAACCTGGACGGTCTGTCAAAGGCTGAACCAGCCGCCTACTACATCTCTTACGAGGTCACCGACGTGGACTCGCGCGAGATGTCGGCGAGCCTGGGTTCGCTGTTGAGTTCCAGCGGGCAAAGGCGGCGGCGCCTTGACTGTTCGGTCCGCGTCGGATCGCCGGAGTTCGACAACTACCGCGTCACTGGAGGCGCCCGGCAGATTCTCTCCACGTCGGCTGAGTTGCCCATCGAGGATGATGAGGCAGCCATTCGGCGCATCCTCTGGCGCGAGACCGACCGCGCCTGGCGGATCGCCGCCCAACGCTATGTCAATGCCCGCGGCTCCGCGAATCTGGCCACGGAAGGAGCCAAGTCCGCCGACTTTTCCGCGGAAAAGCCGGTCACGGGCGGCACGACGGCCGCCGAATTCAAGTTCAACGCCCAGGAATGGGAGAACCGCATTAGGAAACAATCGGCGGCAGCGGGCGTATTTGGCGTCACCACGTCAACGGTGTCCCTGAGCGTCCGCCGCGACATCCGGACTTTCGTCGATTCCGAAGGGACAGTGGTGAGCCATGGCCGGAATTTCGCCCGATGGGGCGTCGTCGCGCGGGCCAAGGCCTACGACGGCCAGGACCTGGTGACCTCAGAGAGTTTCGAAGCCGCCGACCCGGCCGGCTTGCCCAAGGACGAAGTGTTGGCGCAGGCCGCCAGGAAGTCGGCGACCATCGTAGTCAACCTGGTGAAGGCCCAGCCCGTGGATCCCTATGTCGGGCCGGCGATTCTGTCGGGCAAAGCGGCGGGCGTCTTCTTCCACGAGATATTCGGCCATCGCGTCGAGGGCCACCGCCAGAAGGACGAAAGCGAGGGCCAGACCTTCACCAACAGCCTCGAGAAGCAGGTGTTGCCGCCGTTTCTTTCCGTGCTCTTCGACCCGACGCGGCGCACCGCCGCGGGCGTCGATCTCAACGGCTGGTATGCCTTTGACGATGAGGGCCGCCCGGCGCAACCGGTGCAGGTAGTGGAGAAGGGCATTCTGAAGCGGTTCCTTGTGTCCCGCGAGCCCATCAAGGGATTTCCGGCGTCAAACGGGCATGGACGCCGTCAGCCGGGTTATGCAGCCATTGCCAGGCAGTCGAATCTGATCGTGGAATCGGCGAAGAGAGCCAACGACGCCGAACTACGCAGACTGCTGATCGAGGAGATCGTGCGTCAGGGTAAGCCTTACGGCCTTTACTTCGAGAGCGTCACCGGGGGCTACACGACAACGCGGCGCAGCGGTTTGCAGGCGTTCACGGTGATCCCGCTTGTCGTCTATCGAATCTACCCAAACCGGCCGCCGGAGCTTGTGCGCGGTGTCGATATTGTCGGCACGCCGCTGGCGAGTTTCGAAAAGATTCTGGCGACTGGCGATATGGACGAGGTCTTCAACGGTTACTGCGGCGCCGAGTCCGGCCAAGTGCCGGTTTCGGCGGTTTCTCCGGCGCTTCTCGTTTCAGAGATTGAAGTGCAGCGGAAGCCCCTGCCTGGAGACCGGCCGCCGCTGCTGAACCGGCCGATGATCTCAGGAGACCTGCCATGAAGCGGCTGTTTCCGGCACTGGCCCTGGCCGCGCTCATGCCTCTCGTGAATGCCCAGACGCAGGCGGGCGACGCCGAACAGGGCGGGACCGCGCCCCAGAGGGCAGCGCAACGGCCGGCGGCACAGCCGCTAGACCCGGAGACAGCGAAGCTGCTCGCCACGGTCAACACCGACCCGATTCTCAGAGCCGCGGCGGAGGAACTTGGACGTACCCGTGAACTGCGCCTGATGAGCGATCCACCCTACTTCGTCGAGGTGAGTGTGGAGGATGCCAGGACACTCAGCATCTCCGGTTCGTTTGGCGCGGTATTCGACGTGAGGGAAAACCGGTTCCGGCCCGTCAGGGTCGGGGTGAGGGTGGGAAGGCCCGAGTTCGACAACACCGGTTCGATCTACAGCGACTACTACAGCGGAACCCGCTACGACTCCGACCTTCTGCCGCTGGACGACCACCTGCTGAGCCTGCGCAGCGCTCTCTGGTTGAGTCTGGACCGGGCGTACAAGACCGCTGTCGAAGCCATTGGGCGCAAGACGGCATCGCTGAGAGGCGTGACCGTACAAGACCGGCTACCCGATTTCGGCCCTGCGCGGAGCACGGTTCTGCTCGAAACGGTCAAGCCCGTCAGCGTTGACAAGGTTCTGTGGACGAGGCGTGTGCGTGAGCTGTCGGCGTTGTTTACAGCTTCCAGGGAGATCACGGGCGGCCTGGTCGAGTTTCAGTCTGCCCAGGCAACGGCGTATTACGTGAACAGCGACAGGAGTTTCGTCCGGGTGGGTGACAACATCTCGTACCTCCAGGTACGCGGTAGCCGCCAGGCCAAGGACGGGCTGGTCGTCTACGACGGTGCGACAATCGTGGGCCTGACGCCCTCGGCCCTGCCTCCGGAACCGGCCCTGAACGAGCAGGTCCGGGCGATTGTGTCGAATCTGGACCGGCTGGCCGAGGCGCCGCAGGGCGAGACCTATGCGGGTCCAGTGCTATTCGAGCCGCAAGCCGCGGCGCAGATTTTCGGCGAAATCGTCGGCGCGCATCTTTCAGTTGTCCGGAGGCCGGTGGCCGAGCCAGGACGCGCCGTGTCTTTTGGAGGCAGCGATTTCGAAACGCGCCTCGGCGCAAGGGTGCTGCCGGACTGGATGGATCTGACCGACGACCCGTCTTTAACCGTCCATGACGGCTCGCCGCTGGTAGGTACGTTCAAAGTGGACGTTGAAGGCGTGACCCCGCAACCGCTGAACGTCGTTGAAAAGGGAATCCTCAAGACCCTGCTCACCACCCGCCAGCCCGTGCGCGGCGTCACGGCGTCGACGGGGCGGGCCCGCCTGCCAGGCGCATTTGGAGTGCGGCAGCCGAGGATCTCGAACCTGCTGGTGCGGGCGTCGGCTTCCGAACCTCTCGCCGCATTGAAGACGCGGATGATCGAGATGATGAAACAGCAGGGCAAGCAGTATGGCATCATCGTCCGCAAGATGGACTACCCTTCGCACGGCTCGATTGACGATCTGCGCCGATTGAGCCAGCGAACGGCCAGTTCCGGCGGCGGCCGTCCGGTGAGCAATCCGGTGCTGGTGTATCAGATTTTCCCGGATGGGACCGAAAAGCTGGTGCGCGGGCTGCGTTTCCGAAATCTTGGGACGCGGTCGTTCCGCGACATCCTGGCCGCCTCGCGTGAGACGGCCGTGTTCAACTATGTGGACAACGGCCTGCCGCTGGCATTGGCGGGGGCGGGAAGCAACGTCGTCGGCTGCTCGGTGGCGGCTCCCGGAGTCCTCTTCGAGGACCTTGAGCTGGAACCGGCGAGCGACGACGCGCCGAAACTGCCTGTCGTGCCGCCTCCGGCCTCCGCTCCCTGAGACTGAATGGAATGGGCCTGATCGGGCGAACGCTGATTGTCGAGATCTTCGCCAGCGCCCTGCTGGGATCCGTGCTGTTTGTCTTCGTCCTGTTCCTGCAGAAAGCCGGGCAACTGTTCTCGATTCTGGTGAACGCCTCCACCAGCCCGGCCAACGCCGGTTATCTTTTCCTTCTGCTGCTGCCGGCCACCCTGCCGCTCACCATCCCGCTGGGCGTGCTCTCGGGCACATTGATTGCGCTGTCCCGGATGTCGAGCGATGGCGAGATCATCGCGCTGCGGGCTTCGGGGGTCCCCGCGCGCAGGCTGGCCTGGCCGGCCGCGGCGTTCGGGTTCGCGGCAGTGCTGTTCACGGGATTCTGCTCGCTTTGGCTGACTCCGTTGTGCAACACCGAGACAATCCGCGTGTTGAACGATCTGGGCGCGGCGCAGGTGACCGCCGAGATTCAGCCGCGGGTGTTCGAAGAGAGTTTCCCGAACACCATTCTCTATGTCGGGGATGTTCTGCCGGGTCAACCCGTGCGTTGGCGCAGGGTGTTCATCGCCGACATGACGCCGTCCGAGAAGCGCAAGTCGCTGGGTTCGGGCGAACAGGGGGAAGGGCCGCGCGTCACGCTGGCCAGCGAAGCGATCGTCACGCCCGATGCGGCCCGCAACCGGCTGCAGATGTCGATGCAGCAGAACAGCACATACGAGGCGGGCTCGAATCCGGAAACCTACTACCGGGTCTCCTACCCCAAGGGGGAACAGGTGCTGGAGGCGCGTGAACGCGCGGCGGTGAAAGCCAAACTGTTTTCGGCCACGTCCACGCTCGAGTTGTTGCCCGAGACCTCGCGGTCGGTGGAAGCCAATATCGAATTCCACCAGCGACTGGCTCTGCCGCTGGCCTGCCTGCTGCTGGCCATCACCGGCTTGCCTCTGGGCGTGAATTCGCGGAAAGGCGGCAAGTCGTCGGCGTTTGTCATTACAGTTGCCTTCGCATTTCTCTATTTCATGGCTCTGGTCAGTCTGGTGGGGCTGGCGCGCGAAGGCCGCATCAACTCGACCCTGGCTGTGTGGATCCCGAATGGCGTCTTTGCCCTCCTTGCCATCGTCTTGCTTGCCCGGCTGGAGAAGACGGCCGGACGCGACCTGTTCGGCTCTGTTCGTTCCTGGGCCGTACTGCACACCGGCCGCATCGCCTCCGCGCTTCAACGCGCCACCGCCAGGCCCGGTTCCTACCGCCGCATTGCCGCATTGCCATCGGTGATCGACGCGATGGTGTTGTCGAGCTTCCTGTTCTACTTCGCCGTCATGCTGGCGAGCTTCGTCCTGCTCACTGAAGTTTTCAATTTCTTTGAACTGCTCGGCGACGTCTTCAAGCAGCAGATCCCGATGGCGGATCTGTTCCGTTATTTATTCTTCCTGGCGCCGAAGCTGATCTTCGACGCGGCGCCGGTCAGCGTCCTGGTGGCCGTGCTGGTCACCTTCGGCGTGATGGCGAAGAACAATGAGATCACGGCGTTCAAGGCGTGCGGAGTCAGCCTCTACAGGCTCGCGTTGCCTATTTTCATCGCCAGCGCGTTGCTCAGCGCCGGCCTGTTCGCGTTCGACCACTACGTCGTCACAAAGGCCAATCTCGTCCAGGACGCCCTCCGCAACCGCATCAAGGGCCGGCCCGTGCAGACCTACGTCAGCCCTGGCCGCCAGTGGATTTTTGGCCGCGGGTCGAGAATCTACTACTACAAGTTTTTTGACCCGGAAAGCGGGATGATAGGCGGCGTCAGCGTCTTCGAACTCGATGACGCGACGTTCCGTCTGACACGCCACATCCACGCCTCGCAGGCCCGCTGGGAGCCACGCCTGAAGACCTGGGTCTTCCAGGATGGATGGGCGCGCGACCTGCAAGCCAGGAACGACGAGTTCCTGAACTTCGCCGGCGAAACGGCCACGTTCGCCAGACTGGATGAGCCGCCATCCTGGTTCGCCAAGGAGGTCAAGACCTATAAGCAAATGACCTTCGAGCAGCTCCGCGACTATATCGCCGAACTGCGCCAGAGCGGCTTCAGCGTCGTGCCGCTTGAAGTGCAGTACAACCGCAAGTTCTCTCTGCCGTTGTTCGCTCTGGTGATGGCGCTGATCTCCGTGCCGTTCGCGTTTCTGACCGGCAGCCGTGGAGCGATGACCGGGGTTGGGGTCAGCTTCGTCATCGCCATCGCTTATTTTTCGCTGAACTCGCTGTTCGAACAACTCGGCAATGTCGGACTGCTGCCTCCACTGCTGGCCGCATGGGCGCCGCATGCAGCCTTCACGCTGGCCGGCGCATACCTGCTCACACGGCTGAAAACCTGACGCCATGAAGCTGCTCATTGGCCCGCCCGGTTCCGGCAAGACGACACTCATCCTGGACGCCGTTCGCAGCCGCCTGATGCGAGGCGATGACCGTTTTCGGCTTGTCGTCCCCACTGCCACCATGGCCGAGCACCTGCGCAACATGCTTGCGCGCGAGGGTTTGCTAGTCCGAGGGTCCCGGATCGTCACGCTCTCGCGCCTCATTTCTTCGCTGCTTCCAGGGCGCAAGGCTGCGTCAGGGCCGGACCTCGAGTTCATTGTCGAGGAGTCGCTCGCACGGCTCCGCCCGCGCTCGTTCGCTTCGACGATGGATACGCCCGGCCTGCCGGCGGCGCTGGCGAAGGCGGTCGAGGAACTTGCCGGCGCCGGATGCGGGCCCGATACATGGTCGGCGCTGGGTTCGATGAGGGTATGGACAGCGCCGATCATGGCTGATCTCGGCCGCGTCTATGCGGAGGTGGATGCCGGTCTGGCGCGGCGGCAACTGATCCTTGGTCCCCGTCTCCACGCCGAGGCGGCGGCGGCGGTCGCAGGCGGCGCTTTGAGCGATTGCGACTCGCTCTACTTTGATGGGTTCTTCACGCTTTCGCCGGCGGAGATCGCATTCATCCGTTCCGCCGCCCGCCGTATCAGCCTGACCCTGACCCTCCCCGAATGGCCCGGTGCCGCGGCCGTGCGCCAGAGCCTGCTCGCCGCCGGTTGCACGGAACAGCGCTGCCACCCCGTCCGGCCCGAGCCGCGCATCGAAATCTCGCCCGCCGCCACCATCCACCGCGAGGCCGAGGAGATCGCCCGCCGCATCCTGGCCCTGAATGAACAGGGTACGCCGCCGGGTGAGATCGGCGTCATCGTCCGCGCTGCAGGACCGTTTTCCAACCTGCTCGAATCCACGCTGGCGCGCTTCGGCATTCCCGTCCGCTCGTACCTGGCGCAGCCGCTGGCGGCGCATCCGGTTGCCGGTTGGATCCTCAAGCTTGCCGCCGCGGTGCTCGCGGATTGGGAACACGGCGCTGCTCTTGACGTGCTGCGAAACCCCGCCTTCCGCGCCGGGCTCTCGCCGGCCATCGAGGATTTCACGGCCAAGGCCATCGAAGCGATGCCCGCCTCGGGCATCGAACGATTGCAGGCCATCGCCGTCGGCCTACGGGGTGCGGAAGCGATTCAACAGACTCTCGCCACGCTCGCGGTCACTGGGAACTGGGCTCAGCAGGCGCTCGCTCCGGCCGAATGGGCGGAGGCCATGAAAGCTCTCCTCTCCCTGGCTGCGCCGCCGGATGGGTCGTCGCCCGAGACCGTGCGCATCTCACGCGCCCGCGCCGCGGCCATCGCCTCTTTCACGGCCTCGGTCGATGAAGCCGCCGCGTTCCTCGGCGACGAGCCCGTCGGCTTTGAATCGTTCTGGAGTCACGCCGCGCGAGTGATCCATTCAGCCAGCCTCCGCCTCACCAGCACACGCCGCGACGCCGTCGCACTGATGGACGCCTACGAAGCCCGCCAATGGGAACTGCCCGTGGTCTTTGTCGCCGGACTACTGGAAGGCGAATTTCCGCGGCGTCCACGAATCGATCCCATCCTGCCCAACGACCTCAGGATCCGCGCAAATCAGTCCGGTATCGCGCTCCGAACGCGCGAAGACCGCGAACAGGAGGAGCGCTTCCTGTTCGCACTCGCGCTCTCTCGCGCCACGCGGCTGACCGTGCTTTCCTACCCCCGCTTCGACGCGAAGGGCGAAGAGACCCTGCGAAGTTTCGTCCTCGAATCGATCCATGCTATCCCTGTTTCGCCTGTCCCCGTCCGCATCCGCCCGTCGCGTCCGGCGCCCAGCCCTCCTCCTCCCGCGCTGATTTCGAATGATGCCATCCGCGCCGTCCGCCTCATCCACGAGACCCACTCCGGAACCGCGCTCGAATCGTTCCTCTCCTGCCCGTTCGTCTACTTCGCTCGTCATACGCTCGCGCTCGAAGACCCGCCGGCGCGCCCCGCCGAGCGTCTCGACATGCGCGAGACCGGTTCGCTCGTCCACGCTGTCATCGCCGAATGGCACAAACTCGGGGGCGGACCCATCGACGCCGTCTTCGAATCACATTGGAAACGGCTCGTCGCCCGCTTGCGCGTCCCGGACGGATACCACACCGAGTTCGAACGGTTGCGCGCCTTGCGCGCGCTTCGGCACTATGCGGCCAATCCGCAGGTGGGCGAGGGGTTTCTCGCTTCCTTCGAAGAAAAGGTGCGGATCACGCTGCCGTCAGGCGAGACGGTCAAGGGCCGCATGGACCGCATCGATTCCGACGGCGCCGGGAATTGCCGCGTGATCGACTTCAAGTACTCCCGCTCGGGCAAACTCGCGCGGCTCAAAGCTCTCGACGACGCCGGCGCGTTGCTGCAACTCGGCATCTACATGGCCGCTCTGCGCGACCGCGGTTTGAACCCCGTCGCCGCCGCCTATGTCCCACTGCGTTCGGCGGAGAACTGGAAGTTCAAGGAGAACGCGGCTGACCTGATTCAGATCGCCATTGAGCGCGCTGAATCCGGCGCTGCGCGGATTCTTGATGGCGAGATCGCACCGCGCCCGGCCATCGAGGATGTCTGCGAGTATTGCGAAATGTCGAATGCATGCCGCATTGTCGAGATCCGCCGCGGTCAAGCCGGCGCCGGCGGCGCCGCCTGATTGCTCGCCGCGCTCATGCTCAAATCACGATAAACTCGTGTGGAACTCTGGGATAGGAGTCCAAAGGAGCCGTCCATGCGCCTTGCCCTCATCGCCCTCGCCGCACTTCCTCTTCTCGCCGCCGAGATGCCGATTCTCACTCCCAAGCCAGGCCCCGAGCCGCGCATCAACGGACCCCGCGTCTATGGGGTGCGCCCCGGCAAGCCGTTCCTTTATCGCATCCCGGCCACCGGCGCGCGCCCGATGAAGTTCGAAGCCATGGGCCTGCCCGCAACGATCAGACTCGATGCCGCAACCGGCATCCTCTCCGGCACGTCGCCCGCCACGCCCGGCCTCCACAAGGTCACTCTGCGCGCGTCGAACTCGCATGGCAAGGCGTCCCGCGAGTTCCGCCTCACCGTCGGCGACACCATCGCGCTCACGCCGCCGATGGGTTGGAACCACTGGTATACCCACTACGCCCGCGTCTCCGACAAGCTCTTCCGCGAGGCCGCCGACGCCATGGACGCCTCCGGCATGGCCGATTTCGGCTACTCCTACGTCTCCATCGACGACTGCTGGATGATGAAACCCGGCTCGACCGACCCAACGCTGAACGGTGAACCGCGCGATCCCGCCGGCCGCATCCGCCCCAACCTCCGCTTCCCCGACATGCCCGGTCTTACGGCCTACATCCACGCCAAGGGCCTCAAGGCGGGCATCTACACCGGTCCCGGACCGCTGACCTGCGCCCAGTACACCGCCGCCTGGCAGCATGAAGAGATCGACGCCAAGACCTTTGCCGATTGGGGCTACGACCTGCTCAAGTACGACTGGTGCTCCTACGGCCGTCTCGTCAAACCCGCCACCCGCGAGGACTTCACGAAGCCATACGTGCTGATGGGTTCACTGCTCAAGAAACAGAATCGCGACATCCAGTTCAACCTCTGCCAGTACGGCATGGGCGAGGTCTGGAAGTGGGGCGGGGAAGTCGGCGGCCAGTCCTGGCGCACCACCGGCGACCTGGGACTTGAGAAGGACACGCGCCTGCCGGGCTTCTACTCGATCGCGTTCAAGAACATGATCCTGTCCGATTACGCCGGCCCCGGGCGCTGGAACGATCCTGATTACATCCTGATCGGCACCATCGGCAACGCCCACAGCATCAGTGACCCGCCGAAACAGACGACGCTGACCGCCGGCGAGCAGTACAGCTACATGTCGCTGTGGTCGCTGATGGCGTCGCCGCTGTTCTTCTCGGGCGACATGTCGAAGCTCGACGAGTTCACCTTGAACGTTCTCTGCAACGCCGAGGTGATCGACGTCAACCAGGACCCGCTCGGCAAACAGGCGCGCGTCGTCCGCAAAACTGAAGACGAACTCGTCCTCCTGAAACCGCTGGAGGACGGCTCCGTCGCCGTTGGCCTGTTCAATCTGAGCGAACAGCCGCGCCGGGTTTCGGTGTCATTTGCTGACTTGAACCTGACCGGCAGAAAACGAGTTCGCGACCTGTGGCGCCAGATGGAACTCGCCTCCATCGCCGGAGAAATCGGCGCCGATGTCGAACGGCACGGCGTGGCCTTCTACCGGCTGAGGTAGCCGGCCGAGTCCATCTCAATCGTCCCAGGGATTGACCAAACGCAGACCACAATCGTCGAAGTCGCGGGTGTTCCGTGTGGCGAGCGCGGCCCGTCTGGACGCAGCGATCGCCGCGATCATCCCGTCCATGCCGCCGATTGGACGGCCCATGGCCCGCCGCCCCGCCGCGATCCTGGCATAGGCCCGTGCAGCCGCTTCGTCAAACGCCAGAATCCTGCGCTGGAAATCACCGGCGAACAGGTTTTCAGCCTCTTGGGTCAGGTCGGACCTCCGGCGCCCAACGGGCATGGACTCCAGGCCGGAAAACACCTCCGCTATCGTTACCGCGGTTGTGTGCATCAGCGGCTTCGGCAGTTCATGGAACCACTGCAAAACTTTGGCTGAAGGGGCGGGCCGGAACAACTCGGAAATGACGTTCGTGTCCAGGATGACCATCAGTCAAACCTGGGCACCGGGCGAGCTGAGTCGCGCTCGGGGATGTCGAGATCAACTCCGCCGATTCGCTCGATTCTCCGTCGAAACGCGTCGATCCAGTGCTCCCCCTCCGCCTCAACTTTGTCCAGCGCACTGCGCAGGATCTCACGCGCCTCCTCCTCCATCGAACGGGCGTGCTCGGCGGCGCGTATCCGCAGCTTGGCCTTGGTTGATTCATCAAGCCGTCGAATGGTCAGGGTGGCCATGTCTCAATGATAGCATTGCTAGCAGTGCTGTCAATGCTATCATTGCTATCACTATTGACTGACCGTCTCCGCCATCACCACGGCCAGGTCCCGCCCGAACTGGAGCCGGTCCTCGGTCAGCGCCCGGCGCTTCAGCTTCGGGTGCATCGTGACCCGCTGTTCGCTGAGGAACGCCGGAATCCCGAAATCCTTATAAAGTCCCTGCACGACGGTCATGCGGCCCGGTTTGCCCTCGGTGGTCGTTCGTTCGGTCCAGAACAAGGGCCGCGACGGCGCGAACGTCGTCTTTTCGTTGAGCAGGCGGAAGAACCGTTCGCCGAGATCCTTGTACTTGCCTTCGCCCGCCGCCGGCGGGCC
Organism: uncultured Candidatus Solibacter sp.; assembly: GCA_964558355.1. Classification (GTDB taxonomy): domain Bacteria; phylum Acidobacteriota; class Terriglobia; order Bryobacterales; family Bryobacteraceae; genus PNKE01. Next base: position 70,067 of record CAZLDN010000007.1, read on the forward strand.
TTCCAGGTATTCGACCGTCTCGGTGTTGTGCATGGCCAGAAACAGATTGATCGGGTTGCCCGCCTTGATCCACTTCCCGATGGCGGCATGTTGCGCCGCGATCTCCGGCATCTTCTCCGCATTGAACGCGTCCCAGTTGCGGTTCAGATCGTACCCATACTTATTGAACCGGACCCCTCCGCGCGCCGCCCCATCGGGATCGTTCAACGGCAGGAGGTGAAACGCCACCGTGCGCCGGATGCGCGCCGCCTCGGCGTCGTTCGACAACAGGAATCGCACCAACCCTTCGCAGACCCACGATGTCGGCGACTCCCAGCTGTGCTGCCGCGTCATCAGCCACACGTGCTTCGACGGCGCACCCTCGGCGATATGCCACAGCCGCAACGGACGCCCTTCGACCGTCTTGCCGATCGTCTCTTCCTTCAACCACTTGTTGCCCGCGATCGACTTCCGCAGCGCGTCCAAATGTTCGTTCGTGTAAGGCGGCACGTGCGCCACCCAAAGCTGATTGCTTTCTGGCGTGATGCGCAGGACCATCTTGGGCGTTTCGCCGTCGTAGGTGAAATCCGTCCAGGGCTTCCAGGTCTTGTTGTCGTAGCTGAAATACGGCGGCGTGTCGGCGGTCACCGCGCCCTTGTTCGGGCGGTAGTTGTATTCACCGGCGACATCGACGATCTCGATTGTCAACGGCTGGCCCTTCGCCCCGTCGACGCGGAATGAATACCAGTTCGCCTGGCGGTTGCGCCCGTCCTGATCGACGTCGCCCGGCAGGTGAATCCTAAAATGCGCCGGACCGACGTTGTCCACCTTGCGGATGTTGCCGCCCTCGAAGTTCGAAACGATCGTGATCGCCAATGCGGCCAGTACGAGACTCATTCCAGTTTCCTCCAGTCCTCTCCTGCGGCTCTGATCGAACGAACCCAATCAGGACAAGTTTTTCGATACGTTCTCAAGCGCCCGGCGGATGTACTCGACGCCGGTAGCCCGGTTCGGTTCGCCCTTCAGCGGCGGGATGGCGGCCTTCAGCTTTTCGATCTCGGCAGCCAGGGGCTTGGCCTTAAGCCCAAGAGAATCAATGGCATTGAGCGCCCCGAGCTGGACGTAGGGGTTCGTTTGGCCGGGACGGGCCAGGCTGATCAATAGGTCCAGGACCGGCTGCAAGTCGGCCGGCTCGCCCATCAGGCCAAGCGTCTCGGCCGCCGCGATCCGAACCGCCGGGGCTTGGTCAACCATCGCCCTGCGTAGCGCTGTCAGATTCGACTTCACCGTTTTTTCGCCCCGCATCCGCAAGCCCAAGACAGACCAGCGCCGCACGGCGCTGTCTGCGTCGCCGAGGGCCTTGGCGAGCGCCGGCGTGTCAGCAGGCCGTTTCATCGACGCCATCGACGCGGTGGCCAGGATTTTCGGCAGGTCGTACTTGCCGGGCGTCCGCGCCATGTCATAGGGAGTCGATCCGGCCGATCGCGTATGGATTTCGTCCTCGCTCAGGAACCCGACGTCTCGCGTCTTCAGGACCCATTCGCGCTCGGCCGTGCGGAAGCGTTCAAGCGTGGCTTTGTGGGCTGGATCAGCGGCGAGGTTCTTGATCTCGTCGCGGTCGGCCGTGAGGTCGTACAACTCCTCGGGCGGCTTCGTCTCCCAGAACTTGCTCTGGGCGGCGTTGAGTTTGCCCTCGTCGTACATGCGCCGCCAAACGCTGGTGGTCGGCGTCTGGAACATATAGGCGATGTGCTGGCCGTAGATCATATGCGGCATGTACTGGCGCAGGTAGACATAGCGGTCGTCGCGGACCGATCGAACCAGGTCGTAGCGTTCGTCCATGCGGCCCCGGAAACCATAAAGATAGGGCTGTGGAGGCGCTTCGTGGCGGCCCATGAAGGCGTGGCCCTGCATGTAGGCGGGCGGCGCGATGCCGGCCAAGCTGAGTACGGTGGGGGCGAGATCGATGAAACCGGCCATGCGGCGGGTCGCGCCGCCGGGGCGGTATTCCTTGGGCGCGAGGCTGCGCCACTTCTCGGGGAAGTGGACGATCAGCGGGACATGCAGTCCGGAGTTGTAGGGCCAGCGCTTGGAACGCGGCATACCCGAGCCGTGGTCGCCATAGAAGAAGACGATTGTGCTATCGGCCAGACCGTCGGCGGCGAGTTGCGACAGGACGCCGGCTGACAACTTGTCCATCGTCGTGATGTTGTCGTAATACTGCGCCCAGTCCTGACGGGTTTCGATGGTGTCGGGGTGATAGGCCGGGATGCGGGCCTTGGCCGGGTCGTGAATCCAGGTATGGGGGCGGGTGCGGATCTGGCTTTCGTGGGTGATGGTGAAGTTGAAGATTGAGAAAAACGGCTGTGCGCCCTTGCGATTGCGCCAGTGGGCCTTGGGCGAGGAATCGTCCCAGACCTGGCCGGGTTTTTCGAGGTTGTAATCTTCCTTGGAATTGTTCGAGACGTAATAACCGGCTTCGCGCAGGAACTGGGGATACATCCTCATCGACGCGGGCATGGGCAGCAGGCTGCGCATATTCTCGGAGCCGGTGGCCGTTGGATAGACGCCGCTGATGATCGTCGTTCGCGCCGGAGCGCAGACGGGCGCATTGGACCAGGCGCAGTCGTAGCGCAGACCACGGGAGGCGAGGCGGTCGAGGGTTGGCGTGTCGGCGTAGGAGTCGCCATAACAGCCCAACTCGGGGCCGGTGTCCTCACAGGTGAGCCAAAGGATGTTGGGGCGCTCGGGCTCCGAGGCGCGGGCGAGGGCGCCGGCGGCGGCGAGTGAGGAGAACGCGCGGCGCGTGAGATCGTTGTGTCCGGATGCCATGGGCTGTACCTCGTTAACGAAACTGGATTGTCCTAATCTACTACCCTTGAGGCCGGCGCGGAGTGCCTGCGGTGGAAAGGGTGCTACGCTTAAAGCGTCTTTGACCGCATCAGTTTCACATCGAGCGCCTTCCGGCCGCAAGTGCTCTTCGCAGGTCGAGTGCAACCTTCGCCCAACAAAGACGACCTCAATTCAGGACATAGAACAAGGAGCACCACAATGATGAAAATCTTTGTCGGCAACCTCAGTTATCAGACCACGCAAGACGACTTGCAGGCGGCCTTCGCGGCCTATGGCAGCGTCGAGCAGGTGAGCATTGTGACCGATCGTGACACGGGCCAGCCCCGCGGGTTTGCCTTCGTCGAGATGACAAACCGCTCGGAAGCCGAGACGGCGATCACCAATCTGAACGGCGCCGAGATGAACGGCCGCGCGTTGAACGTAAACGAAGCCCGTCCGAAGCCGGCCGGCGGCGGTGGGTTTGGCGGAGCCCGCGGCGGCTTCGGACGGGCTT